>NZ_JAMYSY010000011.1:0-148391 GCF_040322175.1 Mesorhizobium sp. M0185 | reverse complement strand
CGCAAGCAACAGATAGGGTGGGAAACTGTTCGCGATGTCCTCGCACACCTGTTCGCGATGTCTCCGGTCCAAACAGGGGGGAGATTGGATGTCACGTCGGCTTTCGCTAGTTTTCGATCTTGCAGAAGAGGCGAAGCCAATGAAGCTGCAATCTCCCCGCTTGAGGGGGAGATGGCCGGCAGGCCAGAGGGGGCGCTGTCCCGCCATCAATCGCAAATTGGGAGCAACCTTTGCCCGCGACTGAAGCCACTGCGCCTTCACCCTCTCCCGCCCTGCTCACCGTCGAGGGCGTGACCAAGCGCTTTGCCGGCGTCACGGCGCTGAACGACGTTTCGCTCGAAGTCCGCCCCGGCGAGATTCTCGGCCTGCTCGGCGAGAACGGAGCCGGCAAATCGACGCTGCTCAAGATCCTGTCCGGCGTGATGCCGCCGTCCAGCGGCCGCATCGTCTTCGATGGGGTCGAATTCAGCCCGCACAATCCGCAGGATGCCAAGCGCCACGGCATCGTAACAATCTACCAGGAACTGAGCCTGATCCCGACGCTGACCGTGGCGGAGAATATCTTCATCGGCCGCGCACCGCTCGGCCGGTTCGGGCTGGTCAGCTGGCGGAAGATGGAGGAAGATTCGCGCGCGATCATCGCTCGCGTCGGCCTCGACCTCGACCCGGCGACGCCGGTGTCGGCGCTGTCGGTGGCCGAGCAGCAGCTGGTCGAGATCGCCCGCGCGCTATCGCTGAAGAGCCGCTTGATCATCATGGACGAGCCGACCTCGGCGCTGACTGAAACCGAAGTGCAGAAGCTGATGGCGATTATGGGCCGGCTGCGCAGGGATGGCGTCGCCATCATGTTCGTCACCCACCGGCTGGAGGAGGCCTCGGCGATCTGCGACCGCATGACGGTGCTGCGCGACGGCAGGCTGGCCGGCCATCTCGACCGCGAAGGCGGGCCGATCAAACTGCCGAAGATCATCGAGAAGATGGTCGGCCGCGCCGCTTCCGAGCTCTATGCCAGGCCGACGCAGCGCGATGTCGCCGGCGACGTCCGGCTCTCGGTGCGCGGCCTGCGCACGGTGCGCGATCCGCAGGCGCCGCACGCCATCGTGCTCGAAGGCGTCGATCTCGACCTCAAGGCGGGCGAAATCCTCGGCGTCGCCGGGCTCGTCGGCTCCGGCCGCACCGAGCTCGCCCGCGCCATCTTCGGCGCCGACCGCATTGCAGCCGGCACCATCATGCTCGACGGCAAGCCGATCGCGCCCGCCTCACCCGCCGACGCCATCGAGCTCGGCATCGGGCTGGTTCCGGAAGACCGCAAGCACCAGGCAATCTTCGCCGCACTCGCCATCCTCACCAATTTCTCGATCGCTGCGCTCGACCGCTACTCCAATGTCGGCTTCATGGCCGAGCGGCGCGAGCGCGAGGCGTTGGCGAACTACAGGAAGACGCTGTCGATCCGCATGGCCTCGCCCGAGCAGGCGATCGAGGGACTGTCCGGCGGCAACCAGCAGAAGGTCATCCTTGCCCGCTGGCTGGCACGCGACCCCAAGGTGCTGATCGTCGATGAACCGACGCGCGGCGTCGATGTCGGCGCCAAGGCGGAAGTGCACCAGATCCTGGTGGAGCTCGCGGCGCGCGGCATCGCCATCATGATGATCTCGTCCGAGCTGCCCGAAGTGCTTGCGGTGTCGGACAGGATCGTCACCATGCGGCGCGGGCGCATCACCGGCGAGATGCCCGGTATCGAGGCGACCGAGGAGAAACTGATGGAACTGATGGCGCTCGACCAGAAGCAGGAAGCAACGCAATGACCAGCACGACCGAACGGAGCCAGCGCGGCGGCGTCAATATTGCGCGCCTGCTGATGAGCTTCGGCCCGCTGATGTTCCTGGCGTTGCTGATTGTCGTCTTCACCGTGCTGAAGCCGAGCTTCATCGACCCGATCAACCTGTTCAACATCATGCGCCAGATCTCGATCACCGGGCTGATCGCGCTCGGCATGACCTTCGTTATCCTTACCGCCGGCATTGACCTGTCGGTCGGCTCGCTGCTCGCCTTCTGCGGCATGGTCGCGGCGGTGGTGGCCAAGGGCGGCACCGCCAACACGCTGTCGCTGTCGACGTCGGGCACGCAAGGCTATGGCTGGTTCGCCGCCCTTCTCGCCGCCGTCGTCGTCGGCGCCGTGGCCGGCGGCGTCCAGGGCTTTGCCATCACCAGGCTGAAGGTGCCGCCCTTCGTCGTCACGCTCGGCGGCCTCACCGTGTTTCGCGGCCTGACCTTGACGATTTCCAATGGCGGCCCGATCTCCGGCTTCGACGCCTCGATGCGCTGGTTCGGTACCGGCCTGATCGGCCCGGTTCCGGTGCCGGCGATCATCTTCGCGATTGCCGCGATCCTATGCCATATCGTGCTGCGCTACACACGTTACGGCCGCGCGGTCTATGCCGTCGGCGGCAATGCCGAGGCGGCACGGCTCTCCGGCCTGCGTGTCGACCGCATCCTGATCTCGGTCTACATCATCGTCGGCTTCTTCGCCGGCCTCGCCGCCTTCGTTTTGTCGGCGCGGCTCAACTCCTCCGAAGCCGTCGCCGGCATCGGCTACGAGCTGACGGTGATCTCGGCGGTCGTCATCGGCGGCACCTCGCTGTTCGGCGGCATCGGCAGCGTCGGCGGCACGGTGGTCGGTGCAGGACTGATCGGCGTCTTGCAGAACGGGCTGCAGTTCAACAACGTCTCGTCCTACACGCAAAGCATCGTCATCGGCCTGATCCTCATCCTCGCCGTGGCCTTCGACCGCTGGCTGAAATCGCGGGTGAGGCGGTGATGGCGGAGCGAACGCTGCGGTGCCGTAAACTGCCCGGGAGGTGGCGATGCCCCAAATAAGAACCATGACCGAACAGGACGTTCCGGCGGTGTCGCGGCTGCTTGGAGGGTCCTGGCGACACACCTATTCGCCGATCCTGGGTGCCGAGACCACGGCACGGCTGTCGGATGAGAGGCATGCGCCGGAGCGGCTGGCGTCCGAGTTCGGGGATGACAACAAGATGTCCTTCGTCGCCGAGCGGGCTGACGGCTCGCTCGCCGGTTATGCGATGGCCGCGATGGACGACACAGGCGAGGTCATGCTCGAGCGGCTCCATATAGACAAGAGCGAGTACGGCACCGGCCTTGCCGCCGACCTGCTGCATGCCGTTCTTGCCGCGCATGCGGGTATTCCCAGCATCGCCCTGGAAGTGATCGAGGGCAACGACCGCGCAATCGCCTTCTATCGCAAGCACGGCTTCGAGGTCGTCGAGCGCCGGCCGGCTGCACACGGGGTGGGCGGCCATGCCTCGCTGATCATGCGCCGGCTGAGCGCGTAATCTCCCCCCTCGAGGGGGAGATGGCCGGCAGGCCAGAGGGGGTAGCCGCGCGTGAGGCGCCAACTTTCTCTTTCGTCCAACATGGCGTCGCGCCAGGACGTACCGACCCCCTCTGTCGCCTTCGGCGACATCTCCCCCTCAAGGGGGGAGATTGGCGACTTCTCCAACCGCTCAGGCCGGGGCGTTGACGCGCTGTGGGCGCGTTGCCCACTCGGCAACCGTCGCGCCAGCAAAGCTCTCGCCGGCAACCATCCCGTTCGTCTGCGGCGCAAGCAGGTCGTTGCGGCGGGCGAAGGCAACGAAGGTGGCGCGCGCCGTCTTGCCGTCGATCTCTCCTTCCATTGCCTCCCGGCAGGCCTTGGCGGCGATGTCATGCGCGGCCGTCCGGCTCGTTGCCGGCCACTCAGACAAAAGCGCATAAGCCTCAGCCGCGCTTTCTATCTTCGTCGGCGTACCGAGGCCGGTGAGGATGGTAACCGGCTTGTCGAACGAAGCACGATCCATGACACTCTCCTTTCCTGGCTCGATCGGCTCCTTTCGGAACTCAACCGCGGGCGCTTCGATCCGCCTGCAGGACGGCGTCGATCGGCGAATGCAATACGGCTTGCATGCCCGGCCGCGGCAGCAGCCGGTGCATCTTGACCAGCGCCTCGAGCCAGGCCGCCACGCCCAGCGGCGGATGTTCGCGCCCGTGGAGCCACGCCCTTGCCTTGACGAGCGAGTATCCCGCCTCCTCGGCGAAATCGGTTTCCGATCACCGCAGCAGGCGCAGGCATTCGCGCATCCGCGCCGCGATCATTTGCGCTCCTCCGTGCCGGCCCCTAGGCGTTGAGCCGACAAAAACATCAGCGTGTAGGCCGCCTTGCGGCGGTCCCAGCCGGCCGACTCGGCCATATCCAGCAAGCCGTCGACCAAAGGCGCCAGCGCCGCCCTGCAGTCGGCTTCATAGTTGAAATCGTTTTTCGGGCGGGTCGGCGCCGCGATCTTTCCAAAACTGTCCATCATATCCATGGCAACACCTGCTCAGCATTAGTCCCGGACCGGCAAGACCGTGCCCGCCCTTGGCGGACACTGTCCATCTGTCGTTTCGAAGTCGCGCTTTGGAAGCCTGGCCTTAGAAGTCCATGCCGCCACCGCCGGGCATCGGAGGCATGGGCGTTTCCTTCTTCGGCTTCTCGGCCACCATCGCCTCGGTCGTCACCAGCAGGCCGGCGACAGAAGCGGCGCCCTGCAGAGCAGTACGCACGACCTTGGCCGGGTCGATGACGCCTTGACTGTAGAGGTCGCCGAACTCGTTGGTCTGCGCGTTCCAGCCATAGCCGAAATCGGCCGTCTCGCGCAGTTTGCCGACGATGATCGAGCCTTCCGCACCGGCGTTCTCGGCGATCTGGCGCACCGGCGCTTCGATGGCGCGACGCACGATCTCGATGCCGGTCTTCTGGTCGGGATTGTCGACGGCGACGTTGTCGAGCGCCTTCGCCGCCCTGAGCAGCGCTACGCCGCCGCCGGGCAGGATACCCTCCTCGACCGCCGCGCGTGTGGCGTGCATGGCATCGTCGACGCGATCCTTGCGCTCCTTGACCTCGACCTCGGTCAAGCCGCCGACGCGGATGACGGCGACACCGCCAGCGAGCTTGGCCAGCCGCTCCTGCAGCTTCTCGCGGTCGTAGTCGGAGGTGGTTTCCTCGATCTGGGCCTTGATCTGGCTGATGCGCGCCTGGATTTCATCCTTGCGGCCGGCACCGTCGACGATGGTGGTGTTCTCCTTCTCGATCAGCACCTTCTTGGCGCGGCCGAGCATCTCCAGCGTGACGTTCTCGAGCTTGATGCCGAGGTCTTCCGAGATCGCCGTGCCGCCGGTCAGGATGGCGATGTCTTCGAGCATGGCCTTGCGGCGGTCACCAAAGCCCGGCGCCTTGACGGCTGCAACCTTCAGGCCGCCGCGCAGCTTGTTGACGACAAGCGTCGCCAGCGCCTCGCCTTCGACGTCCTCGGCGATGATCAGTAGCGGCTTGCCGGATTGCACGGCGGCTTCGAGCACGGGAAGCATGGCCTGCAGGTTGGACAGCTTCTTCTCGTGGATCAGCACATAGGGTTCTTCGAGCTCGACGCGCATCTTATCCTGGTTGGTGATGAAATATGGCGAGAGATAGCCGCGGTCGAACTGCATGCCTTCGACCACTTCCAACTCGGTCTCGGCGGTCTTGGCTTCCTCGACAGTGATGACGCCCTCATTGCCGACCTTTTCCATCGCCTCTGCGAGGAAGCGGCCGATCTCGGCATCGCCATTGGCAGAGATGGCGCCGACCTGAGCGATTTCGTCGTTCCTGGTCACCTTGCGGGCATTGGCCTTCAGTTCGGCGATGATTGCTTCGACCGCCTTGTCGATGCCGCGCTTCAGGTCCATCGGGTTCATGCCGGCAGCAACCGCCTTGGCGCCTTCCTGGACGATCGACTGCGCCAGAATCGTCGCGGTCGTGGTGCCGTCGCCGGCGGTATCGCTGGTCTTCGAGGCGACCTCGCGCACCATCTGCGCGCCCATGTTCTCGAACTTGTCCTCAAGCTCGATCTCTTTCGCCACCGTCACGCCGTCCTTGGTGATGCGCGGCGCGCCGAACGATTTGTCCAAGACAACGTTGCGGCCCTTGGGACCGAGCGTCACCTTCACCGCATTGGCGAGGATGTCGACGCCGCGCAACATCTTCTCGCGGGCTTCGGTATGAAATTTCACATCTTTGGCAGCCATTGGAACACTCCTTCGATAGGCAGCTTTTCGTCGACTGGAATGCTTGTTCAGGCCCCGCTCAGGCAGCCTTCTTCATTTCGCCCGTGGCTTCGATCACGCCCAGCACGTCGCTCTCTTTCATGATGAGCAGATCCTCGCCATTGAGTTTGATCTCGGTGCCGGACCATTTGCCGAACAAAATGCGGTCGCCGACCTTGACGTCGAGCGGCCGCAACTGGCCGCTGTCGTCGCGCGCGCCGGGGCCGGCGGCGATGACCTCGCCCTCCTGCGGCTTCTCCTTGGCGGTATCGGGGATGATGATGCCGCCCGCTGTCTTTTCGTCGACCTCGATGCGGCGGACCAGGATGCGGTCATGCAATGGACGAAACGCCATGTCGTTCTCCTCTCGCGACAAACAGATTTTCGAACATCCTCCTGACCGGACCGGCAATATCGGCCCGGCACGGGGTCGCGACCCCTTCATTCAGGCATCGCGCGCATACGAACTAGTCGCGCTTTTTTCAGCTTTCAAGAGGATCACGCAAAAATTTTAGCACTCGACACCTGAGAGTGCCAATACGCTGTAATTGTTCGCACATTCGCCGTTTCCGGCGCGATGACCCGGCCGGATTTCCAAATCTGCCCGTCTCCTGAGCCGCGTGCGGCGGCTGGAACCTATGTGGAAGGCGAGGCGTTTTGCAGACGGAGGTTCATTGGGAAAGGAAGGATTGCATGATCAGCAGGGACTTTCAGCTCCAGATGCAAGGGTTTGGCCTCACCACGGCGGAGATCCACTACCGCCTGCCCGATCATCGAAGCCTTCTGCAGCTCTACATCTGGCAGGAATACGATATTGCCCCCGATTTCCCGACGCTGAAGCATTTCCTCGATTTCTGGGAGCGCGAGATCGAAGGCCCGCTGCATTCGGTGCGCGTGGCTCATCATCACCTGATCCAGCCCTCCGAATGGCGGGCCGTAAACGGCATTATCACCGTCCACTGAGGAGCAAGCCGATCTGCCGCTAGACAGCGGACAAAGTCTCCGAAGCGGGGGAAAGGCAGCTGCCTCTCCCACTTGTTTTGGATCTCACAATATCGGAGGGGGTCCGGACTAGCCGGCGCGGTCGACAGGCTTGCGGGCCGATGCGAGCAATCCGCCCTTGCGCGCCGCCCGGACGAAGGCCTTGCGCGCATCACGCGCGGTACGCCAACCGTCGAGCGCGTCGCGGCAGGTCCGATAGGCGGCGCGCCAACTCCGGCCGCGTGCACGGTCCGGCCACTGCTGGCGCATGCATTCGATGGCTTCCCAACTGCTGGCGACCTTGCGCTCGCTGGATTGGAATTTCAACGTGATCGGCTCGGCAAAGCGGACGTCGTCCATCACCTCCTCCTTGTTTTCTGATCGTCTTCTTGTTTGAGCAAGCAACGTTATGCTGGCGGCACCGGCGGCCGGCCGGCGCCGCTGAAGGACATGGTTCGTCTCTCTGCGCGGTTCAAGAGCATCGCGGCGACAGCCGGTTATTCCTCCTCGTCCGGCCCTTGCAGCAGTTCGATCAGCGTCGCTACTCTTGCCGTCGGCAGCGGTCGGCCCTCGTTCACCAACGCCTCGTCGGCGGCGATCCACGCCAGGGCCTCGCGCAATTCCTGGACCGTCCCGTCCGTCGCCGCAATGTCGGCGATCACGGCTTCGTCGACCGGGCCCAGCACAGAAATGATCTCGTCGCGTGTCATGGTCAGCTCCATCTGCGAGTGCCGGGAACGGGCCCGGCAACACAAGAAATCTGGGTCTTGACCTGCTGCAGACAATAACCGGCCGGGGAAGTCAGCGTTGGCAATTGAAACCAACAGGCAATCTCCTGCCGGACATCTCCCCACTTGTGGCGAGATTGGCAGCCTCGCCGAACCGACCGAAAACCGGCCCGAAAAACCGGCAACGCGAGAGCCACCGGGTCTTGACTTGCGGCGGACAATAACCAAATCGAAGGCACCGGTCGCCGAAATGGGGCCGGCGGAACCAGGGAGCGCCAGCTCTTTGGCGTCCCTCGTATCTATGTTGCTCGATGGAGGATGTAGCTATGAGAACCGCATTCGACTTTTCCCCGCTCTATCGGTCGAGCATCGGCTTCGACCGCGTCTTCAACCTGCTGGAAAATGCGCCGCAGGCCTTCGACACCTGGCCGCCCTATGACATCGCGCGCAGCGGCGAGAACAACTACCGCGTCACTATCGCCGTAGCCGGGTTTTCCGAGGACGACCTCGAAATCACCCATGAACCCAACCTCCTGATTGTCTCCGGCCAGCACAAGGAGCCGGACAACGCAGAGTATCTGCATCATGGCCTCGCAACACGGCCCTTTACCCGCCGTTTCGAGCTTGCCGATCACGTCAAGGTCGCAGGCGCCTCGCTCGACAACGGCCTGCTCAGCATCGATCTGGTACGTGAGGTGCCCGAGGAGATGAAGCCTCGGCGCATCGCCATCGCGACCGATGTCGCCTCGCCGAAGACCGGGCCGAAGGTCGCGCAGGGCGAAGCAAACAAGCAGGCTGCCTGAATGCACCAGTCGAGAAAGGAGACTATGCAATGGCTATTCGTGATCTCATTCCCTGGGGCCGGGAGAACAATCAGACCCCCAGCCTGTTCCGTGACGCCGATCGCGATCCCTTCCTGACGCTGCATCGCGAAATGAACCGCCTGTTCGACGAGGCGTTCCGCGGCTTCGACACGAGGCTGCCGTCGCTCGGTGGCTTCTCCGCTGCCCGCGTCAGCTGGCCCAGTATCGACATCGCCGATGGCGAAAAGGAGATCCGCGTCACCGCCGAGATCCCCGGCATGGACGCGAAGGACGTCGAGCTGCTGCTCGATGACGGCGTGCTGACGCTGCGCGGCGAGAAGCGCGAAGAGACCGAGGACAAGGACAGGCAGTTCTCCGAACGCTTCTATGGCCGTTTCGAGCGGCGTATCCCGCTCGGCTACGAAGTCGACGAAGACAAGGTGAACGCCGCGTTCCGGAACGGTGTGCTCAGCGTGACGCTGCCCAAGACGGAGCGCGCCCAGGCAAAGGCCAAGCGTATCGCCATCACCGGCGGCGACGGCAAGTCCTGACGGCTCGTAGGACGACGCCCCTTCTGCCTACCGGTTCCGGCGGGCAGAAGCGGGCAAATGTCGATGACCCGTTCTCCCGACGCTCCGGTTCCGCCTGACCAGGCGCAGCAGGCCCTGCAGTGCCTGACGACCGAGCATTTCGTGCTGCAAAACGCTCGCGCCGCGACCATTCAGGAAGCGAATCAGCGAGCCGATCTGTTCCTGACCTCGGTCTCGAGCGCAACGATTGCCTTGTCCTTCGTCGCGCAGGTCACGGAGATGGGCAGGCCGTTCGTGTTGTTCAGCCTGATCTTGCTGCCTTGCCTTTTCTTCATCGGCCTGGTCACCTTCGTTCGCGCTGTACAGGTTGCCATCGAGGACATGGTGCATGCCCGCGGCATGGCCCGGATCCGCCACTATTTCGTCGAGCTGGCGCCCGTTCTGCAAAAATACCTTGTCAATTCCACGCATGACGACCCCTCGGCGGTGCTGGTCGACAAGGGCCTCAGACCCTCGCCGCTGCAATATTTCATGACCACCGCGGGGATGGTGGGCACGATCAATGGCGCCATCGCCGGCGTCTTCACCGGCATCGTTGTTAAGTCCGCTTTCGGCGGAGGCATGTCGCCCGGCGTGATTTGCGGGCTGGCGGTCTTCGCGACATGCATTCTCATCCTGCGGCGTTACCATAGTCGCGCCTGGGCGGCGGCCGAAGAAAGCTTGCCCGCCCTGTTCCCGGGCGACACGGTCAAAGCGAGGACATAGCCGTCCGGCAAGTTTGCGGAAAGTGATGGGCGCCGCCCTTGCGCCTTGCGCGCCAATTGACCATCCTCGCCAACATCATTTGCACCGCGGCCGGGGGGTTCGCACATGCCGACGCTTTATGCGCTGAAACCGGCCTTCCAGGCCAGGCTGCGGCCGCTTGCCGACGGCCTGGCCAGAGCCGGCGTCACCGCCAACCAGATCACGTTGCTTGCCGCTGCCCTCTCGCTCGCCACCGGCCTTGCGGTGGCAGCCCTTGCCGGCCACCGCGCGGTCTTTCTGCTGATGCCGCTCGTGCTGTTTACGCGAATGGCGCTGAACGCCATCGACGGCATGCTCGCAAGGGAACATGGCCAGGCCTCGAAGCTCGGCATGTATCTCAACGAGCTCTGCGATGTTGTCTCCGATCTCGCTTTGATCCTGGCCTTTGCCGTCATTTTTCCTGTCTGGGGCGTCGTCGCATTCGCTATGGCGGCTATGATCGCGGAATTCGCCGGCGTGCTTGGCATCGCCGCCGGAACCGGGCGCAACTATGCCGGCCCGTCCGGCAAAAGCGACCGGGCGCTGGCGCTCGGCATCCTCGCCGTGCTTATCGCGTCCGGCCTGTGGGTCCCGGCGCTCACGCCGCTCGTGTTTCCGGCCATGGCTACACTCTCGCTGGCGACCGCCATCAACCGGATACGCAGCGGCCTTAACGGGAGCGGCAGCTGAATTCCGGTCTCGCCAGGGAGAACAACATGCTTCACCAACAGACGGTTGCCGCAGTGGCTTCAGCCAATATCGAGCGGGTTGCGCAGGAGCGCAGCTTCAAGAGCCATGACGGCACCGAGATCTTCTATCGCTATTGGCCGGCGCTGTCGGAAAACCGCAAGGGCGCCATCCTGCTGTTCCATCGCGGCCACGAGCATGGCGGCCGCATGGCGCATCTGGTCGACGAGCTCCAGATGCCCGACCACGCCTTCTATGCGTGGGACGCGCGCGGCAATGGCCGCTCCGCCGGCGAACGCGGCTATGCGCGGTCGTTTGCCGCGCTGGTGCGCGACATCGATTGTTTTGTGCGCGAGATCGGCAGCGACGGCTTTGCCCGGCGCGACATCGCGCTGATCGCGCAATCCTTCGGCGCCGTGCTTGCCGCCGCCTGGGTGCATGACTATGCGCCCGACATTCGCGCCCTGGTGCTGGCCTCGCCGGCCTTCTCGGTCAAGCTCTACGTGCCCTTCGCCAAGCAAGGCATTGCGTTGTGGCAGAAGCTGAAGGGCCGCTTCTTCGTCAATTCCTACGTCAAGGCGAAATTCCTGACGCATGACCCCGAGCGCATCGCCTCCTTCGACGCCGACCCGCTGATCACCCGGCCGATCGCCTCCAACATCCTGGTCGAGCTCTACGACCATGCCGCGCGCATCGTCGCCGACGCCCGCGCCATCACCGTGCCGACACAGCTTCTGATCTCCGGCAGCGACTGGGTGGTGCGGCATGGACCGCAGCACGAATTCTTCGTCAATCTGGCGAGCCCGGCCAAGGAGCGGCACGTGCTGCCCGGCTTCTCCCACGACACGCTGGGCGAGCGCGACCGCCACAAGGCACTCGACCTGATCAGGCCTTTCCTCGAAAAGCAGTTCGCGGCGCCGGAAGAGCCGGTCGACCTGACCTGGGCCGACCGTGCCGGCTACACGCGCGACGAGGCCGACCGGCTGGCCTCGCCGCTGCCGCTGCTGTCTCCCAGGGGGCTCTACTGGACAATCAGTCGCGCTTCGATCCGCATGGGCGCCTGGCTGTCGTCCGGCATGAAGACGGGGATTGCCACCGGCTTCGATTCCGGCTCGACGCTCGACTATGTCTATGAGAACGAGGCGCGCGGCATCAGCCCCATCGGCCGCATGATCGACCGCACCTTTCTCGATGCCATCGGCTGGCGCGGCATCCGCCAGCGCAAGCTGCATCTGGAAGAGCTGATCGGCAGCGCCGCCGCCTCGCTCAAGGCCGCCGGCCGGCCGGTCCATATCGTCGATATCGCCGCCGGCCATGGCCGCTATGTGCTCGATGCCGTGCGGAAAGGCGCCGCGCCGCCGGCAAGCGTGCGGCTGCAGGATTTCTCCGAGCTGAACGTCTCGCTCGGCCGCAAGCTGATCGCCGAGCGCAAGCTGCCGGCGACCGTCTCGTTCCATCAAGGTGACGCCTTCGACGCCACGATGCTGGCCGGGCTCGACCCGGCGCCGGATCTCGCCATCGTCTCGGGGCTCTACGAATTGTTTTCCGACAATGCCATGATCGCCCGCTCGCTCGGTGGACTGGCCAGCGCCATGCAGCCCGGAAGCCTGCTCGTCTACACCAACCAGCCTTGGCATCCGCAGCTCGAGATGATCGCGCGCAGCCTGACCTCGCACCGCGGCGGCCAGGCCTGGGTGATGCGCCGCCGCACGCAGGCCGAGATGGACCAACTGGTGGCGGCCGCCGGTTTCGAGAAACTCGACCAGCGCATCGACCAGTGGGGCATCTTCACCGTTTCGGTCGCGCGGCGCGTCTGAGCATGGACTTGCCTGCTTCTGCCGTTCCTCGCGATGCCCCTGCCCTGCCGGCCTTGCCGCACGAGCCGTATCCCGGAATAGTCCTGCGCGCCGCGCTGTGGCTGCCATTTCTGGCGCCGTTCTTCTACGCCACCTACGGCTTCGCCAATTGGCTGGCGTCGCGGCGCGACGATATCGGCAGCATCGTGTTCGGCTGGGAGCATGGCATCCCGTTCCTTGCCTGGACGATCGTGCCCTACTGGTCGATCAACCTGTTCTATGGCTTGTCGTTGCTGTTGAACAATTCGAAGAGCGGCGTCGACCGCCTTGCCGGCCGCTATCTGACGGCGCAGATCGTCGCCGTCGCCTGCTTCATCCTGTTCCCGCTGACTGCGACGTTCGTGCGCCCGCAGACGAGCGGCCTGCCCGGCTTCATGTTCGCCGTGCTCGGCGGCTTCGACAAACCCTTCAACCAGGCGCCGTCGCTGCACATCGCGCTGCTGGTCATCATCTGGGACCATTGGCGTCACAGATTGACCGGCATCGCCGGCGTCGCCTGGCATGTCTGGTGTTTCCTGATCGGCGCCTCGGTGCTGACGACGTGGCAGCACCATTTCATCGACATTCCGACCGGCGCGCTGCTCGGCCTTTTCGCGCTGTGGCTGTTTCCGCGCGACGGCGCCTTGCCGTTCGCCGGCTTCCGCCTGACCGCGGACCCGAAAGCGCGGCTTCTGGCGCTGTTCTATGCGCTTGGCGCAGCCTTTGCGCTGGCCGGCGCTGCTGCCGGCGCATTGGTCTCGGCGCTGTGGCTCATTCTGTTGTGGCCGGCACTGGCGCTGGCCATAGTCGCTTTCGCCTATGCCGGCGCCGGCGCCAAGGTGTTCCAGAAAACAGCCGATGGCCGCGTGTCGCTGGCCAGCCGTCTTCTGCTGTGGCCCTACCGGGTTGCCGCCAAGGTCAATGTGTGGGCATGGACGCGAAAGCTTCCGGCGCAGATCGTCATTGCCGACGGTGTTTGCCTTGGCCGTTTTCCGACCGCCGCCGAGGCCGACGCCTTCGGCACGGTGATCGACCTTGCCGGCGAATTGGAAAGGCCGCGTCGCGCCTCGATCCACTGGTTGAGCCTGCCCATGGTCGACCTTTTGCCGCCGTCTCGCGAGGCGCGTGCGCAAGCGGTGGCGGCGATCGAGACGGCGCAGAGCCAGGGCACGGTGCTGGTCTGCTGTGCGCTCGGCTTCCAACGCAGCGCCGCCGTCGTCGCCGAATGGCTGGTCGCCAGCGGCCGGGCCGCCACGCCGGATCAGGCGCGAGGCCAGCTCGCCGCCGCGGGCCGGCCTGTGCATCTTGGCATGGACGCGGCGACATGACCGCCTTTCGAGACAAGGCCGAGACGTTCGCCGCCGGGCTGATTGTGCAGGTGGCATGGCCGCTGCTGTTGATTGCTGCTGCCTCGCTGGCGGCGCCGGTCATCGGCCTGGCGGCTGCGCCGCAAACATCGTCGCTGTCCGCGGCGGCCTGGCTGATCGCCGCCGCGGGTGCCATAGCCACAATTATTCTCTCGGCCCTGCTTTTGTTCGACGCGCTGCTGTTCCGGCTGATGGCCAGCCACGCCAGCGAAGCAGGCGGCGGTGCGGCGATCGACGACGTGCTGGCGCGCATGCGGCTGAAACCCACGGCCGCCGGCGGCCGCTCGCTCGACCAGCGGATGGCCGGCACGCGCCGTCTGCTCGCCAAGCAGCGCATCGCCTTCAGCCTGTTCGCGGCGGCCTCGGTCGTCGCGGCATTCTTTTGAACCCGTCCATGACAAAGCTTCGCGTCAGCACCTATACCCTGCTGCAGACGGTGACCTCGGTCGGCCTGTCAGCACTGGCCTGGGTAGTCACCGGAGTGCGGCCGATCTGGAACGGCAGCCAGCCATCGGACCGGCAGCGCATCTACTTCGCCAACCATGCCAGCCACGGCGATTTCATCCTGCTGTCGGCCTGCCTCAGCGAGAAGGAGCGCGCCCGTACCCATGCGGTGGCGGCCGCCGATTATTGGAGCAAGACGCGGCTGCGCCGTTTCATTGCCGAGGACATGCTGTCTTCCGTGCTGATCCACCGGCAGTGGACGGATGAAACGCAGCACCCGATCTCGATCATGCTGTCGGTGCTCGACCAGGGCCATTCGCTGATCCTGTTTCCCGAAGGCACGCGCAACATGACCGACGAACCGCTGCTGCCGTTCCGTTCCGGCCTCTACAATCTGTCGATGGCGCGGCCCGATGTCGAACTCATCCCGTGCTGGATCGAGAACATGTCGCGGGTGCTGCCCAAGGGGCAATTCGTGCCGGTGCCGCTGCTTTGCCGTGTCGTCTTCGGCGCACCGATCGCCATTCAACCGCGTGAGGAACGCCGCGCCTTTCTCGACCGCGCCCGCGAAACGCTGCTGGCGCTCAACCCCCGGCCGCAGCGAGACGATTGAGGACCAAGGCAAAATGCTGCCGATGATGCACGAAACCCTCATTCTGATTGTCGGCCTGCTGGCGGTGCTGATCAGTGCCAGCGTCGTCGCCGGCGTCTTGTCATGGCGCGCGCCAAAGCCGTTGTCGCCGACGCTGGTCAACCTCACCCAGCGCATCAATGCCTGGTGGGTGATGGTGGTGGCGATCACCGTCGCCTTTTTCTTCGGCCGCCCCGGCATGACCATCCTGTTCGCGCTGATTTCGTTCGCCGCGTTGCGCGAATTCGTGACGCTGACGCACAGCCGCCGCAGCGACCACTGGGTGCTGCTCGGCATGTTCGGCATCGTCATCCCGTTCCAGTACTGGTTGGTGTGGACCGCCTGGTACGGCCTGTTCACCATCTTCATCCCGGTCTACTGCTTCCTGCTGATGCCGGCGATCACCGCGCTGCACGGCGACACCGAACGCTTTCTCGAGCGCGTCTCGGCGCAGCAATGGGCGGTGATGATTTCGGTCTACTGCGTCAGCCACGTGCCGGCGCTGCTGACGCTCGAGGTGCCAGGCTTCGAAGGCCGCAACCTGTTGCTGATCGCTTTCCTGATCATCACCGTGCAAGGCAGCGACGTGCTGCAATATATTTTCGGCAAGCTGTTCGGCCGGCATCTCCTGGCGCCGATGGTCTCGCCGTCGAAGACCTGGGAGGGGCTGGTCGGCGGGCTGGCGGCATCGAGCCTGCTCGGCGCGCTGCTGTCGTTCCTGACGCCGTTCTCGCCGCTGCAGGCAGCCGGCGTCGCCTTCATCGCCTGCCTGATGGGCTTCCTTGGCGGGCTGGTCGCCTCCGCCATCAAGCGCGATCAAGGCGTCAAGGACTGGGGCCATCTGATCGAAGGCCATGGCGGCATGATGGACCGTGCCGACAGCCTGGTCTTCGCCGCCCCGGTCTTCTTCCATACGGTGCGCTATTTCTGGACTGTATGAAGGTTGGCGCCGTTTGCCGCAGCGGACGGTTCAGCGCGACCTTGCGAAGATAACCTGATCCGTTTCGTTATTACCGCTTTCGCGAAAGCGGTAATAACCCGACCTGCCGCGGTCTTCGCCGCCCTCATTTTGCCGCGGCGAGCGGCTCTTTCTTGCGCGCCGGCGTCAGGCGGCGCATGCGGCGTTTGGCGGTGGTCTTCAGCGCCACCGGCGGAGCGCTGGACAACGCACCGAGCACCGCGCGTACCATGCCATGTGCGACGAAATCGCCGTTGATCTCGTTGGCCAATCTGGCATCTGCCTCCTGGTTGTCGCTGTCGGCTTCCGACCACAACACGATGCCCACTCGCAACCTTGGTTTGGCGCGTTTCAGCCGACGGACCAGGAACCGCCCGTGCTTGACGGAATCCCGGTTCAAAAATCCGACGACGACAGTATCGACGGCGTCGAGCTCAAGGCGGCGAATGCTCCCCGGTTCCATCTCGGCGAAGCTCGCTCTCAACACCGTAGCGCCCTGGACTTCGAGCACCTGCGCCAGCATGGCGGCCGCCGCGTCGTCGAGTTCGCCGCGCCCTCCGGCGCACAGCACCGACATGCCCGTGCCATCCGGCAGTTCGGTGTACTCCTCGCCCTGAACCTCCCCCTGAACGTGCTTGTCCTCGCGTGAGCCGTTGTCCTCGGCCGCGGCCGTGTCGTCCGCTTCCGCCTCCTCCTGCGCGCTGTCGTCGAGGTTCGCCACCATCGTCAGCGCGCTGCCCGCGACCTGCTGTCTTTGTTCATCGCTCAGCACACCACGCACCCGGTCCTGCTCGCCGAGCAGAAGTGCGGGAATCGCGACCTTGTCGTAGAACTCGACCAGATATTCTTCGTCCAGCATCTCCTCGGCATGGTCCGTCGCTTCCTCGGGATCGCCGGCCAACAGCCGCTGGTAAAGCCGGGCGTGCGGTTCGAGCACGGGTTCGTTGCCGAACAGAACGTCGAGGAATTCGAACTGCGGCACATGACGGCCGAGCACGACGAGGCAGACGGTGAGCGGCGTCGACAGAACCAGGCCCAATGGCCCCCAGAGCCAGGTCCAGAATATCGCCGCAACGATGATGGCCAATGGCGACAGCCCGGTGCGCGAGCCGTAGAGCCAGGGTTCGATCACGTTGCCGGTGATCAGTTCGACCACGACGAAAAGCCCTGCGGTCCATAGCACGAGCGACCAGCCGGGCGCTACGGCAAGCGCCAGGAACAGAGGCAACAACGTCGCAATGACCGGGCCGATATAGGGAACGAAGCGCAGCGCCAGCGCCAGCAAGCCCCACAGCAATGGATTGGGTATGCCCAGCAGCCAAAGTCCGATGGCAATCGGGACGGCATAGACGATGTTCACGACCAGTTGCATGAGCAGATAGCGGCCGACGCGCTTGCCGGCATCCTGCAGCGCCTCGGTGGTTCGGTGCAGATCGCCGTAGCCGACGAGGCGTATGAAACGATCGCGCAGGTCCTCCCGCTCGAGCAGCATGAATATGACGACCACGACGATCAGTCCGGCCGATGCCAGCGGGCTCAGCAGCGGGCCGATCAGATTCTGGAGAACCTCGAGCGGTCGTTCGCGCGCGACGATTTCGACCGGGATCGGTTCCCGCGGAGGCTGATCGGCGGCGGGTTGTGCGGGCTCGGGTCTGTCGAGCTCCTGGCCGACGCGTTCGATCACCCGGCTCAATCTGGAAACGATGCCGCCGCCGACGCCGGTTTCCTTGAGCGACCGGACCTTGGTCAGGATATTCGCCTGGTAAAGCGGAATGTTCTGCGCCAGTTCACTGACCTGCGTGGCGACGATGAAGGAGAACAGAGCCAGCACCGTGAATGCGCCGAGCACACTGGCGATCACGGCAGGAAGACGCGGAATGCCGGCTCGCTTGAGTGCCGACACCATGGGCACGAGCGCAAAGGTAAGCAGCAGCGCGATTGCGATCGGCAGAAAGACCTCGCGCCCGAAATAGAGCGCCGCGACGGCCGTCACGACCGACGCTACGCTGGGCAACGATGTGCGCGGAAGCGCCCTGGCCGCGGAAACAATGCCCGCCCGCCGGGGCTCCGACAGGTGCGCGTCGTTTCGACGATTTGCCGCCACTTGATACCTCCGCCCCGCCGTCGCCATGATCGGGCATATTGAGCCGGCGTGCAACTTCGCAGCGTCTCACCCAGCTGGACGCCGATTGCCCTGGTCGGCAGCGCCGCAAATTCAGTCATGGTAGAATTTTTTGCATTAATGACGTCACGGGCAATCCTGTTCCATGTCTGCGCCAGAACGTGGAACTTTTGGATCAAAACACCGTTCCTTCGTAGATCGCTGATGGACAACCTCAAAGCAGCAGCTCAGGAGGAATGATCATGAACATCAAGACGCTTTGCATGGGCGCGATGGCGCTTTCGATGATGACCGGCGCAGCGCTTGCCGCCGGTGCCACTGGCACTTCGGCGCTCGACGATCCGCAGAAAATGAACCCCTTCTTCACCGACGCCGGCATGAAGACCATGAAGTCGGAAGCCGAATTCAAGGCGGCATGGATGGCCATGTCCACGAGCGACCGGGCCATGATGTTGAAGGAATGCAGCGACGCAGGCATTGCCACGATGCATGCCGACTTCTGCAAGATGGCCAACCAGCTCGGTGGCGCCAGCAAGTGATCGTTGCCAATTGAAATAACGCACCAAGCGAAAGGGCGGGCAGGTCTGTCACTGTGCGACCTTCCTGTCCGCACGGGCGGGCGCTCATCTATTTGAACTCGTGCCGGAATATCCGCGTAAAAGGCCACGACTTCGATTGCCGTGGCGCCATTGGCATGGCTTGGCCGGAGCGCATGTCGCGAAGCGGCAATGCCACTACCGCCCAGGGGGTCCCAGTCTGCTCACAATCCGGGTTTTCCGGTCGGCCGTCCGCCTGGCATTAGCGGCCGGCACGCTTGATTACCGGCACGCTGCCCCCGGCACGCTTGACCTCGCTGCCAACCGTGGGATAGGCCGGGTAATGAGCCAACCACCTCCGCATCGGAGTCCCACGAAAGACCTGCCATGACCGACGCGATCATAAGAGACAGCAATGGCACGGCGCTGCACGAGGGCGACTCCGTGACCCTGATCAAGGATCTCAAGGTCAAAGGCACGTCGGAGACGATCAAGCGCGGCACGCTGGTGAAGAATATTCGCCTCACCGGCAATCCCGGCGAGATCGAATGCAGCACCAGGCAGGTGAAGGGCCTGGTGCTGAAGACCGAGTTTTTGAAAAAGGCGTGATCGCCTCGGCATCCTTCGCTTCGCTTCCATATCAGTCGCTCTCGAATCGCTCATGTGAGTGAATCGCCCACGCGAGGAACTTGAGGAGCCGCGCCCTCCCCCTATGTTGCACTGCGTTAGATTTGTTGCATTGCAATATCGTCGCATCGGGTCGAGCCTCTGCGAGGTGGGCATTCCTTGCATGAGGTGATTGTGTCGGCATCATTTCGGCCTGACATCGAAGGGCTGCGCGCGCTGGCGGTGGCGGGTGTTATCGCCTTCCATTTTGGTCTGTCCGGCCTGCCCGGCGGCTTTGCCGGCGTCGACATCTTCTTCGTCATCTCCGGCTATCTGATCACCCGTCACCTGGTTACGGAAATCACCGAGACCGGGCGGCTGAACCTCTGGCGCTTCTACGCCCGGCGCGCCCGGCGCCTGTTGCCGGCGGCACTGTTCGTCATCCTCGCCACGCTGTTTGCTGGTTATTTCATCCTGTCGCCGGAGGAACAGGCGCTTTATTCGAAAGGCGCCATGTTCGCCTCCGCCTACATGATCAACCTTTGGCTGATCCGCTGGTCGTTCGACTATTTCGCCGCCGACGCCACCAACAACCCGTTCATCCACTTCTGGTCGCTCTCGGTCGAGGAACAGTTCTATTTGGCATGGCCGGCGCTGCTTCTTGCCGCCGCTTGGCTGCGTCCCGGCAAGCGCGACGCTATAATCGTCATCGGCGTCGCCGGCGCGGCCTCCTTCGCCGCCTGCGCCTGGCTGACGGACGTGTCGCAGCCCTGGGCCTTCTATTTCTCGCCGCTCAGGGCCTGGGAATTCGCCGCCGGCGGCCTCGCGACCATGGCGCCGGCAAAGATCTGGCGCGACCGGCCGCTGCTGGCCACGCTCCAGGCAGGCCTCGGTCTGGCGCTGATCGCCTGGGCCTATCTGATGCTGGACGAAGACTCGCCGTTTCCCGGGGTGAATGCGCTGGCGCCTGTTGCCGGCACCGTGCTGCTGCTGCTCAGCGGCAGCGGCGGCCGCAATCTGCCGAGCGCCGTGCTGGCGCTGCCGCCCATGCAATGGTTGGGCCGGCTGTCCTATTCGCTCTATCTCTGGCACTGGCCGGTCATCGTCTATGCGGCGATGGTGGTTCCCAGCCTGTCCATCCTGGACCGCCTTGCCTGCGCGGCGCTGACGCTGCTTCTGTCGATGTTCACCTATCATTTCATCGAGAACCCGATCCGCCGCAACGGCTGGCTGATGGCCGGAGCAGCGCGGGCGCTGGTGCCCGCCGTCGCGCTGACCGGCGCCGGCGTGGTCGCGGCCTATGGCAATGCGCGCTTTGCCGAGCACAATCTCAGCCCCGAACAGCACGTCATCGCCGACAGCGCCGCGCAGCTCTCCACCGTGCGCGCGAGCAATGGCGGCTGCGTGCTCGATTTCGAGACCGTCAAGCCAAAACCCTGCATGTTCGGCCGCAAGGATGCCCAGCGCTCGGTCGTGCTGTTCGGCGACTCGCATGCCGACCATTGGTCGACGCCGCTGATCAAGGCGGCCGAGAAGAACGATTTTCGTGTCGTCACCTTTCTCAAATCCTCCTGCCGGGCTTCGCGGGTCACGACCTGGAACTGGCGGCTGAAGCGCGACTACACCGAATGCGACCAGTGGCGCGAGCAGTCGGTCAAGGACATCATCGCGCTCCATCCGCAACTGGTGGTGATCTCGGAATTCTCGATCGGCAATGTGATGAAGGAATCGCCCGAGGAGTTGAAGCACGCCGATTGGCAAGCGCAGTGGCGGACGGGCCTCACCTGGACGCTTCAAGCCTTCAGCCAGGCCGGCATCAAGGTCGCGGTCATCAGGGACGTTCCCTACAATGCAAGCTACGCCGACAAATGCGTGGCGCGGGCGCTGTGGCGGGGCCAGACGCCCGCGACATGCGACACGCCGCGGATCATGGCGGCAAACGACGACATCGCCACCATCGAGCGCGATATCGTGCGCTCGACACCGAACGCTGCTTACATCGACATGACCGACCGCTTTTGCGACCAGACCACCTGCCATGTCTTCATCGACGGCAAACTAGCCTTCCGCGACCGCCACCACTTGGCGACGCCCTTCGCCGAAACGCTGGAACCGGCAGTGGAGCGGGCGCTGTTTTCGGATGTGATGGCGGCGGCTGTAAAGTAACGGCTCCGGATCTTATCGGATCACGACCCAGCCCCTCGGCAGGCAACCATGCGGGGTCAGCTAAGGATGAGACCAGCCAGTAAAACGGTGAGGATAAGCGATAGCGGAACTGCAAGAAGGCAGCACAGCTCGAAAGTATTGGCTGGCCAAGAAGTCATTGGGCGCTTTTCCATGTTGGCCTCCTCCCTCAACGGCCAGACCGAGACGGCAGTTCCGCTTAGATAGTGCTCATCCCCACCACTCATCATGCAATTGGCGCAACTCGTTCCGCTTCCTGGTCATCCATCGTGCACGCGCCAGATGTGTCGCCCACGCCCGGAAAGCCCTCTCCGGCTCCTGCTCCGGATCAATGTGCAGAACGATGCGGGCGACCTCACGCCAGTCGGTTCCTTCCGCCGAAGCGTCGAGCAGCCGGATATAAGTAAGCATGCGATCTTCGTCATAACCGGTCGGCACCGAAGACGTCGGCGCTGCGTTCGCGATATGAGAGTTTGGCGGCTTTGGCATTGCGACCTACCAGCAATGGCGCACCGTAGCAGCCTATAAAGAAGCCCGCGCCGTTTGATCGGAGGATGCGCCGATCGAGATTCGCCCCGACGGTCGGCAAATGGGGGGCCTCAGACGGAGTTCACCGCCCAGCTGGACTCACGCCTCACCACGTCGTGATCAGGTCGAGGCAATCTATCTATTTTAGTGGAACCTAATTTAGTCAACGCAATTATGCGTGCGTGAGAAAGCGTGAAATCCAGACCGTCACTGAAAGCCGGCTATCGCGGGATCAGTTGGCCGATGATCCAGTGATTGCAGTCGATTTGACGGAACGGATATTGCAGGCGGCCGACAACGACAGGATTGTCTGCCTCGTCGTGGCAACGGAGGAGTTGGAAACCGACCGCATCGAGAAAGCAGAGCCTAAGGAGACCAGGATTGCCGCAAGCTTCGTCCGGGACTTTGAGGTAATGCTGCTTGTTCTTTATGCGGCCTACGCCCTCGCTGTGCTGGGTGCGACCGCGTTCGTTTTGCTGGAATTGGGCCATGTTCTGTAGGCAGACGTCGGCAAAAGACGGGACTGACGCGCGATTGCCGCTGTTTGATGAGAGGAGCGGCCACGCTGCGTCGACGATCCGACCCCGGCGCAGCCAGCGGCGTTTTCGCGCCAGCAGGCGCTAAACTTCGGGCTCGTCCGTTCGTTACATCTTGCCAATCTATGGAACGAGGCTGCTCCTCGGGGGTTTTTCTATTAGAGGGACGTTAAAGAAGGAGGTAGCTATGAAGAAGCTCCTGCTTGCCTCGGTGATCGCCATCGCATCGGCGGCTTCCGTGATCGGCCCGGCGAATGCCGGCGGCAGCGTCACGATCGGCATCGGCAACGGCTATGACGACGACTATTATTATCGCCACCATCGGTATTCCGATTACGACGATGAGTACGTCCCCCGTTACCGCTATGATGTCTACGACGAGGACTACAGGCCGCGCTACCGGTACCACCACCGGCGCTGCCACACCGAAGTCATCAGGCACTGGCGTCATCACCACCGGATCATCGAAAGAATCCGTGTCTGCCGTCGTTGACGGATCGATCCGGCCGGTAGTGCCGGCCGGATCGGCGGGGCTCCTCATCTCGGCTTGCGCATCAGCATCATGCCGTAATGCACGGCCAATATGTCGAGCCCGATCTTGAGTAATTTCACCACCACGTCGCGCGGCTCGCCGGCCTGTTCGGCCAGGCTCTTGACCGTTGCGTCGGCACAGCAGACCTTTTGCACGATGCCGGCGATCTCCCAATGGACAAGCGCCCTGGTGGCCTCGGCATGGTCGCGGCCGGCGGACAGGATGTGTTCGGCGACGCCGCTGCCGGTGCGGCCGCCGTCGACGCGCTCGGCCCAGGCCATCGGCTTGGCGGTTGCCTCGGACGAGTTGCGGAAATCCTGGCGGTAGCGCATGCCCGCCTCGCGCTGCTGGCGCGACAGTGAGGTGAGGCCGCTCAGCCTCGACGTTGCGCACCCGCACGATGCCGCCGGTCGCTGTGTGGCCGTCATTGGAGACCTCATAGAGGCGCGCTCCCTCCTGCGTCCCCTTCGCCAGCCGCTTGCGGCCGAACCGGTCGTCCTTCAGTGCGAAATCATGGCCGATCTCCTTGCGGATGCGCACCTGCTCGGCCTCGCCTTTCGGCAATCTCGGTGGCCTGGCTTTGGCCTTTTGGGCGGTTTTGGTGCTCATCGGCTCGGTCCTCCTGGGTTTTGGTCGTCGGGCTCTGGCGAACTTCCAGCCTCATTGCAGCGAGCTCAAATCGCTTCGGCCGGCAGCGTGCGCAAGAAGCGCGCAGCGTGATAGGCGCAGTAGCTTTTCGATGGGTTCGTGCGCATTCCGCAGCACAGCATGTCCAAACCTGGCCGGCTGCCGGGGGCGTCGTTTTCCGCATCCTCCTGCAGCGTCGTATCGAGCGGCGCGCGGCAGCGCTCGAACAGGCAATCGATGAAGCGCATGGCGGCGAAATGCGGCTGGCGACCGCCGGCGGCGATCGGGCGCGGTGCCGGCATTTCGAGCGGCGCGCCATCGGTCCCGGTGATCCGAGCCGAACCCGGCTGCCAGGCCGGCGGCGCCAGCCTGGCCGACAGCCTTGCCGGGCGGCAGCGTGGCTCGGCCTTCGGGGCCGACTGCGCTTGATCAGCAGTGCTTGATGGCTCAGGCGCCGAATTTCCGAGCCGGCCGCCATACCAGCCCTTGGATTTCGCAAGGCCGATGGTGCGCAAACGGGCGGTGCGGTGGACGATGCCGATGATGGCTGCACGCGAGGCCGGGCGGCCGCGCAGCGCGGTCAACCGGGTGGCGATCTTCGCGGCCGACAGTCCGCTCATCAGCCAGTTCTCGATTTGTTCCAGTTCCGAGGCGGAATAGCGGGCGGCCATGATGTTTCATTCCCTGCAAAAATGGTTGTGTGCGGCGCCGGCTTCGCCGGCCTCAGGCTCGAAAGCCGGTCAGCCTTCGCGTGGTCTGCTGCGATCGAGCTTCATCTCGGCCGCCTGCCTTTGTTGCGCCGGACACTGCCTTGCCCGTCCGCTCGTCGAAGGCGATGACCGTGCCGTCTTCGCTGCGGATGCAGGAAACCGCGGCATCCGCATTGCTGGCCGGCAGGTAATTCGTGGCCGGAGCCGTGAGGGGAACGGCTCCGGCCGTTCCGGCCGCTTGCGCTGCCGGATCCGAGGCGCGAGCCTCGGGCATCGTCCCGGCCGGGGAGGAGGACAGCCGCGACGAAGGGGACAGGGTTGGCACATGCATGGCCCCGGCGATCGGTTGCGCTACCACCTCCAGGCGAGCGCTGCCGGCGCGCTGAACGGCGGATTCAAGGACCGAAAGCTGGCGAAGCGACTTGTGCATGCCTACATAAGAGCATAACTCAAATCATAATGCAAGCGATTCTTGCATAGACTAAACCGAATCTTATGCCACAGATGGAGCCATGGCGAAAACTGCACTGTCGATCAAGGTCGGAGCGGCGATCCGCCGGGCGCGCAAGCAGCGCGGCCTGGTGATGCGTCACATTGCCGAGCACAACGACACCGACGTCGCTGCCGTCGGCAATTGGGAGACCGGGCGCAACCTGCCCAAGACCGAGAACCTTTTGAAGACCGCCGCTTTCCTGCGCGTCGACCCGGTGGCACTCGGCAAGGGCGAGGTCGTTTTCCTCGATGATGCCGGACCGGTCGCCGATGCCGAGATCGTCACCGATCCCGGCCCCCTGCCCGCCGGGCCGATGGACATCCAGCTTCTCGGTACCGCCGTCGGCGGCGACGATGGCGACTTTACCTTCAACGGCCAGCCGGCCGGCTATGTCCAGCGGCCGCCGGGGATCCGACATCTGCGCAATGTGTTTGCGCTGCACGTGCTGAGCGATTCGATGGTGCCGCGCTACGAGCCCGGCGAGATGATCTATTGCGGCGGCCGCGAAGCGTTGCCCGGCGACCATGTGGTGATCGAGACCCTGCCCGAGGAGAACGAGCAAAACGGCAAGGCCTTCATCAAGAAGCTGGTCAAGCGCACCGCCGCCGAGCTGATCGTCGAGCAGTACAACCCGCCCAAGACGCTGTCCTTCAACCGCTACGCCATCAAGAACGTCTTCCGCGTCATCCCGCTCAAGGAATTGCTGGGGTATTGAGGCTTGTTGCCTTCTCCCCTTGTGGGAGAAGGTGGATCGGCGCACAGCGCGAGCCGGATGAGGTGTGCTGGAAGGAACGCGGCGGAGGAAATGTAGAAGCGATTTTTAAGCACTTACGCCATCAAGGTAGCGATCCGTCCAACACCCCTCATCCGACCGAGCTTCGCTCGGCCACCTTCTCCCACAAGGGGAGAAGGGAAGAGCAGCACGCCCGCCCCCTCAAGCCCGCCTCGACTGCAGCTCTCGACCGTTGAGCAGGCGCGCCTCGGCGCGGGTCCGCTGCCGGTCGTCGATGAAGGCGGCCTGGATCGAGACGGCGGCGCCCGGCAGGCCGTCGGCCCGGCAGGCCTTGCAGATCAGGCGCCCCGAAAGTGCGGCCAGCGGTGTCTCCGGCCTCACCCCATGCCGCTTGAGTTCGGCCGGTTTCCACCACCTGTTGCGGCCGCAATCGATGCACTCGACGGCAATCGAGACAACATCCGCGATCGTCGCTTCCCTGCCCGCTAATGCCATAGCCATCCCCATCATTGTTCCTGCTTTGTTCACATCATTATCGGTTTTCGGGGCGGAGTCGAGTCGGTTCCGCTTGCACCAACGTGAAAGTTTCACTTGTTCAGGTACTTGAGTTATGCTTCTATCTCGTGCAGCGCTGGAAATCGGCGCGAGCAACAGAACCGCGCCCGCTCCGTCCGCCGGCAGCAAGGGAGTGACGATGGACCTCGCTCAGTTCGCCCAGGCCTGCGGTTATGCCGGCGACAGCCCGGCCATGCTTGCCGCTTTCGCGGCCACCCGCCAGGACGGCATCCGCACGGCGCGCCAGGGCCATCGCCAGCGCAAGGCGACGATCGACCGGATGAAGCCGAGCCGCGCTCTGTTCCTGGCGGCGATCCGCCCGGCGCAGTCAGCCGAGGAGGCACTCGAGGACGCCGCCCGCTTCCTGTCGATGTTCCGCAACATGCCGCGCTGGCGGCAGGAAAGGCGCGCCGCCGACCTCGCCCGTGCCAGACAGCAGCGCCTCTTCGCCCGCTTCTTCCGCCGCTACGGCCACCGCCTCTGGGCGCTCGAGGCGGCGTAAGCCCGAGCGGAACGGCCAGCCAGCCGATCAAAGCTGCTGGCTGCGAGCGAAAATGCGGCCGTAGCTGGCATCGTCGATCTCTGCGAAGTGGTGGGAGCGCAGGAAACGCTGCAGCCGGGGATTCGGTGTGGCGCATGTGGCGGCATGGACATTCCAACGGATCAGCTTGAATTGCCGATCGATGGCATAGGCCCGGACAAGCCTCCACAAGACGAGCAGGACGCCTTCGCCACCGCCGTCGATATGGGCAAAATTGACCAGAAGCGTGCCGCCATCGCGATTGAATTCGGCCAGGACGGTGGCGCTGCCCATGGCGAAGGAGATCGGCCGGCCGAACGTCAGCAACGCATCCTGGTCCGCGCGCGACAGCGCCCTCAACGTCTCCAGGGAGACACCCTCGATTTCGATCCGCATGAAGGGTTGACCCTCGCTAAGTTGCTCGCCTCGCCCATTGCCCTAGTCTGCTTGCCAGAAAGACAGCTGATAATCCTCCAGGTCTCTGGAGTCTGAAGCGAAAAACTCGACGACAAACCTTCGGTTCGCAAACTGCCATTGCAGTTTTGCCTCATAAATCTCCTTGAGAACCGAGCCGAGAAACACGAGCTTGTCGCGAGAAATGTCGGCGGCGCCGAAGGCGTGAATGTCGGCAATGTGCAGGTGGTTCATAACCGCTTCCACGGACTGTCGTGTGGCGTTGGGGTCTCGTTCAAAGCTTCGCAGGCCTTCCTCGCTAAACCCTTTCATCAAAACGTAGCGTTCGAACGTCACGAATTTCGGCCAGAAAATGGTGCTGTATCCCACAGCAAGCGCAAATCGGCCCTCGCACCCGACCCAGCTTTGTAGATCGATGCCGGACCCATTGTTCCAGGCTGCCAATTCAGCCTTCATGCTGGCTGGAACATCCATTTCGTAGCCTCCCGATCTCGCCTGTCATAGGTCTTTCAACGGCTGCTTTCCAGTAGACCGGCAAAGTTGCATCCCTTCACGCTTGTCGTCCCCAAATCCGCGCCGTATGTCTCCACGCGATGAGCGAGATCAAATTCCGTCGCGCGCAAGCGCCCGACCTGCCGGCAATTGTTGCAATGCTTGCCGACGACGTGCTCGGCGCGAACCGGGAAGACCCGTCCACGCCGCTCGCGCCATCCTACCTCGATGCCTTCAGCGCAATCGATACCGATCCCAACCAGTTGCTGGCCGTCGCCGTCAACGCCGGGCAAGTGGTCGGAACGCTGCAGCTCAGCTTCCTTCCAGGCATTTCGAGAAAAGGCGCCTGGCGCGGCCAGATCGAAGGCGTTCGCGTCGCCCGGCAATGGCGCTCTCGCGGCGTCGGCAAGCTGATGATCGAATGGGCGATTGAAACATGCCGTTCGCGCAATTGCAGCTTCGTCCAGCTCACCACGGACAAAGGTCGACGGGAGGCGCACGCTTTTTACGAGCGCCTCGGCTTCACCGCCAGTCATCTCGGCTACAAGATGGCGCTGTAGATCAGCATTTCATCGCATTCAGCGCCGACCGCTCATCTTCGCTACCCACTCTGGATGGAGCATTGACAAGCCGGCCTTTCGCCCTGCTCCATCCGCCCATGATTTACGACCGAACCTGGCTTGAGAAAACCTTTCGCGCAAAACCCCGGCAGAAGTTCCTGTTCTTCTGGGGCCATCAGCCGTCTAAGGACGGCCGCATAACCACGTCGTGCTTCAGCCAGTGGTGGCATGCGCCCTTTACCGTCGATGGCCTGAGCTATCCGACTGCCGAACACTGGATGATGGCCGAGAAGGCACGACTGTTCGGTGATGCTCCGACGGCAACACAAATCCTCAGGGCGGCGAGCCCCAAGCAGGCAAAGCAGCTTGGCCGCCAGGTGAGCGGCTTCGATGGCACCAAATGGGATGCAGACAAATATCGCATCGTGACTGAAGGGAGCTTTCAGAAGTTCCGTCAGAACGCGGCGCTGCGCGAATATCTGTTGTCGACGCATGACCGGGTGCTGGTCGAGGCGAGCCCTGTCGACCGGGTGTGGGGTATCGGCCTTGCGGCGGATGACGAGAGGGCGATGAACCCGCTGCTGTGGCGCGGCGAGAACCTGTTGGGATTCGCGCTGATGCAGGCCCGCGATCGGCTGTGCGGCTGAACATTGCCGTGCGCTCGTCAGCTGCGGCGGCCTCCGCGCTGCTTGACAATTCACCCACAATGTTCTCTTTATGTTCTCATCACAACTCGAGACAATGCGGCGTTCGAACCGCCGCGGGCGAACGGGCCGGATGGAAGCCAACATCCTCCACGCGGATCTGGATGCCTTCTATGCCTCGGTCGAACAATTGCTCGACCCGGCCTTGCGCGGCAAGCCGATTGCCGTCGGCGGCGGGGTAGTGCTTGCCGCATCCTATGAAGCCAAGGCGTTCGGCGTGCGCGGCGGTATGCCGGGACGGCGGGCGCGGGAACTCTGCCCGCAACTCATCTTCGTCGGCGGCCATTTCAAGGACTATCAGCGGCTGGGCGATGCGGCAATCAAGGTGCTCGGCGATTTCACGCCGGTGGTCGAGCGGATTTCGATCGACGAGGCCTTTGCCGACGTCGCCGGCTGCATCCATTTGTTCGGCTCGCCGGCCGAGATCGCCGGCAAGATCCGCCGCCGCGTGCGGGCCGAGGTCGGCCTGCCGATCTCGGTCGGCGTAGCCCGCACCAAGCATCTGGCCAAGATCGCCTCACAGGTCGCAAAACCGGACGGGCTGGTGGTGGTCGATCCGCGCCACGAGCTGGAGTTCCTGCACCACCTGCCGGTCGAGCTGATGTGGGGCGTCGGCCCGGTCACCAGGCAGCGGCTGGCCGGCATCGGCGTCAACACCATCGGCGAGCTGGCGAAGACCAATGGTGCGGCGCTTGAGCGCCTGCTCGGGCCGGCGGCGGGAGAGAAACTCAACGCGCTGGCGTGGAACCGCGACCCGCGCAGGCTCGAGACGCAGCGCCGGGCGCGCTCGGCGGGTGCGCAGTCGGCGCTTGGCCGAAAACCGGCCGAGGAGCAGGTCTTCGTGCCGGCTTTGCTGCATCTGGCCGACAGGGTCGCCACAAGATTGCGGGCGAAATCCCGGCCCGGCCGCACGGTGACGGTTCGCGTCCGCTTTGCCGATTTGCGCTCGGTGACGCGCTCGATCACGCTCGATCAGCCGATTTCGGCGACCGCCATGCTGGCCGAGATCGCCGAGGCGCTGGTGCGCAAGGTGCTCATCGACCATCCGCACGAAAAGACAATCTCGCTGCTGGCGATCGCCGTATCGCATCTGGAGCAGCATGCCGGCCTGCAACTGGAACTGCCGCTCGGGCTCGACGACGATCGCCGCCGCCCCGGCACCAGCAAGGGCGCGGCGCGCTGGACCGCGGATCGCGCCGTCGACAAGATCCGCGACCGCTTCGGCTGGGAGGCGGTGGGCTACGCCTCGGTCGCGCTCGAGCTACAGCGGTCGGTTCCCGACGCGTTTCGCGAGCTGGCCGAAAAGGAATTGTGAGCCTCGATTGCACTTTGGTTGCCAAGTCGCCGGAATGACGTTGAAGGCTGCGCCGTTGTGAATTTATCTTGGGACCAGTTCGTCGTGCACCGGTTTGGGTATCAGCCAGACAGGGTAGCACCCGCTCGCAAATCCTTCCGCCCTCACTTCGAACGACAGGAGATCGGCATGGGACAGAACGCCGGATATTTCGCGCTCATCGTTGCCGGACTGGTGACCAACGCAACGACGCTGGCCAAGCCGCTCAACCCGGACCGGGCGATTCCATCCCTGGGCGATATCAACTCGCCGCTGGCCAGCCCGCTGTTCAAGCAGGTCAAGGCTGGGCCGCTGGAGATAAAGCTTGAGGAAACCACGCTTGCCGATGTCGAAAAAGCCTTCGGCGGAGCGATGCACGATGAAGGTGACGCCGGAGATTCACGCCACTGGCTTTGCTATGCCGGCCCCGACGCCGGCGGATCGCCGTCGATCTTCTGGTTCGTATCCGGCGAGATGGGCGGCTCCGACCATGGTGTCCTGTCCGTCACCCTGGAGCCGAACCCGGAAGGCAAGGTGCCGGAAGGATGCGCCGGCGCGCCTGCCAGCCTGACAGCTATTGAACTCGATACGCCCGGCGTCGGAGCGCCGCTGAGCGACGTGGCCGCGAAATTTGGCGCCGCCAAGCCCGATCGTTACGGCCATTTCGGCTTCGCCGCCTCTTATCCTCCTTCGTCTCCCGACGAGAAGGACGCCACGGTCACGCAGACGCTCACCTACACAGCCGGGAACGGCAGGATAACCGGCGTGGCGGTGACGCAAGTCACCACCAATTAGGGTGTCCCCGCTCGATTGGCGAATGGTTCACGTGTGAATGATCTGCCGCGCCCGAGCCAGGCGGCCTGCTTGCTGGCCACCTCGTTATGCAGATTGGTTCTGATGTGCCGCCCGGGCCCGCCCTCCTCCTGCAAATGCGACATTCGAGGCGGCCCTGGTCGTCAGACCAAAAGCGTTGCGGTGCCCCAGGCAATCAGGGCGATGCCGGCCGCCCGGCCAACCCACGGGCCGGCAGGAAACACCGGTTCGACGAGAACCGCGAAGGTCCGGAAATGACCCAGAAGCGGGCGGTCGGCAGCGATCCGAGCAGCAACGATTTTGGCAGGACCGGAAATCGGCATGGAATGCTGCAATCATCATCATGTCCCGTCCAAGTTGTGGACAGTTCCTTCTCAAAGGCGCACTCTTAGCATGCGAAACGCGAGCTAGCGTTTCGTGCAACGCTTCACATGCTTGACTTGCGTCGGTGATTATCTGACCTACCCGGATACTTCCGGGTGGGCAGACCTCACATTGTGTCGCCTATCCGTGATCAGGCTACGGCCTAAGGCACGTTGCAGCCCGTTCCGGATCAACTGGGAGGTAAACAACATGCCTGATTTTCAGCGCAGAGAACTTCTTGTTCAAGGAAGCGCGGCTCTTGCCGCAATTGCTGCTCTCTATACCTCGCGCCGGGCTTACGCTTTTCCAACACGGCCGAACGAGGAAGTTATTCGATGGCTGGATCAGCCGACCGAAAATCCCGATCCGGTGGGTATCCAGAAGCAGCTTGTCTGGGAGGATTTGGATAGCTGGATAACGCCAAACGACAAGTTCTTCAGCATCTCGCATTTCAACCGACCAACGATCGACGAGAAGACATGGTCGATGGAAATCGGAGGCCTGGTTAAGAAGCCCCTGGAGTTAACGCTCGCCGACATCAGGGCGCGACCGCGGCAGGAGGTCGTTTTCACAGTGGAATGCTCGGGCAACCACGGGTTTCCCTTTTTCACCGGCGGCATCGGCAATGCTCGCTGGGCAGGGACGCCGCTCGCCCCGATCCTCGAGGAAGCCGGCGTTCTGGAGAAGGGCATCGAGGTCGTCTTTTTCGGTACCGACACAGGCGAGATCCCGATACGCGACGTCAAGATGCAGCAGAACTTCGCTCGTAGCATGTCGCTCGCCGACGCGATGAACCCCGACAATCTCCTCTGCTATGAAATGAACGGGGCCGCCTTGCCGGCGCCCAATGGCTTCCCGGTACGGCTCATTGCGCCAGGCTGGTACGGGATCGCCAACGTCAAGTGGCTAAAGCGCATCGAGGTTCGCGATACGCGGTTCATGAGCCTTCTGATGGCCCGTGACTATGTCACCATCCGGGAGGAGGACCACAACGGCGAGACCGTATGGGCCGAGACGTCAGTCGGGCGAGCGCTGATAAAGTCCGCGCCTGCGAAGGTTACCCGGAAAGATTCAGATTACCGCATCGTTGGGGCAGCCTGGGGGGCGCCGATCGACCGGGTCGAAGTGCAAATCGATCAAGGGCCTTGGATACCAGCGACCATTGACCACAGTGAGGAGGCCGAACACGCCTGGAAAATTTGGTCCCTGGCTTGGGCAAATCCCTCTCCTGGAGAACACACGGTAACCTCGCGCGCGGTCAGCACCACAGGACAAATTCAACCGGCGATGGACGATCCCTTGATTGCCAAGAAACACACATACTGGGAAAGCAATGGCCAGGTGACGCGCCGCGTGCGTATCGGCTAGAGCATTTTGCCGCCAAATGGAAGCATTTGGCGTCCGCATAGATGCGGCAAAACAGATAGTTAGAGCGAGTTGCCGGTTCTAAGAGAACCGGAACCGCTCTAAGAACTTGCTGCCATGTGGCAATTGCGTTTGGGTCAAACAGGAGGAGGCTGCCTGATCGCCATTTCGCACCATTTCCAGCGCTCTCCTCACCCCTCCACGGCCCTGATCTCCGCGTCGACCAGGCACCAGGGCGCATAGCGGAAATCGCGGATCTGGATGACCTGATCGTCCCGCCACTCGACCAGCATGAAACCGCGCACAGCGCCGTCGGCCGCCTGCGGGTCGCGGATCAGGATCGCCGGCCTGCCGTCGACCACGCCGAGCGACAATGTCCAGTCGCTGATACGGTCGTAATTGCCGAAATAGGTCGAAACCTCGGCCTTGCCGCGCAGGCGGACGCGGTTGACGACATCGAGCCGGACGTCCTCGGCGATCAGTGCCCTCACCGCGTCGAAGTCGCGCGCGTTGAACAGGTCGACATAGCGCCGCAGCCGGCGCTCGTCATCGGCGTCCAGCCTCGGCGCGAGCGCCTGTTCGGGCTGCAGCGCCAGCTGCTTGAGCTGCGCCCGCCCGCGATGCAGCGCGGCCTTGGTGGCGGCGAGGGTCGCTCCGGTCACTTCGCAGGTCTCATGCAGGCTGAGGCCGAGCACGTCGACCAGGATCACGGCGCTGCGCTGCGGTACCGAAAGCTGCATGAAGGAGCGCAGGCTGGTCTGGGCGGCGAGCCGGCTGTCGGCGCTGCCGGAGGGATCCTCGATGACGCTCATGTCGGCCTCGGTCATGCGCGACCTTTCCCGATTGCGCCGCCGCAGATGATCCTGCGCGGCATTGTGGGCGATGCGAAACAGCCATTGCTCCGGCCGTTCGACGATCGCACCGCCGTCGATCGCCTGCAGCGCCTTGATCAGCACCTCCTGGACGATGTCCTCGCCGTCGATCACCGAGCCGGCCATGCGTGCGCAGTAGCGATGCAGCCTTGGCCGCAACCCGACGAGCATCGCCTCCAAAGTCGCCCTGTTCATTTTCGGCGTAGCGTCCCATTTCTGCGCGAGCGGCATGGCAGGCGCTACCCGGCTTTCTGATCCGCCAGCATACGGTAATTGCCGATGACTTTGGCAGGCGATCGCAATGCCGGGGTCGAACGGCGCTCGGCGTGGTTTTCCGTAAACGCCTTGAAGGCCGCAAGCCCGGTCAGCGCCGACGAATCGCCGTCCTGGCCGACGATGTGGACGAACGAGCCGTCGTCCAGCTCGAGCACGAGATAACGCACCGTCGGCGGTGCCGCCTCGCCAAGCGCTTCGAACACTTTTTCGACCAGCGCGCGGTTATCTTCCAGGTCGGCTTGCTTCACACCGTATCGAATGAGCGCGTAGTTCATCATCGTCTCCTGACTGGTTGGTATGAACGAAGGACGACCGGCTGCGCTGAAAAGATTCTCCTTCCCGAAGAATCTTTTCGGTTGCCCGCATCGTCTTTCCCGCGTGGGCGGCTGCGCGGCAGCCATCAAGCAGGAGAGACGATCATGCATATCCAGTTTGCCGAGCTTCCGGTGTTCGAGCAGGACCGCGCCAAGGCGTTCTACACCAGGCATCTCGCCTGCCAGGTCATGGCCGACCAGAAGATGGGTGATGGCGGCTGGCGCTGGATCGAGCTGGCATTTCCGCATGCCGTGACGAACCTGCATTTTGTCAGGCGCGCCGACGACGCACCCGGCGCGGAGCCGGTATTGGTGCTGGTCGACGAAAATGTCGGGGCAATGATCGCGGCCATGAAAGCGGGCGGCGTCGAGATCATCACCGAAGCGCATGAGGCGCCGTGGCAGCCGGGGCGAACGGTGGCGGAGTTTCGCGACAGCGAAGGCAACCGCATGGTCCTCGCCAGCCGATAAGGCACCGGAGCCCTCTGTCCGGCGGGGCGTCGTACCTAAGTCCTACCTCCGGCCGGACCATCGGCCGTACTTCCTTCGTATTATTATTTCGTGACCTCTGCGCGCCGGAACCTTCCCTTGCATCGGGCGTTCGGGCGCTGTATCGCGATGCCTCATATTTAGGCAGGCGGAGGAAATACGAATAGGGCGGGTGGCAAAACAAACATGGGCCGGGGAGGAGCATCTTACCATGTCGAACCGTAAAATCGGAATGTCCCACAGTTTGGGGCTGCGCGTCGCTGACCTCAAATCCAGAATGCAAAGTGCCCAGATTACCGAGCATGAGATCAAGACGTTTCAAAAGGTTGCCGCCATCATGGGCGGCGCCAAAGGCTCACTGCGCCTCGATGCGGACGATCTGATCGCCGCGTCTTTCCTTGTCGATCCCTTGGAAGATCTCCCGCTCTCCAGTTGAAGGCGCCGAACGCAGGTCGAAATCCTATCGGGTTTGAACCTGCGATTGCCGCCGGCGGAGCATCCGCCAGCCCAAGCCGCATGCGAGGATGACGTTGGCCAGCGCTAGACCAGAAAGCGCGGCCAACGTCCCGTGCGGGCCGAAGCGCTCCAGCAGCAATGCTCCGGCCGAGGGTGCCGCCGCCTGGGCTATCAGGCTCGGCATGGCGAGGCGGCCCATCAGTCTCGCGTAGCCGTTAGAGCCGAACAGCGCGAGCGGCAACGTCCCCCGCGCGATGGATTCCAGGCCGATGCCTGCGCCGTAGAAGCCCAGCGCCAGCGGGATGATTGGCATGCCGGCCCAGAGCGTCGAAACGCCGATCGCCACAAACGTAACCGAGGCAAACTTGGTGAAAATCGGATGGTGGTAGCGCGCGATCATCATCTCGATCGCGCGCGCCGCCACCTGTGATGGACCAACCAGCACGCCGAGCCCGACGGCTACGGCAAGCGCCATGCCGCTGCCTTGCAGGATTGTGAGCAGATGCACCGATAGTGTCGACGAGATCACCGCTGCGAGTGTCAGGGTCGCGGCCAGAACGATCATGATCGACGGATCGGCTTGGTTGTCGAGAATGGGTGCCGCCTTCTTCACTCCCGGTTTGACTGCCGGTTGCGGCGGCTCCCGGGGCAGGATCACCAGATAGAGCGGAAGCGCAATTGCCAGCTGAAAGGCGGCGTAAACCAGGCAGGTGCCGCGCCAGCCGACCTCCCCCAGCAGCAAGGCTGAGATCGGCCAGCAGATGGTGCTCGCAAGGCCGCCGAACAGCGTCAGCATGGTGATGGCGGAGCGCGCGCCGTGGCCGTAGTGGCGGCCAAGCGTTGCGAAAGCGGCATCGTAGAGCCCCGCCCCCATGCCCAGGCCGATGACCAGCCAGGCCGCGATATAGGCCGCAAGATTAGGGGCAAGAGCCAGCCCGATCTGGCCGAGCCCGATGCATCCGGCGCTGAACGCCAGAACGTTGCGGCCGCCATGCCGCTCGATCGACGACCCGACGCGCGGAGAGATCAATCCTGCCGTGAGCAAGCCGAGGGACAGGCCGCCGACAACCCATGCCAGCGGCCAGCCGGTATCGGAGGAGACTGCCGGCGCGATGACCGCGGGAAGATAGTAGGAAGAACCCCACGCCATGATCTGCGTCAGGCCAAGCGCGGTGATAATCGCGCCGCGGCTGCGCAGGATGGCCGGCGAAGGCGGCGAAAGACTCATGCCGCGACGCTGCAGCCACAGCCGCCTTTGCCGACCGCCTTCGCCTTGGCGTCGGCGACACAGCACGCATCCACCGCTGCCGGCGCCGGACCGCCGCAGCACCCCTTGTCGGCCACGCCGATCCGCGGCACCGTGCAGACGCCGGTCTCGGGCAGCACGAGCTGGACATTGTCGGCCGCCACCATGTCTCCGGCGATCGCCGCCGCGACTGAGCGGACCTGCTCATAACCGGTCAGCAGCAGGAAGGTCGGTGCGCGGCCATAGCTCTTGATGCCGACTGTGTAGAACCCTTGCTCTGGATGGCTGAGCTCACGGTGGCCGTGCGGCGGCACGTCGCCGCAGGAGTGCTCGTTGGGATCGATCAACGGTCCCAGTGCCTTGACGCTTTCCAGCCATGGATCGAGCTCGAGCCGAAGCTCACGGGTCAGCGACAGATCCGGGCGTTGTCCGGTCGCGGCGATGATACGGTCGACCGGACCCAGCGCCTGCAAGCCGTCCCTGGTCTGGCCTTCGACGACCAGCCGGCCGTTGGCATCGCGGATCGAAACAGCCGCAAAGCCCGTCACCAGCCTGACGCCGCCGCTCTCGGCGAGTTCGCGCACTTCGGCGCCGAGTTCGCCGCGTGCCGGCAATTGGTCGGCATCACCGCCACCGTAGATGCGCACCAGGTCGGTGCCGCGCGTTGTCCAGATGAAAGCGGTGCCGGCCTCCACATTTGCCAGGCTGGCGAGATCCAGCACCGCATTGGCGGCCGAATGGCCGGAGCCGACGACCAGCGTCGTCTTCCCCGCGTAAAGGCTGCGGTCGCGGCCGAGAATATCGGGGATGCCGTAGGCGATGCGGTCGGCAAATTCGGCCTCGCCTTCGGCATGAATTCCGCCGGCGCCGAGCGGGTTCGGCATCTGCCAGGTTCCCGAAGCATCGATGACGGCACGTGCGCTGTCGCGTCTTGTACCATCGGCAGTCTCGACCGCCAGCATGAACGGCCGGTTCTCGCGTCCCTTGCTCAGCACCTTGTCGGCGCCCCAGCGCGAAATGCCGACGACCCGGGCGCCGGTTTCGATCGACGGCGACAATTGCGGAAGCTTTGCAAGCGGCTCGAGATAATCCGCGACGAGGTCGTCCGCGGTTGGGAATGCCCCGGGCTCAGGCATCCGCCAGCCATGCGCCTCGAGCAGGTTTCTGGCCGCCTGATCGACGCAATAGCGCCAGGGCGTGAACACACGGACATGGCGCCAATCCCTGAGATTGGATGCAACCGCATTGCCGGCTTCGTAGACTTTGACAGGAATGCCCCGCGCGATCAGGTGGACCGCTGCCGCCAGACCGACCGGCCCGGCGCCGATCACCGCAACGGGGAGTTTTTCGATCATCTCCATGTCTTCCATCCTTCCGGTAATTTCGAATTATAGTGGCAAAAAAATCATGCCGCCGTCTTGGCCGTCGCTTCCGCCGATGCCGGCGCACAGGTGGCGTCGGCGCAGCATTCGTCCGCGAGGTATCCGATGAGCCCGTTCATGGCGGGATAGTTGGCCCGGCAGATTAGCGTCGTCGCCTGGCGCTCCTGTGTCACCAGGCCGGTGTCGACCAGCCGCTTGAGGTGATGCGAGAGCGTCGAGGCAGCGATGCCCAATCTGTCCTGGATACGCCCGACCGGCAGCCCCTCATCGCCCGCCCGCACCAGCGTCCGATAGAGCTGCAACCGCGTCGGGCTGCCGAGGGCTTCGAGTTGCGAGGCTGCTTTTTCGAGTTTCATGGAAATAAGCTATTTCCAGAATCGCTGCACGTCAAGAGAATTTCGACAAAGATCGAAATAAGACGATATCTAGCCGACGCGCTTGCCGCTGGCGTCGATGACCATCTCGCCGTCCTCCTTGGTGAACGGGCCGATATCCGGATTGGGCAGGATATCGAGCACCGCTTCGGATGGTCGGGCGAGCACGGTGCCGAGCGGCGTCACCACGATCGGCCGGTTGATCAGGATCGAATGCGCCAGCATGAAATCGAGGATCTCGTCATCGCTCCACTTCGGATCGCCCAGGCCGAGTTCGGCATAGGGCGTGCCCTTTTCGCGCAGCAATTGGCGCGGCGTCATGCCCATCGCTGCGATCAGCTCGACGAGCTTTTCGCGCGACGGCGGATTTTTCAGATATTCGATCACCTCCGGCTCCTCGCCGGACTGCCTGATGATGGCCAGCGCGTTTCGCGAAGTGCCGCAATTGGGGTTGTGGAAGATGGTGACGGTCATTGCGCAGCTTTCATCTGTCCGGCTGGTTTCGGTTGGGCGAGCAGCCACCCTGCAAAGGCCATGGCGAGCAACGCGCCCAAAAGTTCGGCGCCGATGAAGCCCGGCAGATCGGCGGGGCGGATCCCGGCAAAAGTGTTGGACAACGCACGGGCGATGGCGACGGCCGGATTGGCGAAGGATGTCGATGCGGTGAACCAGTAGGCGGCGGTGATATAGAGCCCGACCAGCCAGGGGATCGAATCCGGACGGGAACGCAGGCCGGCAAGGATGGTGAAGACCAGCCCGAATGCGGCGACCAGCTCCGCAATCCATTGCCCGCTTCCGGTCCGCACCGTCGCCGACACTTGCAGGATCGGCAATTCGAACATTGCATGCGCTAGGAATGTTCCGGCGATGCCGCCGGCAATCTGGGCGGCGACGTAAGCCAGCGCTGCGTTCGTTTCGATCTCGCGTCGAAGCGCGAATACCAGCGTCACCGCCGGGTTGAAGTGCGCTCCGGATATCGGCCCGAATATGGTGATGAGCACGACCAGGATCGCCCCGGTCGGCAAGGTGTTGCCGAGCAGGGAGACGGCGACATCATTGCTCAGCCTGTCGGCCATGATGCCGGAACCGACCACGGTGGCGACCAGCAGAGCCGTGCCGAGGGCTTCGGCGGCAAGGCGGCGGGGAAGATTGCCGGAGCTCATCTAGCTAGCAGTTGCAGGTCACGGCCTGGACGACAGGCTGGCAAAGTTCCGGCGCGCCATTGCAGCAATCCTCCATGAGATAGGCCAGCAGATCGCGAAACCTGGTCATGTCGGCGAAGTAGCGCACGCTGCGGCCCTCCCGTTCGGTCCGCACCAGGCCGGCATGCGACAGTATCTTGAGATGAGCCGATACCGTATTCGGAAATGCGGCGAGCCGCGTGGCGATCTCGCCCGCCGGCACGCCGTCGGCTCCAGCCCGCACCAAAAGGCGAAAAACGTCCAGCCGGGTCTCCTGGCCGAGCGCGGCAAGTGCCGAAAGGGCGAGCGTCTTGTCCATATTTCCAGATTTCCAGAAATGGGGAATAGAGTCAACGCGCGAAGACTGTGTTGAGTAACGAAATCTCACCGAAGGCGGGGAAGTCCGTAGCGGCGGCAGCTAAGGCGACAGCTCGCGCAGGGCTGCGTTGGCGGCAACAAATTCGTAGGAGTTATTGGGGCAATCGCTGGCGGCGAGCCGATAGAGCCGCAAAGCTTCATCGCTGTGCCCCTGCAGTCGGCTCAGCTCGGCGCTGAACATGTTTGTCTCGCACAGGTTTCCGCGTTTCTTTATCGCATCAGGGTCGTCGGCTTCTGCAATTGTCGCGGCGAGAGTCTGCTCGCCAAGCAGCATTCGAACAGCCGGCGCCGGCCATCGCGTCATGTCGAGCTTCTTGGTCGCTTCCTGCAAATGCCCTGCTGCGCCATTGCGACGCTCGGCAAAATCGAGCCAGATCGCAACATACGCATCCTCTGGTTTGACTGTGGCGGCTTGCGCGAAATCGGCTTGGGCTTTCTCCATGGCACCGGAGTAGAAATGGACGATACCCCGGCCCAAATAGGCGTAGACAATCGTCGGATCGAGGCTGATTGCCTGGTCGTAATCTGCCGTTGCACGTACGTATTCGCCTTTTATTGACCAGACGAGACCTCTGCTGAGATAAGCATGGGCATATTTCGGATCGAGCCCAATTGCTTTGCCATAGTCCTCGAGGGCGCGGTCGTATTCGCCATTCTTGTCCCATATCCAGCCGCGCTTCCTGTAGGCACTGGCGTGTTTCGGGTCGAGCAGGATTGCCTGATCGAAGTCGGCAATCGCGCGGTCGTCATCGCCTTTGTGTGCCCAAGCCGTACCTCGATCGTCGTAAGCATTGGGGTCTTTCGAATCGAGGCCGATCGCCTGGTCAAAGTCGGCGATGGCGCGGTCATAGTCGCCTTTGTCAGCCCAAACGTTGCCTCTGTTGTAGAAGGCACTGGCGCGTTCCGGATCGAGACTGATCGCCTGGTCGGCGTCGGCGATGGCGCGGTCGTAGTCGCCCTTATATTTCCAGGCCCGGCTTCGATTGCCATAGGCACTGGCGTCTTTCGGGTCGAGGCTTATCGCTTGGTCGTAGTCGGCGATCGCACGATTGTAATCGCCTTTGATTGTCCAAGTCAGGCCTCTATCGAGGTAGGCACGGGCGTTCTTCGGATTGAGGCTGATTTCCTGGTCGTAGTCGGCAATGGCGTAATCAGAATCGCCTCTGAGTGACCAGGCCATGCCTCGATGATGATGGACTCCGGCGACATTCGGATCGAGGCTGATCGCCTGTCCGAAATCGGAAATGGCATGGTCATAGTCGCCCTTGAGTAGCCAGGCCATGCCCCGATTATCGTAGGCGCTGGCTTCCTTCGGATCGAGGCTGATCGCCTGGTCATAATCGGCGATCGCACGGTCGTAGTCCCGCTTCCTTTTCCACACGAGACCTCGGTTGTTATAAGTTCGGCCATCACGGGGATCGAGGCTGATCGCTTGGCCGAAATCGGCGATAGCGCGGTCGTTGTCGCCCTTGCGTGCCCAGGCCAGGCCCCGGTCGCCATAAGCTCCGGCATTCCGGGGCTCGAGGCTGATGGCCTGATCGTAGTCGACAATAGCTCGGTCGTTGTCGCCTTTGTCGAGCCAGGCAGAGCCTCGGATGCGGTATGCATCGCTCTTCGGGTCGAGGTTAATCGCCTGGTCGAAATCGGCGATAGCGCGATCAGCGTCGCTCTTGAGTGCCCAGGTGATGCCTCGGTAGTAATAAGCACTGGCATCTTCCGGATCGAGGCTGATCGCCTTATCGAAATCGGCAATGGCGCGATCATAATCATTCTGCCTCGCCCAGGCGACGCCGCGCTTGAAATAGGCCGTCAAACGGCTGCTGGCGGGCTCTGTCACATCCTCTATCATGAGTGTACAAGCGGCAATTCGCCGAGCCGTATCGGCCTCGTCGTCCCCGACACAATCGCTGCTGGCAGCCAAAGCTGGGCCGCTCAGGGCAAACAAGACCATGAGCCCACGCAGCAGCGACCGACAAAAAGACCTATGCCATTTTCGAATCATCGGCTCATGGATCATGTCGTTTATTTGCATCGCAGTGCGCTTGATCAAGAAGGCCTTGATCTTTGCAACCCAACACTGCACCATTCTTGGGTCAAGGTGAGACTTGATTTTTTTGACCTTTGCCAAACCGACACCCGCCCGTGACATTCGGCGGAGACAGCGGCGGCTCGCCTGGTCCAAATCAGCCAGGCACTGTGGCGGCGACCGCATCAGCGCGACCAAGGCCGGCAACCGCTTTTCTGACCCGCTGCAGATGCGCCTGGCGTCCGGCGGCCGAGACGCTGTCCATCCGGTAGAGCGCCAGGAATTTGGTCCGGCATAGTGGATGGCAGACGGAGCGGAAGCCGCGCAGCAGGGTCCGCCGGCCGGGCTGTCCCATGATCCACGACATCAGCGGCGTGGCGCCACATGTGGTCATTGCCATCACCCGGCGTATGTGCCGCAATTTGGGCCGCGGGCCGCGTCGTGCCGTCGGCATCTCGAAAGCGAAGCCCGGCACCAGTACACGCTCCAGCCAGCCTTTCAGCATCGCCGGAAGGCCATACCACCAGGTCGGATAGATGAAGACGACCGCCTCCGCCCAGAGCAGCTCCTGCGCATGTTCGTGCACCGGTTGCAGGTTCGCCGCCTTGTCGTGGTAACCGCGCCATTCCTGCGTGCGCATGACCGGATCGAAGCCGGTCGCATAGAGGTCGAGCAGGTGGACCTGGTGGCCGCTTTCGGCAAGCGTCTCCAGCACCGTGTCGCGCACCGCGCCGCTGAAGCTGTCGGCGCAGGGATGGCAATGGACGACGAGGACCTTCATCTGGCGCTCAGACCTGTCGGTCGCGAGAGGATCGCGGGGGTGCATGCAAGCGTCGCATGCAAACAAGCCACCCGCAGACGTAGTCGATCAGCTGTTTTCATGCGAAGCCCCGCAGCCCCCATATCAAGACGCAACACCTCCGGTCGCGTCAAGGCCCGTTCATGCGCAGACGTGGGCTTGCTGGGGCCAAAACCCTAACGGTGGATTCGGTTTTTCGATCAGCATTGTTCCAGAAAGCCGGCGCCCTAGCTTCAGGGCGGGTCCAAAGCGTCAGGAGAAAAAGATGCAGACAGGAAAACTGAGCGGCAAGATCGCCTTGGTGACTGGCGCCTCTTCCGGCATCGGCGAGGCCACCGCCCTGGCACTGGCGGCAGAGGGCGCCACGCTGGCGATTGCCGCGCGGCGCGCCGAGCGCCTGGACGACCTGGCGAGGCGGATCCGTGAGACCGGCAGCGCGGCACTGCCGATGACGGTCGACGTCACCGACGAGGCGCAGGCCTCGGCCATGGTCGAACGGGTCGCGCGTGAATACGGCCGGCTCGACATGCTGCTCGCCATTGCCGGCGTTGGCGTCGCGGCGCCGTTCCGCAACACGACGCCGGAAGAGTACCGCCGGATGGTCGACGTCAACATTCTCGGGCTGCTCTATCCGATCCATGCCGCACTGCCCACGATGCAACGGCAAGGCGCCGGCCACATCGTCGTGGTCTCGTCCGGCACCGGCCGTTACATCCACCCTTCGGTGGTCTATTCCGGCACCAAGCACGCGGTGAGCGCGATGGCGGAATCGCTGCGTCGCGAGATCGGCAAAGACGGCATCCGTGTCACCTGCATCGAGCCTGGCGCCGTCAAGACCGAGTTCACCCAGAATATGCGCGCCGATGTGCGCCAGGCGGTCGAGCAAAGGCTGGGCGACATGGAGCAACTGGAAAGCGAGGACATCGCCGCCGCCATCCTTTATGCGGTGACGCAGCCGCCAAGGGTCAACGTCAACATCCTGACGCTCTATCCGACCGAGCAGGCGTGAGGGCCGCAAAGGTGGTACCCTGCGCCGCCCCCGCAGCCCTGCAGCATCATCCGCCGATCATCAGCGTGAACACAAGCTGCCGCAACTTGCCGCCCGGGCCGAATTCGACCCGGTCGAAATCGCGGCTCGCCTGCCGTTGTGCCTGCGAGATTCCGGCGAGCCGTCTCGTCACTTCGATCCTGATCTTGCTGCAGCCGCGGTCATCGGCGACGGTCAGGCCGATGGTGGCCGCCTCGATCTTGTGCACCATGTCGACGATGCTGGCGCCATGCACCTTCTCGTGAGCTGCGAGGCCGGCTGCGAAAACCTCCCAGTTCTTCTGGATTGCGCCCGGCAGCTGCGCGGCCGGCTTCGGCAAGGTGTAGGTGATGATCAGCTTCGGCCGCGCCGACACCAGCACGCAGGCGTCGCCTTGCGGCTGGTAGTCCCTCACCCAGGTCAGCTTGAAATTGGTATGCGCGATGACGCGGCGTTCGCCGAGCAGCGGCCCGCGCCCGCCGATCGAGGCGTAGAGCTCCGGCCCGGATTGCCCTGAGATGGCATAGGTCTCGACCTTCTCGACCGCCTGCCAGCCGGCATGCGCCGGCGATGTCGGCAGGAAGGCGAGCAGCAGGCAAAGGCGAATGGCTGTTTTCATGCAAGTCCTCGCAGCCGCTGCGCACGACGCAAACGATATGCAGTTCCCTTCCGTGGACATAGCCGGCGGCCGGCTATAGTGGGATGCTCGTATACAAGAATCCACAGGCAACATCATGTCGCCGCGACCGAACATTGCCCGGCAACGCCCTGCCCCCGGGGCCCAGCCTCCCGGCGTCAGCCTCTGTCGTGCACTGTCGAAGCTTGGCCTGTGCTCGCGCAAGCAGGCCGAGCTTCTGGTTGCCGAGGGGCGCGTGCGGGTCGCCGGCAAGATCGTGCGCAACGGCTCGATGCGTGTCGATCCAGGCCGCGATCGCATCGAGGTCGACGGCCGCCGCGTCGCCGCCGAGCGCAAGGTCTATCTGATGCTCAACAAGCCGCGCGGGCTGGTCACCACTCGCGACGACCCGCAGGACCGCGGCACCGTCTATGATTGCCTGGCAGGCCTCGACCTGCCTTTCGTCTCGCCGGTCGGCCGCCTCGACAAGGCCAGCGAAGGCCTGCTGTTGATGACCAACGATACCCGCTTCGCGCAGCGCCTGCTCGATCCCGCCTCGCATGTCGCCAAGACCTATCACGCGCAGATCGGCGCGCTGCCCGACGAGGCCATGCTGGCGCGGTTGCGCGCCGGCGCGACGGTCGACGGCGAATTGCTGACGGCCCGGTCCATCGAGCTGCTGCGCGGCGGCACCAGCACCGCCTGGCTGGAAATCGTGCTCGACGAGGGCCGCAACCGCCATATCCGCCGGCTGCTCGCCGCCCACGATATCGAGGTGCTGCGCCTGGTACGGATCGCGATCGGATCTCTGCAACTCGGCGACCTTGCCAAGGGCAAGGTACGCCATCTGACTGCCGAAGAGCTGGCGCTGCTTCAGGCCTAGCCGGCTGGCGGCGACTCGATTGTCAGGCAGCTGCCCGCCAAAGCTGTTCCCTGTCGGATACAGCATCAATTGCCCGCAAGAGAACCGACACCGCGGTGTCCAGGCTGCTTTCCTCGGCCTCCGGTTCGACAAGCCCTGTCCAGGGATCGAGGTTAGCGGGATCACGCTCTATCTTCGCAACCAACGTCTCGCGCGGTTCAAATTGAAATGTAAGGGGCTCATCAGTTGTCATTGTCGGAAGAAGCCTTGGCTTTGCCGCACTGGGCCAGCACCTTGCCGATGGCGGCGGATGAGCCGGCAAGCGGAAAGCTGTTCTCGCCATATTTGCCCGAGGCGACCGTGACCTCGCCCTTGGAGCGCAGCAGGGCCAACAGCGGGTCGGTGCTGCTCAATTCCACGGTGAAGGTGTTGTACATTTCTTCGAGTTGAAGCGTCTTGGTCACCGCCTTGCCGCCGGCCTTGAACGCGAACGAAGCGATGCCGGGTTCCAGTTGCGGACCGCTGTCGCCCAAATCATAGCTCAGCGTCGGCTTGCCGAAACAGGCCAGCGTCAGCTGGGCGCCGCCATTCGATCCGCCGCAGACCGACGCCATCAGCACTTTGCCGCCCTCCTCTTCCTCCAGTTTCGCCGTCCAGCCGCACGGCGCGGCAAACGCCGGCTGCGCCGCTTGCAGGACGACCTGAGCGGCGACGCAACCCGCCACGACGAATTTCGCCAATCCGCTTCGCATGATCTTCCCTTCCCAAGTCATCGAACCATCGTCGGCCACGTGGCATCAAGGACTATACAAAACAAATTGTCCCGTGGCATTACCGGCGACACCAGGGCGCTGTAGCAATTCAGGCGATTGATTTTCGATCGAGTGGAAGCGGCACCAGCACCGCCTGGCTGGAGATCGTGCTCGACGAGGGCGGCAACCGCCACATCCGCCGGCTGCTCGCCACCCACGATATCGAGGTGCTGCGCCTGGTACGGATCGCGATCGGATCTCTGCAACTCGGCGACCTTGCCAAGGGCAAGGCACGCCATCTGAGCGCCGAAGAGCTGGCGCTGCTTCAGGCCTGAGCGACCAGGCACTGGAGGCCCCTTGAACCGAAGCGGCAATTGACATTTGCATCTCTGTTTCATATTTTCCATTTGTGAAACTGAAATGCGCCGATGCAGTCAAAGTGTCAGGGCTGACACGCATGGGCGAAGCTGGCTTGGAAGCCGGAGAGAAAACATGGCTACTGCGTTGCGGGCGGTTCCCAGATTCCTGGACGAATTGGGTACGTTTGGCGGCCTCAAGGGAACCGATATTGCAAACATCACCGACGTGTCCAAGGCCACGGTTTCGAGGTGGAAGGCCGGCGACATCAAGCCCCAGCCGCGCAGCGAGCTCATTCTGTCGGACCTGCACTATATCGTCGGCCGACTGCAGGAATTCTACGAGCCAAGCGATATCCGCACCTGGCTTTACGCTCGCCACCCGCAATTGAACGGTGAAAGGGCGATAGATCTCATTCACGACGACCGCGCCCTCGACGTGCTCAAAGTCATCGACCGGCTTGAGAACGAGGTCTTTCTGTAATTGGCGATCGCCGGGCGGATGAGACGAGACAGTCGGCTCATCGATGCTATCGAGGAAATGGTTCCGGTCGAATACTCCGGGACGGTTTGGCGTGTGGTGCGCCAGGGCCGCAGCCCGATCCAGTGCTCGAGCTCCGGCGGCCGTTGGGACGATGGAACGTTCGACGTGCTCTACACCTCGCAAGAGCGCGAAGGTGCCTTGAGCGAGATGAGATTCCACCTGACGCGGGGGCAGCCAGTGATCCCTTCGCGCGTCAGATACAATCTCTTCGAGATCGATCTTGCTTTGGACCGGACGCTCAGACTGCTCGACCTGGCAGCCTTGCAGACCCTTGGCCTCGACACCGCGCGCTACGGGCAGCTTTCGTATCAGGAAAAGCACGCCGAATATCCGAGGTCGCAAGACATCGGCGAGGCCGCGCATTTCCTCGATTATGACGGTCTGATCGTGCCCAGCGCGCGATATGATTGCCTGAACGTCGTCGCGTTTTGTGATCGGCTGCCGGCCGGAGCGATGACGATCAGAACCGATCACGGGGAAATTGCCTGGGCTAGCGGCGGCCCCGCTGCCATCCATCCCCCGCACGGGTGATGCGGCCAACGGAAGTGGCGCGCTAACATTGCCTCCAAGTGCAGAGGTCTAACGCGCAAGGGAGGATCCATGCGTATGCTCCGACTGATACCGACGCTGCTGGCGCTGCTGGCCGTCTTGCCATTGAACGCTGAAGCGACCACGAAGAAGTACCCTAAGGGCCACGGCACGAATTGCGCCGAGAAGGACCAGGCGTGCCAGAAGAAATGCCAGGCTGTGCCGATCGACTACAACAGCGTCAAATCCATCCAGGGGCGCAACGAATGTCTGAATAATTGCACCATCGGCTACGATCAGTGTCTCGGGGCACCCGCCCGAATCCAGGAACAGACAATCCAGGAGGACGCCGCGCAATAGAAGCCCGCCAGAGATGGCTCCAATGCGCAAAACATAGGTGTGATCGAATGACGGCGACAGCCCGCCGGTCGCCTTCATGTGCGGCCGCCGACTTCGTCGACATGGCGCAGCATGTCGTCGGGATCTTCATAGACGCGGAACGTGCCCGATTGGCGGAGCTTCTACGGTGCCGTAGCCGCCGCTGAGCAGGCCGACATCCAGTAGGACCGTGCGATGCGTCACCCGCCGCGCGCCGCGTCATGGATTTCGGCAAAATCCAGCCCATATTCCTAGATGTGGAGCTTTGAGCGTGAAACTCGCGCGTGCGGTCCTGCTTGCCGCGGCTTTCGTGGCTGTTGCGGCCGTTTGTCCCTCTTCCGCAACCGGAGAGGCGGACGGCCGGGAGAAAATTGTGTTGCGCGTCGAGATAGACGGCGCCATCGGTCCGGCGAGTGCCAGGCAGCTCGAGGAAGCACTGGCGGTGGCCGCGGACCGAAATGCCCAGGCTCTCATCCTGCAGATGGACACGCCCGGCGGGCTGGTCACCAGCATGCGCGAGATGATCGCCGGCATTCTCGCCTCGCCGGTTCCCGTCATCGGCTATGTCGCGCCCGCCGGCGGGCACGCGGCGAGCGCCGGAACCTACATCCTCTACGCCACCCATCTGGCGGCGATGGCGCCCGGCACCAATCTGGGCGCGGCAACGCCGATCGAGATGGGCGGGCCGCTGCCATCGTTTCCCGGCGGCAAGAACGATGGCCCGGAGGCGGACAAGGACAAGAAGAACGCACCCGCGGGCGATGCGATGATCGCCAAGGCGACGAACGATGCCGTTGCCCTGATCCGCAGCCTGGCTGAATTGCGCGGGCGCAATGCCGAATGGGGAGAAAAGGCCGTGCGCGAGGCGGCCAGCCTGTCGGCCGGCGCGGCGCTGCAGCAGCATGTCATCGACTTCGTCGCCCGCGACACCACCGAACTGCTTCAACTGGCCGACGGCCGGACAGTCGAGATCGTCGGCAAAAAAGAGGCAATGGCGACGAAAGGACTGCCGGTCGAAACGCTCGAGCCAGGCTGGCTCATCCGGCTTCTCGCCGTGATCACGGACCCGAACATCGCCGTCATCCTGATGCTGGTCGGCGTCTATGGCCTCGTCTTCGAATTCACGAGCCCGGGCGCGGTCGCGCCCGGCGTGATCGGCACGATTTGCCTTCTGCTCGGACTCTATGCGCTCAATCTCCTGCCGATCAGCTATGCCGGCCTTGCCTTGATGCTGCTTGGCATCATCTTCCTGGTCGTCGAAGCCTTGAACCCGACTGTGGTCCTTGGGCTGGGAGGCGTGGCTGCGTTTCTGCTGGGCGCTGCAATGTTGCTCAGGATCGAGGGGCCCGGCTTCGAGATGTCGTGGGCCGTTATCGGCACCGCCGCCGTCCTGACGCTCGGCCTGGCGCTGTTGACCGGCAGCTATCTGTGGGCGGCCCGCAAGAACGTTCCGCGTGTTGGCGCACAGGCCATGCAGGGGCTGCCGGCGGAGGTCCTCGACTGGCAGGGCAGCGAGGGCCACGTGCTCGCCCGGGGCGAGCGCTGGCGGGCAAAAGCCGACGAACCGCTTGCAGTGGGCGACAGCGTCGAGGTGGCCGATGTCAGGGATCTTGTGCTGACGATACGGCGCCGCAATGTGAGAAGCGATGGAGCGAGGCAATGATCATCGGTTATGTGGCCTATCTGGCAGCAGCGCTCGTCGTGGTCATGTTCCTATCCGCGGCCATTCGCATCCTGCGGGAATATGAGCGCGGCGTGGTCTTCACGCTCGGCCGCTTCACCGGGGTCAAGGGCCCCGGCCTTATCATCCTCATCCCCTTCGTGCAGCAGATGGTGAAGGTCGACCTGCGAGTGGTGGTCCAGGACGTCCCGCCGCAGGACGTGATCTCGCGCGACAACGTCTCGGTGAAGGTCAACGCGGTGCTGTATTTTCGTATCGTCGACGCCGAGCGGGCGGTGATCCAGGTTGAAGACTTCATGACCGCCACCAACCAGCTGGCACAGACCACGTTGCGGTCGGTGCTCGGCAAGCATGAGCTCGATGAAATGCTGGCCGAACGTGACAAGCTCAACAGCGATATCCAGGAGATTCTCGACCAGCGCACCGATGCCTGGGGCATCAAGGTCTCCGATGTCGAGATCAAGCATGTCGACCTCAACGAGAACATGGTCCGCGCCATCGCCAAGCAGGCCGAGGCGGAACGGCTGCGGCGTGCGAAAGTGATCAATGCCGACGGCGAACAGCAGGCGGCGGCAAAGCTCGTCGAGGCCGGCAAGATGCTGGCCGAAGCACCGCAGGCCATGCAGCTACGCTATTTCGAGGCTCTCCATGACATCGCCGGTGAGCGCTCGTCGACGGTCGTGTTTCCGGTGCCGATGGATCTGCTCGGTCATTTCATCAAGCAGGGTGGTGGAGGCGGAGGCGGCTGAGCGCGTAATCTCCCCCCTCGAGGGGGAGATGGCCGCGAAGCGGCCAGAGGGGGTCGTCTCACATAGATCGCCGACGCCTTCCTCTACGAGAGACGGCGCTGACGCTCCACGCGCCGCGACCCACCCTCACCTCCGCCACGGCGGGACCGGCGCAAAGCGTTTGCCGATCCAGTCGGCGAAGGCACGTGTCTTGGCGGCTTGCCCCTTGGCCGAAGGCATGACGACATAGACGGCGCCCTCGTCGGCAAGCGTCCAGTCCTCCAGCACTGGCACCAGCCGGCCGTCGGCGAGCTCGCGTCCGACCAGCCAATCCGTGCTCATCATCAGTCCGACGCCTTGCACGGCGGCTTCGACCAGCACCTCGGCGTCGTCGGTGACCAGCGGCCCGGAGACCTCGATACTGACGCGCCGGCCCGAACTGTCGGTCATCTCCCAGGCCGGAAAGGTCTGGAAACCTGAGAAGCCCAGGCAACTGTGTTCCAGCAGTGCTTCAGGTTCAGTCGGCGTGCCCCGGCGGGCGAGGTAGGACGGCGCGGCGCACAGCAGCCGCCGGCGTGTCGCGACCTTACGCGCCACCAGCCGCGAATCCTGCAGCGCGCCGAGACGCACGGCGACATCGAAATTCTCGGCGACGAGATCGACGAAACGGTTGGAGAACTCGGCCTCGATACGAACGTCGGGAAATTCGGCGAGAAACTGCGGCAGCAGCGGCCCGATCCACATGCGCCCGAACGAGCCGGGCAGCGCCAGCCGCAGCACGCCGCGCGGCCCGCCGCCGGCATGCGCCGACGCGGCAGCCTCGGCCTCGTCGACCGCAGCCAGGATGGCGCGGACGCGAACGAGAAATTCCGAACCCGCCTCGGTTAGCGACACGCTTCGTGTCGTCCGGTGCAGCAGGCGCACGCCCAACCGCTCTTCCAGCGAGGCAAGGCGCCGCGACAGGATCGTCGCGTCGCGGCCGATGCGAGCAGCCGCCTTGGTGAAGGAGCGTGCTTCGGCGATTGCCGCGAAGGCGGCCATTTCGACCAATGCTGCCGGTTCGTGCGATTGCTGCATCAGGCGCAGAGCTCAAATGTAAAACACAAGGATTATATACCAATAGCGCAGCAGCTAGTTTCATTCAATCCCGGCCCGTCAATCGGCCATCAACCGGAGTGAGACATGAAAGCGATCGAACTGACTGCCCCGAGACTGGACGCGTTTCGCGCGGCCACCGTTCCCACGCCTGAACCGCAGCGCGGCGAAGTGCTGATCCGCCTGCGCGCCGCAAGCCTCAATTTTGTCGATGTCGCGATAGCGAGCGGCAACTATCCAGGTCCGAGCTTTCCGCTCATTCCCGTCGTCGACGGCGCCGGCGAGATCGTCGGCATCGGCGAGGGCGTGTCGAGGCTCGCCATCAACGACCGCGTCATCGCCCATGCAAAACCGCGCTGGATCGGCGGCCGTCCGCGGCCTTATGAGACCAGAGAGATGCGCGGGCTGACACTGCCCGGCTCGCTCGCCGAATACGTCGCGCTGCCGGCCAATGCCGTCGTGCCGATGCCGGCGCATCTGTCCTTCGAATCGGCAGCGACGCTGCCGATCGCCGGCACCACCGCGTGGAATGCGCTTCGCGCCGCCGATGTCGGGCCGGGGTCGGTCGTCGTCCTGCTCGGTACCGGCGGTGTCTCGATCCTGACCCTGCAGCTGGCCAAGGCAGCCGGCGCCACGGTCATCATCACCTCGTCGTCTGACGAAAAGCTGGCGCGCGCCAAGGCCTTGGGTGCGGATCATCTCATTAATTATCGTGAGACGCCGGACTGGGACGCCAAGGTGCTCGAGTTGACCGACGGGCTCGGCGCCGATCTGATCGTCGAAACCGCCGGCGCGGCTACCTTCGCCCGCTCCATCAATGCCGCGGCGCCCGGCGGCACGGTGTTCGCCATCGGCTTCGTCACCGGCGCCGAGGCCACCACGAACCTGCTGCCGATCATCATCAAGGCACTCAAGGTTGTGGGCAACAACACCGGTTCGGTATCCGACCTGTGCGACGCGGCGCGCGCCATCGGCGCCGCCCGTATCGATCCGGTCATCGACACGGTCTACAGCCAGCACCAGGCGACCGAGGCCTACGCCCACATGGCGGCCGGCGGCCGGCATTTCGGCAAGCTCGCGTTCAGTCTGTCGTGGTGAGCCTGAAAAAGGCAGAGCGTTGAAGCTGCCGATCTCCCCTCTCGTGGGGAGATCGGTCGTCACCTCGGCTTTCGCCAATCGCCAATGCGCCGACAGTCCCGACCTCCGCCTAAATCAGCTTCTCCAGCGTGATCGGCAGGTCCCGCACCCTTTTCCCGGTGGCGTGGAATACCGCGTTGGCGATCGCCGGCGCCACGCCGACAATGCCCAGCTCGCCGACCCCCTTGCCGCCAAGCGCCGAGGAATGCGGATCGGGAATACCGACCGAGATCACCTCGATGTCGGGAATGTCGGCATTGGTGGCGATGAGATAGTCGGCGAGATTGTTGTTGACGATGCGGCCGTGGCGGCGGTCGACGATGCCCTCCTCGAGCAGCGCCTGGCCGATGCCCATGATGATGCCGCCCTTCCATTGGCTTTCGGCGAGCTTGGGGTTGTAGAGCCGGCCCGAATCCAGCGCCGACACCACGCGGGAGACGCGAACCGTGCCAAAGTCCTCGTCGACGCGGACTTCGATGAAATGCGCGCACCAGCTGTGGCGGGAATAGTCGCCCTCGGTGTGCGGCAGCGCCATGGCTATGGTGGTGTAGTTCTTGTAGCGGTCCTCGACCGTCGAATTGGCCGGCATGGTGTCGCCCTTCGCCTCGATATGCTCGCGCCCGACGCTGCTGAGCAGTTCGGCGATGGAAACTTCGGGGCCGTTGCCGCGCGGTGAAGCGACGCGGCCATTGGCGACGACGAGCGTGTTGGCCTGCAGTGCATGGAACGGCGAAGCCGGATCGCTGATGGCGAGCCCGATCAGTTGGTCGAGCGCGGCACTCGCCGCCTTGTGGACGGCGCCGGTCATCACCCCGGCCAGCCGCGAACCGCCGGTGACGCCGGCACGGGCATAGCGGGAATCGCCAAGCTTGACGACGACGTTTTCCGCCGGCACGCCCACCACCTCGGCGGCGGTCTGCGCCAGGATCGTGTAGGTGCCCTGCCCCATGTCGATCGATGAGCTTTCGACCTCGACCGAGCCGTCGGCGAGAATGCGCACGACCGCCTCGCCATAGGCGCGCCGCACCGGGTAGGTGCCTGCCGCGACACCCCAGCCGATCAGCTGGTTGCCGTCGCGCATCGAACGCGGCCGGGGGTTCCGCTTCGACCAGCCAAAGGCTTCGGCGCCGGCCGCGAAGGCCTCACGCAGTTGCCGTGTCGACCACGGCTTCTTCGCATGCGGATCCTGCTCGGCATAGTTCCTGAGACGGATTTCCAGCGGGTCGATACCGACCTCGTAGGCGAGCTCGTCGATGGCGCTTTCGATGCCGAAGGCGCTCGGGTTCTCGCCCGGCGCGCGCAATGCCCCCGGCACCACCGTGTTGACCCGCACGACGTTCTGCCGCGACGAGAAATTCGGCGTCGCGTACATGACCGAGGTGACCGAGCCGAGCGGCTCGACCCACATGCCGTCGACCGAGGTCTCGTTGACGCCGCGATGCACGATCGACTGGATCTGGCCCTCCGCGTTGGCGCCGAGCGCCACGGTCTGGCGCGTCGCCGCCCGTCCGCCATAGGCGGTGAAGGTCTGCGGCCTGGTGACCGCCAGCTTCACCGGCCGTCCCAGCATTTTCGCGGCGACTGCCGCTACAGCGCCGTAGCCATAGGCAAACGCCTTGGAGCCGAAGCCGCCGCCAATATAGGGCGAGACCAGTCGTACATTCTCGAACGGCACGCCGAACCATTCGGCATAGGTCCGCGCCATGCCGTCGAGCCATTGGCTCGGCTCCCAGACCGTCAACTGGTCGCCCTGCCACTTTGCGATCAGGCCATGCGGCTCCATCGGCGCCTGGTATTCGCGCGGCGTGTTGTAGGCGTTGCAGATCCTGACCGGAGCCGAGGCGAACGCTGTCTCCGCTTCGCCCCATTCCTTGGTCATCGCATCGACGGGGATGCCGTCGCCGGCCTTTGGATCGCTGAGGTCGACGATCGCCGGCGCCTCGTCATAGGCGATCTTGACCAGCGCCGCGGCGGCGACCGCCTGCTCGAAACTCTCGGCCACCACCGCCGCGACATGCTGGCCGCTGAAGGTGATGTCGCGCGCCAGCGGGCAATAGGCGACGTCCGGCGGCGGCGTGCCCAGCCAGTCCGTTGCGGTTCTCAGCGGCAGGATATTGTCGGGCGTCAGCACCAGCAGCACGCCGGGCGACGCCTTGGCCGCGGCCGTGTCGATCGAACGCACCCGGCCGGCGGCAATGGTGCTCTCGACCAGCACCGCATGGGTAAGCCCCTCGAGCTGCTGCTCGACGGCGTATTTGGCGGCACCGGTGATCTTGGCCGGGCCGTCGACGCGCGACAGCCGGCCGCCGACCTGGTCGGCGAGGACGGCACCGTCCGAAGCGTCGCCGCGTTTGGCATCGCCGGGTCTTGTTCTCAACTCGTGAACGGTCATGCCGTTTCTCCCATTTTGAAGATGGCGCGGGCGACGACGCGCGGCGCCAGTTCGATCTTGTAGTGGTTGGCGCCATGGTCGACGGCGCCCTCGACGGCGAGCAGGCTGGCCTGCCTGACGACCTCCGGCTCGAGCACTTTGCCTTTCAGCGCCTCTTCGACGGCAAGGGCGCGCCATGGCTTGGTGGCGACGCCGCCAAGCGCGACGCGCAGATCGCGGATCGTCCTTCCGTCGGCCTCGAATTCGATGCCGACCGCGGCACTTGCCGCGGCGAATTCATAGGACTGGCGGTCGCGGACCTTGAGATAGGTCGAGCGGCGGGCGGCCGCCGAAGCGGGAATGCCGATCGCGGTGATCATCTCGCCGGGCTCGATCGCATGTTCCCTTTCGGGCGTGCTGCCCGGCAACAGGAAAAAATCATCGACGGCGATCTGACGGTCGCCGAGATGGACGATCGCGTCGAAGGCGACGAGTGCAACCGCCAGGTCGCCGGGATAGGTGGCGACGCAGGCCTCGCTGGTGCCGAGCACGGCATGGCCGCGGGTGACGCCGCCAATCGCCGAGCAGCCGCTGCCGGGCGAGCGCTTGTTGCAAGCGGGGAAATTTGCCGGATCGCGGAAATAGGGGCAGCGTGTACGCTGCATCAGATTGCCGCCGATCGTCGCCATGTTGCGCAGCTGCGCCGATGCCGCCTGCCACAATGCTTCCGAGACTGCGGGGAACCGGCTCTTGATATCGGCATGGTCGGCGACGCGGCTCATCCTGGCCAGCGCGCCGATCGTGGCGCCCCGGTCATCAACGGCAATCGTGTCCAGTCCTTTGAGATGGGTGATGTCGACCACGGTCTCGGGTTCGGCAACGCCGCATTTCGCGAGATCGACAAGCGTCGTGCCGCCGGCCAGAAGCATGGCGCCGGGAAGTGCTGCTGCCTCACGGGCTGCATCGACGGAGCCGGCGCGGAGATACGAAAAGTCCCTCATGACGCGGCCTCCATGGCCGCCTGGCGCACGGCGGCGACGATATGCGGATAGGCGCCGCAGCGGCAGAGATTGCCGGCCATGTATTCGCGGATCTCCTCATCCGAGCCGGCATGGCCTTCGCGAATGCAGGCGACCGCCGACATGATCTGGCCCGGCGTGCAATAGCCGCACTGGAAGGCATCCTGTTCGAGGAAGGCGGCCTGCACCGCATGCAGCGTGCCATCCTCCCCGGCAAGCCCTTCGATGGTGGTGATGTCCCTGCTTTCAGCCTGAGTGGCAAGCGTTAGGCAGGCCAGCACGCGCTGGCCGTCGATATGAACGGTGCAGGCGCCGCACTGGCCCTGGTCGCAGCCCTTCTTGGTGCCGGTCAGCCCGAGATGGTCGCGCAAGGCGTCGAGCAGGGTAACGCGCGGTTCGACCTCCAGCTCATGTCGATGTCCGTTGATTCGAAGTTGGATTGGAGTTCGGGTTTTGCTTGTCATGGGGCGTCTGGCTCCAGTTGCTTGACGCGGGAGGGGATGATCTGGTGCCCGGCCGGCGAGCGGCAAGATCAGCTTATGGCTAGGTGAAGGCTATCTTCCCCTTGGGGGAAGTGCCCGGCAGGGCAGAGGGGGTCGGTTCGACTTGGCGCGAGCTCCGGGAGGGCTGCGGCTTGGGAGGTCGAAAGACGTGACATACCCGATCCCGTGATTACATGAGAAAGGCGCTCCACAATCGGAGGCGCCTCCGCTTATTACCTAAGGGCCTGCTCCGCCCTGTTCAAGCCCCGGATCGAAAATGATCAAAATTGGAGGAAATTGGCAGGGCAGCCGGCCGTCATGTCTGGAGACAAAAAAGCACCACCGGCCCAAGCCGGTGGTGCTCTCTGAACTGTCTGTAGGGGCAGGACAGTCCAATGATCCTGAGGGGATCGTGCTCAACATGGGCTCATTTTTGCCCCACGGCATCGGCCGAACAGATGACGAGTGCCGGCCGCGAGGAAATATCCTCCGTCGTCATCCACCGGACGTCATCCACGGGCCGTGCACCGGAGGCGGGCAAGATGCCTCGCCTGCCGGAACGCCGGCCCAGACTCGATCCTGTGATTATATTTACTTGCGATTATATTTGTCGGAGACGTAACGAAGGTGGAAGCGTCTGCGTTCTTGAAACGGGGCCTGCCTATCCGGGTATGCTTCGGATCAGCACTGGAGAAAAAATTGGCCGCGGAGCCGCCCGTCATTTCTGGAGACAAAACCGAAGCCGCCGTTGCAAAACCGCTGCGCGCCGACGCGCAGCGCAACCGCGATGCGCTGGTCGAGGTCGCGGCAAAAGCCTTTGCCGCGCAAGGCGTCGATGCCTCGCTGGAGGAGATTGCGCGCCAGGCCGGCGTCGGCATCGGCACGCTCTACCGGCATTTCCCAACCCGCGAGCACCTGGTCGAGGTGGTTTATCGGCGCGAAGTGGAAGGACTGTGCCAGGCGGCCGACGAACTCGCCCACGATCATGCGCCCGACATGGCGCTCGAACAATGGATGCAGCGCTTCGTCGACTACATCGCCACCAAGCGCGGGCTGTCGACAAGCCTGCGCATCCTGCTCACGACCAACTCAACCCTGTTCTCCGACGTTTCCGGCAGGGTGACACTCGCCTTGCGGCGGCTGATCGATGCTGCGGTCGCCGACGGCTCGATCCGCGGCGATGTCGATGCCTCCGACGTGCTGCATGCGCTGGGCGGCATCTATTCGGCCCCGGACACCAAGGACTGGCGCGACCGCTCGCGCCGATTGGTGTCGCTGCTGATGGATGGGCTGCGGTTTGGAGCGGCCAAATCCGACCCATCCAAGGAATAACGAATGCAGTGACTGTCCTTATTTCAGCGAGATGCTCATACCGCTGAGATCGGCATTGACTTGCAGGCCTACCTGCCTGCCCGTGAGTTCGAGTTGGGCGCCCTTGTCATTTGTCATGACGATCACCTGGGCTCCTTTGCCGAGCGCGCCGCCACCGCCCGCTGCACCGTACACCCCCGTCACATCCCGGGCGCGGCGTATGTGGCGCACGGTACCTTTGAAATAGGTCTTGGAGGCGCCGAAGGCGAGGCCGCCCGAGATGCCGCCGACCGAGATGGGATATCGGCGACCATGGAAGGTCAGTGTGCCCTCGCCTCCGGAGCCGCCGATGAAAAAGGCCGCCTTGTAGACGGCGAAGCGGATCGTACCGCTGTCGGCATGCGCGACGCTGGCAAAGCTAACTGCCGCCGCAGCGATGACGGCAACTGCGACTGAACGAAATCTGGACGAAATCTTCATGATGAGAACTCCTCAAGATCGCCGCATGCCCAGCCGGCCGGGCACGTCGGCGTCGTATCAAAGTCATAGCTGAACAGTCTCGCCGGTCATTGGTTCCAAGCACGCGGCCTGAATCCGGCTGCGAGAAGACCGCCACGAAACGAGGCGGATGGCGAGCGTAGTCCTGGCTGTAAGAACAGTGGCCGAATGGTGGGGATGATCGTAGGTGTTGAGGCGGAATGGTATTAGTCTGCGCTGTCTGGGGTTTCGGGAGCGCGGCAAAGCAATGGACTTCAACTCACGCCATGGCTACCTGCTGATCGGTGGCCTGATCCTGGTCGGCGCCGGGCTCCTGGTCGTTTCGCTGATCGTCAATCTTCGCGTGGCGCACAGTGTGCGTGACGACGTACGCCATCGTGAAAAGCTGCTGGAATATTATCGCAATATCTTTTCGCAGCTGGGCGTGATCCTGATCGGAATTGGCGTGTCCCTGTTCATCTTCTTTTTTCAGCAGAATTATCAGGACCAGCGCAAACGCGAAACGGAGATCCAGCAGGTTCTCGCCAAACTGGCGGCGCGTGTTGCCCGCGGCAGCGCTGTCGTGGAGGCCCTCGGCGAATTCGACGCGCTGCTGGATGATGGCGGTGCCTATGTCAGTCCGGAACACGGCGGAAACAATGCCGCCGTCAGCGCCCACGGAACGGCGCTCGCCAAGCAGGTTTCGCAGATCCTTCTGGTCGAGCGCGACGTCGATGTTCAGGGGTTCGATATCCTGAATCTGTCACGCGATTTCGAAGCATCGTTCGTCGTCAACGAGCTCAACCCAACGCTATGGTTCAACATCGTCCGGGACGAGAGCGATATCAAATATGCCACTACCCAGATCGGCCTGGATTACAAGGACCTGCAGGATGCGATCGGCGGCGGGCCGATCGAGGTTGCGATCGCCAATCCCGAAAAGGAGCGGAAGATCAAGCAGGAGGTGCTCGACGTCTTTTATGATGCCGACCTCCTGCGCCAGCGCAGCAGGCGGTTTCTCGGCCGCGCGTGCTGGCTTTTCAGCAACGGGCGCGGCTTCGTCAAGCTTGCACCGGCCAATGAAATCGAAGCCGATGCCAGATCGCACCAGGAATGGCTCGACCGGTCGAAACCCTTCCTGACGCAGTTGAAGTCGGGAAGCGGCGATTGCTTCAAATTGCTCCAGTTCGGCCCGGCGTCTTTGAGTTGAGCGCGGCGTCGTGAGTTGAGAACGCGCCGGCGGCACGGTTCAATTTGAGTCCGGCGGCCTGGGAGCAAAACTCGATCAACTGGCTGCCGCCAAATGGCCGAGATGGATGGAAAGCGGACCTACTCGGCATTCGCATTGCGACTGAACACCTCGGCAGGAACTCGCAACTCCTCGGATTGTACGGCGGCAGGATACCCTGGAGCGGAAAATTTGATGCAGACGTCGCGCTTGTCCCTCTTGAGGTCGTAGGCGCCGAACTCTGCAAGGAAGGTGTCGCTGTATCGGATGCCGGATTCAGGATGTCGTGCCACGAGATAGATGTCGTATTGTTGGCGCTGACGAGTTTCAAACGGCCCGAATGCGATGACTTTCGAGTCCTTTTGGCCGGAGGCAGGGCATAGCCGTGCGAGCAGATAGACGTGCTCTCTGCTCGACCTTTCCAAATATTGTGTGATGTCGATGGTAGATGACACCTCCACCTTGAAATACTCTCCGTATGGAAGCTGCTTGCCAAGACTGGTCGGGGGTCTTCCTTCCACCACGCCTTGGTATTTCAACGAGCCGAGTCCCGCGCAACCAGAGAGGGACAGAGCTATGACGGCATAGAGAGCACGTACCCTCAACATCATGGAACTTTCACAACCTTCGCGCACGACAGTTCCGGCTGACGTTTGCCGGAATTACTGGATGTCCGCAATGGGGTCGAACTCGGTCGTTCGGATTGGTTGGGTGCTGACCCCTAGTCCCCCACGCGCTGCAGCGTACCGAGATGATTGTCGTCGAGAAATTCGATGGTCATGGTTGACGCCTTGCCGTCGGGGCCGACGGCAAAGCTGACGGCCGAGGGCCTGTCCGGCATCTCGGCATCGGGGAAGGTCACGAAGAGGTCGCGGTCGAAATGCTTCAGCGAATAGGACCGCGCGCCGGCGGGCCCGACCTTGAGGACAAGAGTGTCTCCTTCGCCCGACACAATAGCTTCGCCGAAGAAGTCGTTGAAGTAACGGCCTTCATAGGCACTGGCCGGCTCGGCCGGACTTGCTGGAGAGGGTGACGCGGCATAGGTAGCCTTGGCCGCCGCAATCACCGGGCCGAACATGCTCGCATAGATATTATTCCATGCCTTTACCTTATCCTTCCCCAGCGTTCCGTCGAAAACGAGATCGGCGAAGCTGTCGGACAGCCCCTCCGGCACGCCTGTCGGAAAGGCGTTGGCGACGACGACGATGCCAAGCTTCTCCTCGGGGAAGAGCATCACCAGGCTGCGTGCGCCGGCGCTGAAGGCGCCCGCGTGACCCCAGATCAGCCCGTGCCGGCCGAATTCGATATTCCAGCCGAGGCCGTAGAAGGCCTCGCCTCCGGAGACGGGATTCTTGCCGCGAGCCGTCAAGGGAATATGTGTCTGGTCCAGCGCATCGGCGGCAATGAGTCTCTTGCCGGCATAGACCCCGTTGCCGAGCACAAGGCGCATCCATTGCGAGAGGTCGCGTGCGGTGGAACTGACGCCGCCTGCTGGCGCCTGCGCATCCGGATAGCGCTGGACTTTCGCGGTCCAGGCGCCATCGATTTTGGCGTGAAGCTCGGCGCGGTTGGCGTGCTTGATGAAGTCCGAATGACGGGAGCTGGTCGAGGCCATTCCAAGCGGACGATAGAGCTTCTCTTCGGCGACCTTTTCCCATGATTTACCCGTCGGCTTCGCGGCCGCGACGGCACCCTCGGTCAGTCCGAAATTGCTGTAGGAATAACCCGCACGAAAGCTCGATGACGGCGACACGAACCGCAGCCGGCGCAGGATCTCCGCGCGGTCATAGCCGATGTCCTCGAGGTCGTCGCCGGCGGTGCCGGGAAGCCCGCCGCGGTGCGCAAACAGGTCGCGGACCGTGAGTTCGCTGGTTGGATAGGGCTGAGCGAGCCGGAAAGCCGGATCGAGGTCGGCGATCTTGGAATCCCACGAAGCGATCCCGTCGCTGACCAGCGCCGCCACGACGGTGGCGGAGACCGGCTTGGAGAGCGAGGCAATCTGGAAGACCGTGTCAGCATCGACGATCTCCGGTTTTCCGGCTTCGCGATGCCCGAACCCCTTGAGGAAGATCACCTCGTCGCCGTGCACGACGCCGATGGCCAGACCGGGCACGCTACCATCCGCGACGACGCCTTCGGCCAGCAATTCGAGCTTCGCAATGGCCGCGGCGATCCTGTCGGGTGGGATGGTATCGGCCGACGCCGCTTTCGGCGAAAGCGTAATGAGGGCGATGAAGGCCAACATCCTCCACCGGAGGTGATTCCGGTTTGTGAACAGCCGCATGCTCAGCCCCTCCGCTTCACCGGCGTGCACTATTGCAGGCCGACGCAGCGAAGGCCAGCCTCACGCTCGACCCGCGATCCTTTGACGGATATCCGCTTCACACCAGTCGAAATTCAGACAGCCGCGCCTGAGCTACGAAGCAGCGCGCAGGCGAAGGCGCCGCCTGCTGGCGCGGGCCTTCTCCGCCACCGCGGCGGTGATCTCGACCACGCCGTCTTCACGCGGTCTGGCGTTGGTGGCCTTGTGGAGCCGCTCATAGGGCAACAGTTCCTTGACCCGGGCTTGAAGCGACGCGACTTCGGCTCGCAGATCCTCGCATTCCTGCCGCTGGACGTCGAACTGTATCTGTTCGGATGCCTGCTGCAGGGAAAGCTGCGAAAAATTCGCGCTGACCGCGGAAAGGTTCATCTTGTCGTGTTCGCTCTCCTTCGTGAGAGCGGACAATTTTTGCTCGACAATTTGCTTTTCGGCCACCGCGTCGCTCGCTTGAGCCTTGAGCCTGGCGATCTCGGTGACGGCTTCGCTGTTGTGGTTGGAGGCGGCTTCCAGCCGCGATCGAAGGTCCTCGATTTCAGAACGCAAGCCGGTCATCTCCGCGACACTGCGTGCAAGCTCGGCTTCCCTGTCACCGTCCCTGAGGCGGGCCGCTTCCGTTATTTCCGATAGCTTCGTCTGCGCCATATCGAGCGATTTCTGCAGCCGCATTTCCTCTTTCTCGCTCTTGCCAAGCGCGGCCAGCAGTTCGGAAACCTGCGCGGCGTCATTGGCATGGACGGTCGAGAGTTCGTCCAGCCTGTGCCGCGCCTCGGCCTCCCGTTTCAGCGCCTTGTCGAGATCGATCGACAGACTGACATGCTTCTCCCGCAGCATCTCGTTCTCGCGCGAGCGTCTGTTGGCCTCGACCGCTCTGGCCGAGAGCGTTTTGACAAGCTCGCCGAACTCGGCCTCGCGTTTTGCGCTCGCATTGCCTGCCACGACGAGTTCCAGCCTTGCCGCCGCCAGCGCGCCGCGAAGTGCTTCCTTGTCCTCGACCAGGCTCGCCTCGTGCTGCTGCAGGGCCTCGATAGCGCTGTCGCGCTCGCGCTGCTTTCTGGTCGCTTCGTGGAGCTGTTCGGACAGCACTCTTTGCTGCGCGGTCAGGCCGGTATTTGCCAGCTCCAATTCGTTGGCGCGAAGAATGTCGCCGTGGAGCAGTTTTAGAAATTCGCCCGTCAGATGATGCGAGGTCGCGATCTCCGACAGTTTCGCATTGATCTCCCCCAGATACTCCTGCGCGTCGTGAAAGAGCCCATCGACCGCACTTAAGGCAGCCAGCCGGGTTTGCGTATGGGGGGACAGCCGTCGTGCGGTCTCGAAGGCGTCCGCATTGGCCTCGAGCTGCGAGTTGTCATCCGTTGCCGGGAGATTCTCATCCGATACAGTTTCATCCGGCACAGTGACGTCGTTCAGCGGCGACTGATCGTCCACATTGAGACATTCGCTAAACGCATCCGCCAAATCGGTTTCGAGTTCCTTGAACGCTCTCTCCACAGTCTCGGCACGCTTGATCAAACCTTTGAAATTCATGACCGAATATCCCTCTCGTGCAGCGCCGTTAAGGAGCGGATTTTCAACACTTGACCCTCGCCTCCCCCGAATGCGGGTTCATCTCCTGACGTGCGCTCTGGCCGACGCACGCTAGGGACAGGCTTGGCCACTGTCCTCGTGTGTTTGAATGACGCATAGCCGTGTTCTGCCGCGCTCCATACCCGAGGCGTTGGCACCGCTCGAAAAATGCCCACTCATTTCACCCGAAACGGATATGAAGCGGCGCAAGCATGAGGATCGCCTGGTGGCTGTTGTACGGATCGGCCGAGCGCCTCGGTGCTCTGCAGCAGCTACAAGTCACACTTGGACGAGGCGCGTTACGGCCGGAAGGCCTGACCTAATAAATGATTGTGTTGAATACGTTTCGCTGATTAGCTGCTGTGCATTGACCAGGGACAAGACCGATAAATGTTGTCCCGGGAGGACCGCGATGCCGGTGCTTGAGGTTTGCCACGTCTCCAAGAATTTCGGGGCTATCCAGGCCCTGACTGACGTCAGCTTCCAGGTGGAGCGAGGCGAAGTCGTTGGTCTGATGGGGGACAACGGCGCCGGCAAGTCGACGATAGTCAAGACTGTGGCCGGGAATTTTCCTCCGAGCGACGGCGAAATTGTAGTCGAGGGCGAGGTGTGCCACTTCCACCAGCCTGTGCAGGCCCGCGCCAAGGGGATCGAAGTTGTTTATCAGGACCTGGCGCTCGCCGATAATCTGACGGCCGCGCAGAACGTCTTTCTGGGGCGCGAGATCAAGAAAGGCTTCTGGCCGATCAGGATTCTTGACAAGCAGGCGATGATCGATCGCTCGGCAGCGCTGTTCAAGGAACTCAAATCGGAAACCCGGCCGCGCGACCTCGTCAGGAAGATGTCGGGTGGGCAGCGCCAGGCGGTCGCCATCGCGCGGACCCGGCTTTCAAATGCCAAGCTGGTGCTGATGGACGAACCAACGGCCGCCATCTCCGTGCGCCAGGTGGCGGAAGTACTCGAACTGATCCGACGCCTCAAAGCACAAGGAGTCGGCGTCATGCTGATCAGTCACCGAATGCCTGACGTGTTCGCCGTGGCAGATCGCATTATCGTCCTCAGGCGGGGCTCGAAAGTTGCCGACAAGCCAGCCGACAAAACATCGCCCGAGGAAATCACTGGACTGATAACGGGGGCCATCCGTGGCGAATAGTGTTCAGGAGTCAGTTGGCGTTCAGGGCTCAGTCGAAGAACATGGCCGGCCGGTAATGTCGGATTTCGTCCCGACCAAGGAAAAAACAGTTCTCCAACGGGTGATTTCAAGTCAGCCCTTCTGGGTGATGATCGCGCTCATCGCGCTCGTCATGTTGATGACTGCGATGGAGCCGAGCTTCGGCACGTCTGAAAACGTCGCCAATGTGACGCGCAATTTCGCACCTTTCGGCATCATGGCACTTGGCATGACGATCGTCATCATCACCGGCGGTATCGATCTGTCGGTCGGCTCCGTCATGGGTCTCGTGGTCATCGTCGCCGGCCTGTTCCTCACCTGGCATTATCCCTGGTACGTCGCCTTCGCCATGGGCCTTTTCTCCGGTCTGGCCTGTGGCGCGGTCAACGGATTCTTTGTCGCCTATGTCGGGATGCCGTCCTTTGTGGTCACCCTCGGTATGCTGTCCGTCGCGCGCTCGCTGGCGGTCGTATTCTCGGCCAACCAGATGCTCTACCAGTTCGGGCCCGATGCTCCGATCGTGAAGGCAATCGGTCAGTGGAAATGGCCGCGGCATGGTCCGAACGACTGGGCACCGCATTGGATACCAGAACTGTCGTCACAATTCTGGACCATGGTGATCTTGGCCCTGATTCTCGGCTTCGTATTCAACTTCACAGCCTGGGCCCGGCATCTCTTCGCCATCGGCGGCAATGAGGAGGCGGCACGGCTCACCGGCGTTCCGGTCAACTGGATTAAATTCCAGGCCTATGTCTTCTCGGCTTTCACCGCCGCGCTCGCCTCGCTCCTGCTCCTTGGCTATAACGGCTCGGCCATCAATGCCATGGGCCAGGGCTACGAGCTGCGCGTGATCGCCGCGACAGTCATTGGCGGCGCCAGTCTCATGGGCGGCGCCGGCACGGCCTTCGGTGCGATCATCGGTTCGGCCTTCCTCGAGGTGATCAGGAATGCGCTGCTGATGGCCGGCATCGATTCAAACTGGCAGGGTGCCTTCGTCGGCGCCTTCATCGTTCTTGCGGTTCTCTTGGGCATGCAAACCGGCGGCAAATCGATTCTCGCCGCGTCGCTGGCAGTCTTGATGCCCAAAAAACGCCGCTAGAAACCCGCCGGCGGGAGGCTTGCGGGACATCACACCAAGGAGGAGAACGTCACATGAAAAAACATCTGCTCACGGCCGCCGTCGCGCTTGGCGCAATGGTGCTCGCCGTTTCCGGCGCCCAGGCGAAATACACCTTCGCCCTGGTGCCGAAGAACATGAACAATCCTTTCTTCGACCAGGCACGCGACGGCTGCAAGAAAGCCGAGGCCGAATCCAATGGCGCCGTGGAGTGCATGTATATCGGCCCCGGCGAGCATGGTGGTGGCGACGAGCAGGTGCAGATCGTGCAGGACCTCGTGGCCAAGAAGGTGGACGGCATCGCCGTGTCGCCATCGAACGCCGCGGCGATGGCGGTTGCGCTGCAGGCCGCCAAGGAAGCCGGCATCCCGGTCCTCACCTGGGATTCCGACCTCCTGCCCGAGAACAAAGATCTTCGCGTCGCCTATATCGGCACGCACAATTATGAGATCGGCGAGAACCTCGCCAAGCTTGTCATGCAGATCAAGCCCAAAGGCGGCACGATCTGCATCCAGTCCGGCGGCGCCGCGGCGGCCAACCACAACGAGCGCATGCAGGGCATTCGCGATACACTTTCGGGCACCAAATCGGCGGCCTCGCCCGGGGATCGGCTGACGGGCCAGAACGGCTGGACTGAAATCGAAGGCTGTCCGCTCTACACCAACGATGATTTCCCGCTTTCGGTGCAACAGTTCGAGGATATCATGGCGAAAAACCCGAACCTCGACGCATTCGTCCCGACCGGTGGCTTCCCGCAGTTCATTCCCGATGCCAACCGCGCCGCGGTCGCACCGTACAAGGACAAGATCGCCTCGAAAGCCCTGGCCCTTGTCGTTGCCGACACGCTTCCGGTACAGATCGACCAGATGAAGGAAGGTTTCTCCCTTGGCCAGGTCGGCCAGCGGCCGTTCGAGATGGGCTACAAGACGATGATGGCGCTGAAGGAAATGAAGGAGGGCAAGGCTCCGCCGGCCGACCCGACCTACACAGGCCTCGATGTCTGCACTCCGGAGACAGCCGACACTTGCGTCGCCAAATAGTGCTTTTGGGCGGGAGGAAACTCCCGCCCTTTTCATAGGGGATCTCAATGCCGGAATTGTTCTCGCTCAAGGGCCGTGTCGCATTGGTCACGGGTGCCTCGCGTGGTCTTGGTTTTGCCATGGCCAAGGCACTTGCGGAAAACGGCGCGACGGTGATCGTCAATGCGCGCGACATGGCCGCCCTTTCCGCGGCCGCCGAAAGGATCGGTGCAGAAGCCCTGCCGTTCGATGTCACCGACGCGGCGATCTCAAGGGCGTCGCTCGAAGGAATCGTCGAACGCCACGGCCGCCTCGATATTCTGGTCAACAACGCCGGCATCCAGCATCGGAAACCGCTGGTCGAATGGCAGGACGAGGATTTCAACCATGTGGTTGCCGTCAATCTGTCGGCTTGCTTCCGCATGATGCGCGACGCGGTGCGCCTGATGCTGCCAAACAAGTTCGGGCGCATAATAAACACCGGATCGGTCGCAGCGATCCTTGGCCGTCCCACCATTCACGCCTATGTGGCGGCAAAGGCGGGGCTGCACGGGCTGACACGCTCCACTGCCGCTGAGCTGGGCCGTCACGGCATCACCGTCAACGCGATCGCCCCCGGCTATTTCGCCACCGAGCTCAACACCGCACTTATGCGCGACGAGGCCTTCACCAAATGGGTCGAGGCACGAACCCCCGCGGGCCGCTGGGCCCAGCCTGAGGAGCTCGGCGGAGCCGTGGTGTTTCTCGCCTCCGACGCTGCCGCTTACGTCAACGGGCACGTGCTCGCGGTTGACGGCGGGCTATCGGTTTCCCTGTGATTTCAACCGGTGACACCGTGCCGGCAGGGCGTGCCTGCTAGCCGCCTGAAATGACGACTTGCTGCATCCGCTGCTGGCCCGGTCCCCTGCACGGACGCCGACGCCAGACGATTGGATGACGCGCCGTATTGCAGCCGCCGACTTTCGATTCGCAACGGGTTATTTCGACGTCCGGCGGCATCGATGCTTGATGCCGCCAATATTTCATTCCACACACCGGTCACGATGAGAGACGACATACGGGATCAGCGCCGGGTATTCGGGTGGGCCTTGCCTGCCTCCGCGGTCGTGCATTTGCTCGCCGCCGCGCTTCTTTTGTCCGCACTGCCGCTGTCGCCCCCGCAGCCGCAGAAGGAGCAGGCCATCGCAGTGGATATCGTGCCGCCGCCTAAACCGCCGGAAAAAACCAAACCTCCTTCCCCCGCTGAACCGCCCAAGCCGGAAAAGCAGCCGGAAGCCAAGGTCGAGACGCCGACGAGCCGTGAGGTCACCGCGCAGAGACCTGTCTTCCAATTCGGTGAGAAGGACGCCGGTCCTCGCAAGTCTCTGGACGGCAACAGTGCGGAGGATGGTTCGGAACAATCGCTAGCGCCGCAAGTTCCCAGTAACCAGGATCTTGCACAGCCACCTGCCGTGACAGCGGTCGAGGGGAAAGACCAGGCTCCGTCGCCTGGCGCATCCGGGCCGCCTAAGCCCAAGCCAGCGAACGTCAAGGAGCAAAAACCCTTGAAGCTTCAGCAAGCCAAGACGTTGTTCTCGGAAGCAGCAACCGGTGATCCGATAGCGACAAGCGCAATGGGCAATATACCCCGCCCCGTGCGGATCGGTCAGCTCTGCCTCACGGAATTGCGCGAACAGTTGCGCCGCGCCTCGCCCCCCTATTTTCCCGACCTCTTGCGTTCATTCAGGCTGAAGGAAGGCACTATCATGCAAGTTCCCAGGACCGCCTTCCGTGCCAACGGGCAGTGGTACGATTTGAGCTATCGTTGCGAGGTCGATCCGGACGCGACGAAAGTCATTTCCTTCGCCTTCCGTGTCGGAGATCCGGTGCCGCGCAGCGAATGGAAGCGCCGCGGGCTACCCGCCGAATAGGTGGTCGAGGCCACGGAGGCTGGCTGGCCGGCGCCATCAAATCCGGCCGGCGATGTCTTCGCGCGCTCCGGGCTGCCGAACCAACACGCGCGAAAAGTGGCTTTCGTCAGCGGCCGCCGAAGTCTAGCATACGGCTTTGGGAGGAGGCTTCGATGACTTCAAGTTTCAACGTTCATCATGCTGCCGGCTATGAGCAGCTCATGGGCCGCTGGAGCCAAAGACTCGCGCCGCTGTTCATCGACTTCGTGGGGCTTGCCGACGGCGAAAACATCCTCGACGTCGGTTGCGGTACCGGCAGCCTGACCTTCGCGCTCGTCAAGGCCGCTGACCTCGGCGAGGTCGCGGCGATCGACTTTTCGGCCGTTTTCGTCGAGGAGGCAATCCGGCGCAACACCGATCCGCGGATAAAAATCCGTCAGGCGGATGCCTGCGCCCTGCCCTTTGAGGATGGCGCGTTCGACCGTGCCCTGGCCCTGCTCGTGCTCCATTTCGTGCCCGAAGCCGGCAAGGCAGTCGCCGAGATGCGCCGCGTCGTGCGGCCGGGCGGCGTCGTCGCGGCGACGGTATGGGACCATCTCGGCGGCATGCCGGGGATGCGCATGATGATCGACACGGTGGCGGTGCTCAGTGAAGGCGGACGCCAGCTGCGTGCCCGCTATTGCACGCAGCCGATGATGCAGCCGGGTGAAATGAAACGGACCTTTGTCGAACAGGGTCTCCGCGACGTTACGGAAACCGAGTTGATGATCCGCATGAACTACCAAAATTTCGATGATTACTGGGCGCCGATTGCCGCCGGCGAAGGGCCGCTCGGCAAATATGTGGCCGCGCTCGACCCGGAAGAGCGGGCGCGCACCGACGCCGCCATGCGCGACGCTTACGAGGCCGGCCGGCCCGACGGCCCGAGGTCCTTTGCCAATGTCGCCTGGGCCTGCCGCGGCGTCGTTGCCTGACGTTGGCGCTAATGCATGCCGCGCAAAAAGCGCATCGCATGAGGCCGATCGAACGCGACGCGCTTTAGCCGATCCCGTAGACCAGCCCGACGCGGCCGTCCGAAAGCTGTTCGACCTTGCGCAGTTCGAGCCCACGACGATTTTTCGCCGTCCCAAACAGCGCCTTTCCGTCACCGGCGAGCAGCGGATAGACGATCAGCCTGAGTTCATCGACCAGCCCGGCATCGATAAGGCTCGCGGTAATTCGGGCGCCGCCCATAAGGTAGATGTCCTTGCCGGGCTGCTGTTTCAGCGCAGCGATATCCTCGAAATTCCGCACGAAGCGCGTCTTTGGCCAGGCCGCCGAAGTCATTGTGTTCGACAGCACATAATGCGGCGTCTGCGCGGCGAAGCTGGCCCATTCGAGCTCGGCCGGCTTCGGTAACTTGCCGGTCATCGGCAGCGGCTTGTCGGGCTCGTTCTGGATGGCGCTCCAGTAGCGCTCGTAGCCGGCATACATGACGCTGCCAAGCAGGCAAGCGTCGATTTGCGGCGTCAGGCCGTATTCGTCCGACCACGCGTCGACCCAATCGGCATAGCCCTCGGGCCCCTCCATCTTGCCGTCGACGGAAATTTTCATTCCAGCGATCAATTTGCGCATGACTTCCTCCATCAGGCTTGCCGGATGCAAGCACGTTTCATCGTTTCAGCGTTGCTTCGTGTTGCTGGCGGCGACCTCAGGGATGGCCGCCGCGAGTTACATCAGGCCGGCAGGCGGCGGTCGTATTCTTCCCGCAGGCGGCTCCAGCCGTGCCAGAACGAGGTCGGCGTCTTGCCCGCCAGGCGGGCGGCCAGCAGGTCGAGGTGTATGTGCCAGCCGGCCGTGATGTTGAGCTGGATTGCACGTTCCGGCAGGCGGCGATGAACGACGGTGAGCAGCACATCGTTACCCTTCGCCTCCAGCAAGAAGGAGACGCCGCCGGTGTTTCCCCATGTGATGGAAAGCTTGCGCGGCGGATCGAGTTCGGTGATCCGGCCCTCCATCCGATGCTCTTCGGGAAAGCCCGCGGGGCGCTGGCCAGGCGGGTCCGTCAGCTCGTCGTTACGCCAGACCAATTCGAACGGGCTGCCGGCCTTCATTTCCATCTGGCCCGCGGCCATCCATTGCCGGCGCAAGTCACTCTCGGTGAGATAGGCCCAGACGCGCTCGATGGGGCCGGGCAAGAGGCGCTGGATGGTGAACGTGGCGGGCTCGCTCAGCTCGCCATAGGCGTCGATGGTTCTCATCTGGCTCATTGCTCGTCTCCTTCTTTCGGGTTGGGCGATTTCCTGGACTTATCCTGGGCTTTGCGTGCGTCCTCTTCGCGAAGAAGGCGTTCGAGAACATCGAGACGACCGGTCCAGAAGCGCTCGTAGAAGCTGAGCCACTGATGGGCGCTGGCCAGCGGTCCAGGGGCTAGTCGGCACAGATGCGTGCGGCCCCTCACCTCTCGACGAATAAGCCCTGCGTTCTCCAGCGCCTTGATGTGCTTGGAGGCCGCCGCGAGCGACATCGGGAAGGGTTCCGCCAGCTGGCTTACCGTTTTCTCGCCATCGGCGAGATCGCGAAGCATGTGCCGCCGGGTGGCGTCGCCAAGGGCGTGAAAAACCGCGTCCATCTGGGGTGTCTCTAATTCAACCATGTAGTTGAATATAGACGCATGCATTGAGATAGTCAACCGTTTGGTTGAATAATTTATGTGAAGCGCCGCGGGGCCGTTTGCGCCGTCGAACGTGTCGACGTGACGGGAGATACGGACGCGCCCCGCGACAGTAAGGGCGAGGCCCTTATTTGCCGTCGAAGAAACTGTGGATCGCGGCTTCCAGCTTTTCGATAAGCTGAGGGTTGTGGCAGCTGCCAGCCCAGATCAGGGCGTTTAGCCTCATCTCTTTGTTGATAAAGCTCACTTTCCCAGAATCCAGCAGGTATTCCGCGATCTCGTAGTGCCGCCCCTTGATAGCCTCGATGAGCGCGTTGTTTCTCCCTGTCTTGTCGGTCAGATTTACTTCCGCGCCATTCTCCACGAGCAACTTGACGACTTCGAGATGCCCGTTCTTCGCCGCCTCGATAAGAGCCGTTCTGCCGTAGTAGTCAGCTCGCGCGTTGATCTCTATTTGGGGGTGTCTCACGAGGACTGCGATACACGCGTAATGTCCCTTGGCCGACGCAAGGCTCAAGGGCGTGCTCTTCCACTTGTTTCTGGCATTCACGTCGATTTCCGGGTCTTCGATCAGCGCCTCCACCACAGCTGTGCGGCCATTGAGGGCTGAAAGGTGAAGTGCAGACCAGCCGCCGTCGTCCGACTGATTGATGTCGGCGCCAGCCGCCAATTCCGATCGAACCGCCTCCGCATCGCCTTGTTCTGCCGCGACCAGCAGGGGCGACCAGTCTCTTGCCCCTTCGGCTTCCAAGCTGTTGGTCAACGCAGTCGCCTCCTCGGATAGTCCACAGAATACCACAGAATCCGCGATAGTGGGGTCGTCCTGTATAGAGTTCCCTGGAGTCCGTGGGTCACAGAGAGCTGTCGGCCCGAAGCGGAGGATCAGCGCTTCACGTCCGTCTCCTCACATTCTCCTGATATCGACTGGCTTTGGCGGCCATTCAGACTAGATAGAGCCTGCGCCGGGCGGAACGATGCAGAAGGACCTGAACATGCCTGAACAGATTACCCTGAATAGACCTGAACAAATCAGATTGAACGACGGCTCCGCCATTCCGCAAATCGGCCTCGGCGTGTGGCAGGTCGATCCAGCCATCACCGCCAAGGTGGTGCGCTGGGGAATCGAGGCCGGCTACAGGCTGATCGACACCGCCGAAGGCTATCAGAACGAGGAAGGTGTCGGGCAGGCGATCCGCTCGGCCGGCGTGCCGAGAAGCGAGTTGTTCATCACCTCGAAACTGCGCAACGGCGCGCATCAGCGCGACGCCGCCTTGCGCGCCTTCGACGAAACGATGAGCAAGCTCGGCATCGAACAGATCGACCTGTTCCTGATCCATTGGCCGGTGCCCAGCCAGGACAGATATGTCGAGGCCTGGAAGACGCTGATCGAACTCAGGCAATCAGGCCGGATCAAGTCGATCGGCGTTTCGAACTTCAACCAGGACCACCTCGAACGGATCATCGGCGAGACCGGCGTCACGCCGACCGTCAACCAGATCGAGCTCCACCCCCGCTTCCAGCAGCGTGACAAACGTGAATTCCACGACAGGCACAACATCCGCATCGAGAGCTGGAGCCCACTGGGCAGCGGCCGGCTGTTGAGCGATCCGACGCTTGAAAGCATCGCCAGGAAACACGGCAAGTCGGTGGCGCAGACGATCGTCAGGTGGCACCTTCAGGAAGGGCTGATCGTCATTCCAAAGTCGATCCACCAGGACCGCATCGCCGCCAATTTCGATGTCTTCGATTTCGAGCTGGAAGCGAAGGACCTCGAGCTTATCCGGGGCATGGATTCGCCCGACGGCCGCACCGGCCCGAACCCCGCTACAGCCGCATTCCTGTTCTGAGGGCCGACAGTGAAGCTGCCAATCTCCCCCCTTGTGGGGGAGATGTCCGGCAGGACAGAGGGGGGCGCTGTCCCGGCAGCGATCAAAACGACCCTTCCCGCTAGCTCATATCCCCGAGCCATCCACCAGCGGCACATCTTCGCCCTCCCAGGGGCTCGGCATCGATCCCTTGCTGAGATTGGCCGACGGCAGCGGCATCCAGCACTTCAGTTCGGGTTCGGCATATTCGACGATGCGTCCTGGAGACGAGTCGGAGGCGCGCCAGCCTTCGCTGCCGAACTGATCGGCGCGGGCCCAGTAAGCCATGTCGACCTCGGCCGGACCCTGCTCGGACGGCCGAACCGTGACAAGGATTCTGCTGCCGTCCCTTGGCGCGCTCGACATGTGGCGCCACTGACCGGGCTCGTCCATTGCATTTCCTCCTGCGATCTTCGCCTCGAACGGATAGTCGCTTCGCGTTCGGAAGTGGTCAACCTGAACTTTTTTGCCTGAGACAAAACCCCTGTCCGGTCGTCGCGGAACAAGTCATGGCACGCCGGGTTTGGGCAAGTTGTTGAAGGAAGCAAAATGAGACCAGCGCCGCGACCCATCCTTACCATTATTGCATGGCAGGCCGCGTCTTTCGTTCGCAACCCGGTCCGTTCGCAATGAGGCAGGCCGGTTCCGATCATTCCATCCCACCGAAGGAGGGCAAGGGCGGCATAGGACGAGCGCTCGGCCTCGGCCTGATAACAGGGGCGGCCGACGACGATTGTTCCGCTATAGGCACCTATGCAAGTGCCGGCGCCCGTTTCGGACCCGACCTGCTCTGGACGGCCCCGGTGACGTTGCCGATGATGTACGCGGTTGTCTATCTGTCGTCGAAGCTCGGCCAGGTGTCGGGGCGCGGATTGTTCCACGTCATCAAGGACTTCTACCCGCGGTGGCTGCTCTGGTCGGTGCTGCTGGGTGTGCTCGTCGGCAACACCATCGAGGCAGCGGCGGATCTTGGTGGAATGGCGGCGGCGATCAACATATTCGTGCCGCTTCCCATTCCGCTGATCGTGCTGTTCGTCGCCGCCCTCATCTTCGCCCTCCAGGTCTTCGGCTCCTATACTTTGATCCGCAACATCTTTCGCTGGCTGGCGCTGGCGCTGCTCGCTTATGTCGGTGCCGCCATTCTGGCCAAGCCGGATGCCGCGGCGGTGCTGCGCGGAACGCTGCTTCCCAGGATCGAATTCAACCGGGAGTTCCTGTCGATCCTGGTCGCCATCATCGGTACGACGCTGTCCGCCTATCTCTATACGTGGCAGTCCAATGAGGAGGTGGAGGAGGAGATTGCCCAGGGGCGCACAACGCTCAGCCAAAGGAAGGGCGCTACCGACAGCGAACTCCGCCGCTCGCGCCGGGACATCCTCATCGGCATGATGTTTTCAAATCTCATCATGTATTTCATCATCCTGTCGACGGGGGCGACGCTCTACAAGGCGGGGCATCACGATATCGACACGGCCGCGCAAGCCGCGGAGGCGCTGCGGCCGCTCGCCGGCCAGGCCGCAAGCGTTCTGTTCGCCGCAGGTGTGATCGGCGTCGGTTTCCTAGCGGTTCCTGTCATGACCACCGGCGCTGCCTATGACGTGGCACAAGCCATCGGCTGGAAAAACAGCCTGCACGCCCGGGCTCGAGAGGCGCCCAAATTTTACCTCGCCATCGGATTTTTTACGGCGATCGCCGCTGGCCTGAACTTTCTCGGCTTCAATCCGATGAAGGCGCTGGTCTGGTCCGGCATCGTTCAAGGCTTCTCGACACCGCCCTTGCTGCTGCTCATCATGCTGATGACGAACAGCCGCAGGATCATGGGCGATCAGGTTAACAGCCGCAGCACCAACATACTCGGCTGGGCAACGACCGTCGCCATCTTCTCGGCGACGATCGGCCTGGTGGCAACCTGGTTCATGTAAATCCGGCAGGACAAGGGACGCCGCCAGTTGGACTACCCGTTCCCGCTTGCGGATTGCCCCAGCTTTGCCGGCCTTGGAAACTCCACAACATCTCCCACCGGCCGCTTGTATTGCGCTGCGACAATTGCATCGATCAGGAGATCCAGAGCCGCACGAGCCGTGCGGCTCGTCTCGTCCTCGCCGCTCAAATAGTGGCAGGCTCGTTCAAGGTGCAGGTGTGCGGCGGCAAAGTCGCTTGTCATAGGCATCTCCCTGTTGCCCGCCCGCCGGCAAGATGACCGCCTCGATTTAGCTAAAAGCAAATATCCACAGCCGGATTTGAATCAAATTGGCCTGACTCACTGCATGCCGCGGAGCCACTCCAGCGCCGTGGCCTGTGCCTCGCTTGCATCCTCCCCGAGGACCGCTAGGCCGTCGAGGATCGTGGTATCGGGACATAGTTCCTCGACGTCGCGCCGGGAGCGTCCGAGGGCGACTTGCCTTATATGTCCGGCCGGCTTCATGCGCTCTGTCCGACGCGCTGCGCCATCGCGGCTGAAGGCGCTGTGGCGGGTTTTCAGCGCGCTGCGGCGCATTGAATGAACCAATTGTGGGCGATGTGCCGCAAACTCCGTTCGCCCAATGCGCTACTTTTGAAATTTTCTCACTCTCTTAATTCTACAAACTCTCTAGATTTAACATAGATCGCTAGACCCAAGATCTTAAAATAGAGCGCTTGAGAGGGAGCCAGGAATGTCGAAAAAGCTCGTGGTGGGGCTGTCGGGCAATTTGACCCGGCCCTCGAAGACCAAGGCGTTCGTCAGCCACATTGTCGGGCAGGCCGCCGAAAGCATCGGCGCGGCCTCGGCCGTCTTCGATATCGAGGATCTCGGCGCTTCCCTGCCGCAGGCAAGGCGCCTCGGCGACCTCGACCCGGCGGCGCGCAACATTGTCGAACGGCTGCTGGGCGCCGACATCCTGGTGGCCGGCTCGCCGACTTTCAAAGGCAGCTATACCGGGCTTTTCAAGCATTTCTTCGACCTGCTCGATCCGTCGTCGCTGAGGGGCAAGCCCGTCATTCTCGCCGCGACCGGCGGCGGCGAGCGCCATTCGCTGATCGTCGAGCACCAGTTGCGGCCGCTGTTCGGCTTCTTCGAGGCGCTGACCGTGCCGACCGCGATCTACGCCTCCGACAAGGATTTTGCCAATGGCGTGCTGGTGTCGGAAGCCATCCACGCCCGCGCCCGGCAGGCGGTCGCCGAGGCATGCCGTGTAACCGGGGTGCCCTACGGCGTCGGCCTTGCCGCCTGAACGCACCACTGACCCGAGATCCCCTCTCCGATCCGTCCAGGAGCACGCCGCGATGACCAGATCCACCAAATCCAGGCAAATCAAACTGGGCGCTTTCCTGCCCGGCGGCGGACAGCATATCGCCGCCTGGCGCCACCCCGAGGCGCCGGCCGACGGCGCCACCAATTTCGAGTTCCACAAGCAGCTCGCCCTGACCGCCGAGCGCGGCCTGTTCGATGCCTATTTCCTCGCCGACAATCTGACGGTCGGGCTCGGCGCCCGCGAAGGCGGCAATGCCAAGATCGCCGGCTTCGAGCCAGTGACGCTGTTTGCAGCGCTGGCGCCGCTCACCACGCATCTCGGCTTCATCGCTACCGCCTCGACCACCTACGAGGAGCCCTACACGCTCGCCCGCAAATTCGCCTCGCTCGATCATCTGTCGAATGGCCGCGCCGGCTGGAACGTCGTCACCTCGGCCGGCGACGAAACCGCGCGCAACTTCAATCGCGAGACGCAGCCTGCCCACGCCGAGCGCTATGCCCGCGCGCATGAGCATGTCGAGACGGTCAAGGCGCTGTGGGACAGCTGGGAGGACGATGCCTTCATCCGCGACAAGAAATCGGGGCGCTTCTACGACAAGGACAAGCTCCACGACATCGACCACAAGGGCGCGCATTTCAGCGTGAAAGGGCCGCTCAACGTGCCGCGCCCGGTGCAGGGGCACCCGGTCGTGGTGCAGGCGGGGCAGTCGGAAGACGGTCGCAAGCTCGCCGCCCACTCGGCGGAAGTCATCTTCACCGCCCATCAGAACCTGGCGTCGGCGCAGGAATTCTATCGCAATATCAAGGCGCGCGTGACGGCCGTCGGCCGCGATCCCGAGCAGGTGCTGATCATGCCCGGCGTGGCACCCTTCGTCGGCCGCACCGAAGAAGAAGCGCGCGCCAAGTACCAGCAACTGAACGATCTCATCCTGCCCGAAGACGGCGTCGCCCTGCTCAACGGGCTGGCCGGCCAGACGCTCGACATCACCGGCTATCCGCTCGATGGACCACTGCCGCCGAGCAAGGAGACCGAAGGCATGAAGAGCCGCCAGGCGCTGATCCGCCAGATTGCTGACGAGCACAACTTCACCATCCGACAGCTCTACCAATGGGTGGCAACGGCCCGCGGCCATTATACCGTCATCGGCAGCGCCACGCAGGTCGCCGATCAGCTGGAGGAATGGTTCGGCAACGAAGCCGCCGACGGCTTCAACATCCTGCCGCCCTGGCTGCCCGGCGGGCTCGACGACTTCGTCGAGCTGGTGATCCCCGAACTGCAGCGCCGCGGCCTGTTCCGCACCGCCTATGAAGGCAGGACCCTGCGCGAGAACCTCGGCCTCAGGCGGCCGGAAAACCCCTGGACCGCCGCCCGCTCGGCGGTGCTGGCCGCCGAATAATCCCGAGAAACCCGATATTTTCCAAGCAGGAGGCAACACGATGACCTTGCAGCACATCGAACAGGCCGCCAGCCTCGGCACGCCTGACAGCACGACAAGCCTCGGCACGGACTTCCTGCGCCTCGGTGGCCGGGCGGGCATCCGCTTCCTGTCGCGCTACGGCGTCCTCATCGCTTTCCTCGCAATCTGGCAAGTGTCGAGCAGCGCGGGCTGGGTCAACGCGGCCGTGCTGCCGCCGATCGACATGATTGTCGCGGCACTTTGGAAGGGGCTGGTCGGCGGCACTCTGCTCAGCGACATCGCCATCAGCCTGCAGCGCGCCGGTCTCGCTTTCGCGGCCGCCGTGCTGGTCGCCATCCCGCTTGGCCTGTTCATGGGTCAGGTGCGCACGGTCGAGACCGCGCTCGATCCCATCCTGCAGGTCTTCCGCCAGACCTCGGCGCTGGCGCTCTATCCCGTCTTCATCCTGTTGCTTGGGCTCGGCGAAGCCTCCAAGGTGTTCGTCATCTTCTGGGCGACGCTGTTCCCGTTGCTGCTCAACACCATCGGCGGCGTCAAGCAGGTCGATCCGAAACTGCTGGAGATGGCCCGCGTCTATGGTGCCAGGCAGCTCATCGTCTTCCGTCGCGTCGTGCTGCCCGGCGCCGTGCCGTCGATCTTCGTCGGACTGAGGCTCAGCGCCACCACGGCGCTGCTGCTGTTGATCGCTTCCGAAATGATCGGCGCCAACAAGGGCATCGGCTTCCAGGTGATGAACGCGCAATACAATTTCCAGATCCCGCTGATGTTTGCGGCAATCGTCATCCTCGCCGGCCTCGGCCTGATTGCAAACCAGGCGCTGGTCAGCCTGCAGCGCCGGCTCTGCCGCTGGAGCAATTCCGTCGACTGACCACCCGCCCTTACCAATCTCAACCAGGCCAGAACTCAAATCAGGAAAGACCCGGACCATGAAAATCTCCCGCCGTTCCCTGCTTGCTGGCGCGCCCTTCGCCGCCGGCCTTCTCACCGCCGGCCTGCCGCGCTTCGCCTTTGCCGAAGCGGCACCCGTCAAGTTCCGCTCACTCGCCAGCCGTGGCAGCATCTCTCCGCATGAGTTGGCCGCCGAGCTCGGCTATTTCAAAGGCCTCGGTATCGAGGTCGAGAATGTCGGCTATTCCGGCGGCGGCCCGGAATCATTGTTTGCGCTGGCCTCCGGCAGCGTCGATATCGGCTCGGCTGCAACCGCCGCCGTGATCAACTCGATCTCCGGCGGCAACGACTTCGTCGCCGCCTATCCGAGCAACGGCATCAACAGCAAGGTGCGTAGCGTCTTCTACGTGCTGGACGACAGCCCGATCAAATCGATCGCCGACATCGCCGGCAAGACCATCGCCGTCAACACGCTCGGCGCCCATCTCGACTACACCGTGCGCGAGGCGCTGCACAGCGTCGGCCTGCCGCCGGATGCCGCCAATCTCGTCGTCGTGCCCGGACCGCAGCTCGAACAGACCTTGCGCTCCCGTCAGGTCGACATCGCGGCGCTCGGCTACTGGCAGGCGACGTTTGCCGGCGCCCTCGTCGACAACGGCGGCGTGCGTGGCGTGTTCAACGACACCGACGTGCTGGGCGAGCTGGCCGGCGGCTTCGTCGTGCTCAGGCGCGACTTCATCGCCGCGCATCCCGACGCCGCCCGCAATTTCGTCGAACAATCGGCGCGCGCCTCCGACTGGTCGCTGCAGAACCCCGACGAAGCGCGCAAGGTGCTGGCAAATATCCTCGACAAGCGCGGCGAGAACGGCGAGCTGGCGCGTTACTGGACCGGCTTCGGCCTGCGCCAGGGGGCCAAGGCGACGGACCGCGACATCGACTTCTGGGTCAGCGTGCTCGAGCGCGACGGCCGCCTGCCAAAGGGCAAGCTGAAGGCAGCGGACATCCTCTACCGGCCGGGCGAAACCAAGACCAACTGACAAAAGCAACCGACCAACCAGTTGGGAGACGCGCGCGATGAGCAGCACAAGCGGCGGTCAGGTCAGCATACGCGACCTGTCCAAATCGTTCAGCATCAGTGGGCGCTCGCTCGCCGTGTTGAGGACCCTCAACCTCGACATCCGCTCGGGCGAATGCCTTGTCATCGTCGGCGCCAGCGGATCGGGCAAGACCACGCTGCTGCGCATACTTGCCGGGCTGGAGGCCGCCGACAGCGGCGGCGTCGCTATCGACGGCAAGCCGGTGCACGGCGTCGGCGCCGAGCGTGCGGTGATTTTCCAGGAGCCGCGCCTGCTGCCCTGGCTGACCGTGCTCGGCAATGTCGCCTTCGGTCTCGAAGTGCGCGGCGTGCCGAAGGCGGCGGCCGAGGAAAGGGCGCACTTCTATATCGCGCTGGTCGGCCTCGCCGAATTCAGCGATGCCTTTCCCCGGCAGCTATCGGGCGGCATGGCACAGCGCGTCGGCATCGCCCGCGCCTTGACCGTGCAGCCCGAAATCCTGCTGCTCGACGAGCCGCTGGGCGCGCTCGACGCGATGACCAAGATCGGCATGCAGGAGGAACTGGCGCGCATCTGGAGCGAGGAGAACGTCACCATGGTGATGGTGACGCACGACCTCGAGGAAGCGATCTACCTTGCCGACCGGGTACTGATCCTGCCCAAGGAGAAAGGCGGCGCGGCGCGGCTGATCGACATCGACCTGCCCCGCCCGCGCGAGCGCAGCGAAAGCCGCTTCGTACGTTACCGCGAGGAACTGCTGCGCGAATTCGGCCTGCACTGAAAGCCGCCTAAGATCCCCGCCCCGCGCTTTCCTGGAACCGGATTCCCCGCCCCCGCATTTCCTTAACCGGGAGGCGAAGGAGCGCGGCATGAAAGCCTTGTTCGCAATCTTTGGCGGCTTCGTGCTGACGCTTGCCGTATTCGCCAGCGGCCTCGCCTTCGCCACCTGGCTTCTAATAGCCAAGCCGGTACGGCCGGCCGCCCCGGTCTCCAGCGTCGCCGAACTGTGGACCAGGGACCCGCGACCGGTGAACCCGGCCTCGCAGCGCCTCGAGCGCCTCCCGGCCCGCCCGGTCCCCGTTCGCACCTCGGAAGTCGATCGCACCTCGAAACCCGCCGATGCCGCCGCAGCGTCGACAACCGACATCACCGCGACCGGCTCTATCCAGCCACCAGCGGAAGAGCAGCAGACGCTGCCCGCCGCTCATGTCGAATGGTGCGCCAGCCGCTACCGCTCCTACAGGCCGGACGACAACCACTACACATCCTACAGCGGACAACAGCGCCCCTGCATCTCGCCCTATCTCGGCGCCGCCGATGACGGCAGCTATTTCGAGGCGAGCGATACGTCGTCGGTGGAGGGCTACCCGCCATCGGATGAACCCGGCGCCGCCGAGCTCTCATTCGACCACGTGCAATACTGCTTCAGCCGCTACCGGTCATATCGACCGGAGGACAACAGCTATCAGCCGTATTCGGGCGGGCCGCGCAGGCAGTGCGAGTAGGCAGGCCGTGGGGTGGCTGGCGGCCGCAGTGCATAGCGCCTTGTGCGACCCCACCCAACGATCACGCAGATTTCTTGGATCGTTCGGGTTGGCGCGGCGTTCATCCGATATCCAAAGGAGAAATCAACATGGGCGACGACCGGGAAGACAAGATTCGTGAGCGCGCATACCAGATCTGGGAACGCGAAGGCGGGATCCATGGCGATCCCGAGCGGCACTGGCACCGGGCCGAGGCCGAGATCGACAGGGAGGCGGCCCTGCCACTGACGGCAGGCGATGCCCTGCCGGAAACCCGCGAGGTCGCGAGCTCCGACGTTTTGACGGTGGAGGCCCTGGCGGTGCGCACCGGCATATCGGGCGAACAGGCGCAGGAGCTGATCGACAGGCTGGGAAACGACAGGGCGGCTATCGAACAAGCCGCGCGCAACCTTAAGGGGAAGCAGCGGCTCGGGGAGTGACAGATGATCAGAAAACTCAAAGACGGAAAATACCGCCTCTATTCGCGCAAGAAGGACGAAAAGACCGGCAAGCGCCGCAATCTCGGCACCTTCGATACCCGCGAGGCCGCCGAAAAGCACGAACGCGAGGTGCAGTATTTCAAGAGGCATTGAGGCGGCGTGCTGTCGCTTCGGTGCCTCCATTAGTTGATATTGAACAAAACGGGAACAAAAATGTCAAGAGCGAATTGACTCTGCGAGGAATGCCTTCCTATTTGTCAGTAGGTGGGGCGGTTGCTCACAAATCGAGGAGAGCCGCGATGGGCAGACGAAAAAGCCGGTTCGACAGGCTGTCGGCGAGGGATGCGGAGGCGATCATCAGGGACACTTTGAGCCTGCGCCGGACGGTGCTGTCGTCGCAGCTGCATCTGAAGGCGCATGGCGAGCTGTTCTGGCAGCTTTGCGGGCTTGTCGAGAAATTGCATGAGGTGCTGGCCAGCGTAGCGGAGAAGGAGCCAGATTATCGGATGGCGGAGCTTGGCCTGCTTCCGCTGCCCGAGGATTACTCGACCCGGAAATGAGCCATGGCCGGGCCGATGGACAGCGTTGGACGTGCCGCCAAGGCCAACATGCTGCTTATCGTGGAGTGCGGCCACTGCTACCACGTCGGGCGCTTCAGGGCGAATGACGTGGCCCAGGTGGTGGGCTGGAACAAGCCGCTGGAAGCGATCAGGTTCAGGTGCAAGCGATGCAGCCGCAAGGACACGATGGTGAAGACGCAGTTCATCGACCAGGATCATCCGCCCAAGGGCTACATCTGGGTGCTGCAGAAATTCAAGCGCTAAAACAATGAGCCTTGCGCCGGCGCCTGCTGCGGAAACTTGATCTGTGTCGCCGGTTTTTCGACGATCACCAGCGCGTCATCGGGCGCCGTGCGCTGCAGGTGCCTTGCCTCCGACCACGGCGCGGTGAGCCAGGTCTCGGTTTCTTCAGGCGTGGTCAGGATCACCGGCATTGCCTTCTCGTGGATCGGCGCGATCAGCGCGTTGGGCTGGGTCGTCATGAAGCCATGGACCTGGTGATCGCCAGGGCCGTCCTTGACCTTGCGAATGCCCTGCCAACGTGTCCACAGGCCGGCAAAGAAGAACAGCGGGCGGTCCTCGCCGAGTGCAAACCAGTAGTTGCGCTGAATGCCGGTCTCGGGGTCCTTGTCGCCGGGCGTCGGGCTGGGCTCGGCGAAGCTGGTGACGGGCACAACGCAGCGGTTCTCGATGCCGAGATATTGCTGCCAGTGGCCGTATTGCGGGTTGCGGATGTTGGTGGTGCCGTAGTCGGCCTTGCCCTTCACCCGCTCCAGCGGCGTCGGCATGCCCCACAGCAGATTGGCCAGTTCGCGTTCGCCGTCCAGCGCATTGCGCACCACCGGGCCTGGCTGGTTGGGATAGATGTCGATGGACGGTTCGAGATTGCCGAGGATATCGCGCAAGGCGCTTGTCCATTGGCGGATGGCCTCCTGGCTGGTCGTGATATTGTAAAGATTGCACATTTCAGGCCGTTCCCGGATGCTCAGGCATCTTGTTGGAAACGGTCCAAAATTTCCAGCGCTGTCCGTTGGGTTGCTGACACGGCAGGCCGTGTCAGCAATGGTTTTGTGAGACCTACCGCGCCGATTGTCTCATAGCTTGTGCGGCGACTGCCGCGAGAAAGGCCCTCGCCGCGGCATCGCAGGCCGCTCGAGACGGGCCTTTGGCGAAAAGAAGAAGCTCGGCGGCTCGAATGTTGAGCCCGTGCTTCCTTGCGAATGTGGCTAGATCGTAAGGCTTGTTGTCGTAAGGTTCGTCGTCGTAGTCGATCGTCAGATCGTAGTTTTCTTTCATTTTCTTCCTCCCTTTAGCGATCTCCCCCCTCCTGTCGCTAACGCAAAATTAACGTCGATGGCGGCGGGCGAGTCCACCAATCAGAGATTGTGTAAAAAACGTACGAGCTCGCATGCTCGCCCTCGCAACGGGCCTGCGAGCAATCGCCGCCGACCGGACCGGTCGAAAGAGCCGATTATGATGGCAATGTTGGAAAGGCTGCCACGGCCTAGTGCTACGAGGTGTCCGCGACGCCTAGCGTGCCTAAATGGCCGGCATTTTCATCTTCCAGGCCCCGGTCCGCAGCCGGCCTCGTTGGGTCCGGCTAAAGGATAAATCCGGCTAATAACACCGTAAGGAGTAGTGACAGCGGAACGGCCGCAAGCCACCAGATCTCCAACGTGTTGTTTTGCAGCGGGTCCATCATCAGCCTCACTTTTTGGTTTGTCATTGTGACACTAACGGTTGGTCGGAGGTAGCGGTTCCAAGCGACGCCGTTCATAGAGCGCTGCGTGTGCTGCATATTAGCAACAGCTTGACGACCGCTACGTACCGCTTGGACAACTTCACTGGCGCCGGTGGATGCGTATTCCGCAGGACTGCAAGCGCCCCTCGGCATCAGTCGTGCGGGGATCGATCGCCGCCCATGATCAGCGCCGAGCCGGTCATGCCCCGGAACCCGATGGCTGCATCTACCTCCGGCCGAAGTCTCGCTACCACCGAGCCGATCCGATGTTCACTCCGGCCAGCGATGCCCGTTTACAGGGACCTAAGTCTGACCTGCCTGCGCAATGGTCTTGTGTACGGCCGGCGTCGGGAACAACTGCGCCAGTCTTCAGTTGATGGCGTCACCTCCTCGAGGAGACATCGGCGCAGAATCAGTCCCTTCATGCGCTGATTAGGGTCCGCCTGCCATTGCTGGATTTGGCAGGCGGACCCTTGGTTCTGTACGCTCCAGATGAAAAGCGGGTAAGCTCGGGATCACTCATCATCCCAGAAATCCCGTAGAGACGTATGGCGGAGGTCTTCCTCGCCCCTGAGATGCTTGACCTGGCTTGACATCCGAGACGACCTCCCAGCGCGCGCGCAGCGGGGTCGCCCTCAGCCTTCCAGCGCCTCGTGCTGGTAAAGCTCGTCCATGCTGAGCGTCGCAAGCGCGGCGAACGGCGCCTGCTTTTTCACACGGCCGTGGCTCAGGATCACGACGTCGTCGCAGAACGAGATGGTGCTGCGATGATGGCTGATGACGATGGTAGTGCGGCGGCCGGCCCGCGACTTGAGCGTCTCGACGATTGCCGCTTCCGACAGGCCGTCCACCGCATTGGTGGCTTCGTCCAGGATCAGGATATCGGGATCGCGCACCAGCGCTCTGGCCAGCGCGATCCGCTGTCGCTGTCCCGCCGAGAGATTGACGCCGCGGTAGCCGACGACTGTCAAGTAACCCTGCGGCAGTTGCTCGATGAAGCCATGCGCTTCGGCCAGTTTTGCCGCGCGCTCGGCGTCATCGGCCGAGGCCGCGTCCTGGCCGTAGATGATGTTGTCGAAAATCGTGCCGTCGACCAGCTCCAGCTCCTGGCTGGCAAGCGCGATGTGCTTTCGCCATTGGCTGGGGTCGATGCGGTCCAGAGGCGATCCATCAACGAGGATCCTGCCGCTATCCGGTTCGACGAAGCGGCACAAAAGATTGACGATCGTCGTCTTACCGGCGCCCGACCGGCCGATCAGCGCGGTCGAGCGGCCGCTACGGATATCGAAGCTCGCCGCATGCAGCACCACCGCGCGCTGCTCCGAGCCGGAATAGGTAAAGGTGACGTCCTCGAACTTGATGCCTTGGCTGAGCCCGGGGAACGCTGCGCTGCCTTGCGGCGGCGCTGGCTTGTCGGATGGGTCCAGCATCCACGTCACCTCTTCCAGCGATCCGCTGAGGCCCTGCAGCTGGCTCCAGGCCATTTGCAACGATCGCATGTAGGGCTGCAGCCGGTAGAGCAGGATGACGAGGGCGACGATCAACGGGAAGCTGACATTGGCGAACCAGGCGCCGATCACCACCGCCAGGAACAGCATGGCGTGCAGAACCTCGGTCAGCGGCGGCAACGCTCCCTGACGCGTCAAAAGCACGAACGCCGCCCGGCGCACCGCATCCGATGCCTGGTCGAAAGCCGCTTTCTCGCGTTGCTCCTGGCCGAAGATGCGGATCAGCCGCCCGGCATGCACCAGATGCAGCATCTGCGATGCGAGCTGGCTGTTGCGGGAGGCGACGCTGCGGCTCGGCGCCTTCAGATTGGCCGACAGCACGGCGTGCGCGACCTGGACCAGCGCCAGACCCAGCGTCACCAGCAGCGTCATTTGCCACGACAGAAGCAGCAGGAAGGCCAATAGGATGATTGCGGCCGATGCATTGACGATTGCCCCCAAAGTGATCTGGATGGCATCCGAGGCCCGCCAGGATTCGTTGGAGATGATGTTGAGCAGCCGTCCGGGACTTTGCTGCAGGAAGAACGGGTAGCCCACCCGCAGCAGCTGCTCCGACAGCGCGCTGCGGATCGAATGGCTCGCCTTGCCGTAGATGAAGGTGGTCAGCAGCGTGTTGGCGAAAGCGAACAGGTTCTTCAGTACGATCGAGCCGAGAATCGCGACGGATATGACGATCAGGCGGTCGCGCTCGCTCAAACTCGATCCGACATGCTGGAAGACGGCGGAAAAGCCGGCCATGCCGGTCTGCCCCTGCTGCCCCATGATTATGTTCAGCAATGGGATGATCAGGCCGATGCCGAAGCCTTCAAGCGCGGCGCTGAGCAGCCCGAGCACCACCACGGCAGGAAGCAGGCGCAACTGCTTTCTTCCAAGCGCGCGGCGCAGCATCGGCAGGCTGGGCGGCATCAATCGCATGGTGGCGGATCACCTCGCCTCGGCATTTGCCTGTTGCTCCTGTCGCATTTGCGCCGGCTGCGGCGATTTCGCCAGCAAAAGCACCGCGAACTTGGCCGCGCCGAGCAAATTCATGCCGACGATCGGCCAGTGCGACAGCTTGAGTTCACGGTCGAACAGAGGGCCTTTCACCAGTTCGCGCATGGCCGCCCTCATCGACCAGTAGCAATGCCGAAGCAGCCACGGCGCGTGGCGGATATGTTTCAGGCAAAGCCCGCCATTGCCCATGCTGTAGTCGCGGTGCAGCCTTTCGATGGCCTTGCGGTCGCGCCGGCCGTGATGGTGATAGATAGTCATGTCGGGCACATATTCGACCGGGATCCCAAGTAGCACCGCCCGCACTAGATAGTCCGTATCCTCTGCGGAGCGCAGCGGGCCGCCGGCGCCGAACCGTTCGTCGAAACGGCCGATGCGGGCGGCAACGTCGCGGTGCATCGTCATGTTGCAGCCAAGCACGAAGCCGCCGGGATGGACGTCTGGGGTAAGCCGCGCGCGCACCGGCGACCGCTTGATGGTGAACGGCAGGTCGCGAGGATCGCCGATCTCGACGCGGCCACCGCGGATGACCCGTTCGCCGGCCGCATAGTGCCGCTGCAGATCGCGCAAATAATCCTTGTGGACCGCGCAATCATCATCGACGAAGACCAGCACGCGGCCCCGCGCCCGCTCCAGCCCGGCGTTGCGCGCGGCCGCCAATCCGGGTCGCGGCTCGCGAATGGCCGTGAACGGAATGTCCGACAGTTCGGCGATGCTGGCCAGCCGTTTGGCCGTGCTGTCGGTCGAGCCGTTGTCGACAACCACCAGCTCGGCGGCAAAGTCGGCATGGGCACGACACGCGGCCTGGATCGAGCTGATGCAGGGCTCGAGTACGGCGACACGGTCGCGTGTGCAGACAATGAAGCTGACCGCCGGCGCCGGTCCTTGCTGCGGCCGCGGCGACATGGCCGCCGGCACCGTCGAGCGGCCGCGCTGCTGGAGCTGGTGCGATTTGACGAACATGCGTTGCTAGCTCAACTGGTTCGAAGGCAAAACCGCCGCGGCCGGCACGGACTGCAGATACCGCGACAGGGCATCCACCTGCCTGGTGACCGACATCGAGGCGAGACTGAAGCGCGGCGCGAAGGCACCGGTCCGAAACACGTACTGCTCGCGCCGCCGGATGAGGTTCCATTTCGCCGTCCGCGTCAGGAATTCGTGCATCAGCAGCGGCTGCCTTTCCCCCGATATCAGCTGGTAGAGGAAATAGAACAGGTTCAGCGTGCCGGCCTGGTAGCTCGGCCTCGTCTCGGCCGGCAGTGCCGAAATCCTTTCTTCCAGCGCAAGGATCCATTCGGCGGCACGGCGAACCGTGTCCATCGACAGGACCTCAACGATGTCGCGCAGGCCTTGCGTCTCTTGTGCGAGCCCTTCGCGCTCGAGGTTCTCGGCGACGATCTTCAAATGGGTCCTGCGCATTTCGCGCTTGTGCCTGTTGGTCACGCTGTCGTCATGGATACGATAGGCGATCAGGCTTTCGGGGATCATGGCCGCCGGGTAGCGGTCGGTCAGCCGCCTGAACAGGTCGAAATCCTCGGCATGCTTGTAGCTTTCGTCATAAAATAGAACGCTCTCTTCGATGACCTTCCTGTTGTAGACGACCGTGGAATGCATGAAGATCGTGAAGAACATCGACAGTATTCGCAGGATATTGTCCTGGAATATCGGATCGGGCGAACCCCTGACGATGCGGTTGCCGAGCAAGGTATCGAAACCCGCGCCGCATAGAGCCAGGTCAGGCTGCTGGTTGAACAGCGCGACCTGCCGCGACAGGCGCTGGGGATAGGCGATGTCGTCGGCGTCCATCCTGGCGACCAGATCGCCGCGCGCCACGGCCAGGCCTTCGTTCAAAGTTGCGATCAGGCCACGGTTTTCGCGTGAGATGATCGAGATGCGATTGTCGGTCTGGCGGTATTTCTGCAGGATCTGCAGCGAGTTGTCGGTCGAGCCGTCATCGATGGCGATGACCTCCAGACGCTCGTAATCCTGGCGCAGGACGCTGCCCAGCGCAGCGGCGAGATAAGGTCCCGCATTGTAGATCGGCAGCAGAACGGAAACCAAGGGAGCAGCAGCCATGATCAGCTCCGATCGGTTCGGTGCAGCTTGCGCGGCAAGGGTGACGTGCCACCATCAAGCGGCCTGCCCGGATATGCTCCGGCCGCGAGCCATCCGGCATTGCCCACGTCCATGCCTGCCGAGATGGCGCCTGGGCCTTTTCCAGCAACATAGGGGAAGTGGCGCTTGAGGCTGTTGAGCGGCTTTTCGAAAAGCAGCCACGAAACCGAAGCCAGCATGAGCGTCGCAGTTCCCGCGACCAGGAACCGCCCCGGCCCTTGCTCCGAGACGTTGAGCGAGATCCAGGGCTGGGACTTAACGACCAACGCCAGCACTATCGGATGGTAGAGATAGACGCCGTAGCTGATGCAGCCAAGGCCAAGCAGCGGCGGCAGTTCGAGAAGTTTTCCGATATAGCCGCCAACCCCTGTCGAACAGCTTGCAACGATGACCACCAGCGGTACGAGAGGCAGTATCTGCAACAGCAGCCAGAGGCCCCATTCCTGCACCGGATTTGCCGGCGCCGGCGCAAACCACTGTAGAACGAAAAACGCCACCGCGAGCCCCGGCCAGCCATTTCGAAGCCATTGCGGCAAGCCGGCTGTTCTTGACCGGTAGGCGGCGAGCAGCGCGCCTGACGCCAGTGCATCCATCGACGCCGGCGGCAGCAGGTCGCGCGCCAAACCAGGCGTTCCAGCGATCGGCCAATAAAACCGATAGGCCAGCGACAGCACGATAACGCCGATGCAGATCGCTTCGAGGCGCTGGCGCGGCGCCAGCAGGACGATCAGCGGCCAGGCGATATAGAACTGCTCCTCGATGCTCAGGCTCCAGAAATGGCAGAGCAGCCAGGGCGTCCATTCATTCTGCGCCGCGTACCAGAAATTCGACAGATAGAACGCATGCCAGGCCAGCGATCCTCTGGACTGCTCCAGGTCCACCAGCCAGACGAAACCCAGCACGGCGAAATAAGGCGGGAATATCCGCAGCGCCCGCCTGATATAGAAGGATTTCAGCGCCGGTCCGGTTTCGAATTCGGCGGTCGAGCGGGCTTCGAGCAGCAGGCGGGTGATCAGAAAGCCGCTCAGCACGAAGAACAGACGCACGCCGATATGGCCCCAGAACGAGGACCCTCCAGCCGCGAAGAAATGGGAATACAGCACCATCGTCACGGCGATGGCCCTCAGCGCGTCCAATTGGGTGTCGCGCGCATTTCCCATTAGTGACGTACGCCGGCGGGACGGCGAAACTGCCAATCGGTCAATATAGCGGCTTCGTTCACGGCGCATTCCAATCGGAAGCGCCCCCCTTGCGCAGAATAGGACCACCATTGTGCAACGCAACACAAAAAGTTGACACATTTGAAACAGGAACGTGAGGCACGGCTAATAAAAGCCAAAAAACAGCAGGAACCAGCCCGAATTGTCCATTTTTGACGATTTTCTCGCACTCCCTTGGCCCGCCGATATCGGCGGCAGGGTGCTGCGATGCAGCATGTTCGCCGCCATCACGGGCGCGCAAGATCTGGGTCTGGACACAGATGCCCCCACAGGACCGGCCGGCAACCGACGCTCGGCGACCTTTTTGCTGCGCTGGCGCGGCTGCTGTTAACGCGACAACAGTGGAGCAAGCGCAAGCTTCCCCCTCCGAGTTACGCCTCCTTGCTGGCATTCGCGAGCACCACTGCGCGACGCTCCGGGAGCCCCAATCCGACGAGCGCGCCGGCGAGCGAGAGCAGAGCGGAGACGTCGATTGCCGAGGTGAAGCCATCGCTGAACGCGTCGGTGGACGAGAAGCTTCCAGTGCCGGCGAACACCGCACCGGCGATCGCGATCCCGGATACGCCACCAAGGAAGCGGAATGTGTTGAACGTGCCGGCAGCCTTGCCGACCTCCGGCCGGGCGACCGCATTGAGAACCGCGTTCTGCGCGGCAGGCATGGCCATCGACACGCCGGCACCGGTAATGATCAGCGGGGCGACTAGCTGGATATAGGGCAGATCAGGTGCTGCGATCTGCGCCAGCCAGGCCATTCCAGCCGCTTGCAAGATCAATCCGGCCACGACAAGCCAGCGCTCGCCAACGCGGTTGATCAGGCTGCCGGCGATCGGTGCGACCACGAAAAGCGTGGCGGTCCAAGGCAGCAATCCCATGCCGGCGCCGAGCGGCCCACGGCTCTGGGCAAACTGCAGAAACTGCGGCAACAGGAACACGAGGCCATACATGGCGACGCAAAGCAGGAAGTTCGCCCCTACGCCCGAGGAGAATGCGCGCGCCCGAAAGAACCGCAAAGGCAGCATGGGCTCACGGGTACGCAGCTGCCAAAGGACGAATGCGATGGCCAGAAGCAGCCCGGCCGTCAGCGCCGACAGCACTTCAGAGCTGCTCCAGCCCACAATGTTGCCGCGCATCAGACCCCAGACCACTCCAAATGCCGCCGCAGTTACCAGGACGACGCCGAGGACATCGATTGCCGTGCCCGGCCCGTAACTCTCCGGAATCCGACGCATCACCAGCGGGATGAGAACGATGCCGATCGGAACATTGAGCCAGAATATCCAGTGCCAGGAGAGGCCTTCGGAAATCGCACCGCCCGCCATCGGGCCGATGATCAGGGCCAGGCCGGTGATGCTGCTGAAGATACCCAGCGCCTTGCCTCGCTCCTCCGGGGGAAAAGCGACGCTCAGCAGCGCCATCGCCAGCGGCATGACCATTGCGGCACCTGCGCCCTGGACCGCACGCGCCGCAATCAGCAATCCGGCATTGCCAGCGAGCGCGCAGGCAACCGACGCTGCGACGAACAACGCCAATCCGGCAACGAGCGTACGGCGGCGGCCGAACCGGTCACCGAGCGCAGCCCCGGTCATGAGCAGGACGGCAAAACTCAAATTATAGGCGTTCATCGTCCATTGCAGCGTCTCCAGCGAGGCATCGAGCTCGACCCGCATCGTGCTCAATGCCGTCGCCACGACCATCGCATCGAGAACGACCATCAAGGAGCCTATCGACGTGAGGGCGAGAACCCAGACCTTCGTTGATCCCGCACTTTGCTTGCTCATGACTATGGCGCCTCCGGCTTGAACAAAGGGCCCGCCAGGTTACGGGCCCGTGATCCAGAGACGCGTAGGAACCATCAAAGGATTCCAGCAAGAGAAAGTTTTTTCGACCGAATCCTTTTGCCATCGTCGAGCGTCTATAAGACGCTGCGCCTGATGACGGGCGCCTGCCTGGGAGATACGCATGAAATTGATCCTTGTGCGATGACCGGATCCGCAACCGGCACCCCAGAAGGACGGGAGCCATTTGATCGGCTGCTCGGCGAATTGCGGCCGAAACTGCACCGCTATTGTGCCCGCATGACCGGTTCGGTGATCGATGCCGAGGATGTCGTCCAGGAAGCTACGGTCAAGGCGCTTGAGGCGTTCCCCGGGACCGGGCCGATTGCCAATGTCGAGGGCTGGCTGTTCCGCATCGCTCACAATGCCGCGCTCGACCACCTGCGCCGTCGTGCCAGGTTGGATGCCGCGCATGTCGTTGAGGATATCGATATGATCCCTGACCCCGGTATGTCGGCCGAGGGTCGACACACTGCAGCCGCAAGCCTGCAGACCTTCATGCGCCTGCCCGCGGCGCAGCGTAGCAGCGTCATCCTCATGGATGTGCTCGGCTATACGATCGAAGAGATCGGCAACATTATCGACAGCAGCGTTCCGGCGGTGAAAGCCGCACTGCATCGCGGCCGTCTGCGCCTGCGCCAAGTCGCCGGCGAGCCTCACGATCGGCCTGTGCCGGTGTTGGCCGAGCCCGAACGGGCGCGTCTGGCAGCCTATGTAGAGCGGTTCAACGCCCGCGACTTCGATGCGATCCGCGACATGCTGGCCGAGGACGTCCGGCTTGATCTCGTCAACCGGCTCCGGGCGAGTGGCCGCACGAAAGTGGGCCGGTACTTCCACAATTACGCGGGTATCCACGATTGGCGGCTGCTTCCAGGCCTGGTGGATCGGCAGCCAGCCATTCTTGTGATCGATCCGGACGACTCGGCCGGAGGGCTAAAATACTTTATCCTGCTGGAATGGGCCGGCGACAGATTGGCGAGAATTCGCGATTTCCGCTATGCGCGCTATACGCTTGACGGCGCCGAGGTGGTGCCTCTGCGGGCATAGCAATTCGCGTTTCATAATGCCGAACAAACACTGCCAGCTATTTTTGGATCGCGGCCGCTTGCCATCCAAGCGGCCGCCCTTTCCCGCCGATCCTGCTTTAAGCCGGTTGCAACTCCCTGCGCGGCAGCGGCGGGAAGGCGATAGCAATCGCCATCGCGCCAAGCCCGACAAGGGCCGAGCCGATGAACAGCCAGGAATAGCTGGCATAGGCATCGAACACCATGCCGCCGGCGAGCGGGCCGAAAGCCATGCCGAGGCTGGACAGCATGGTTACTGCACCGAACACCGTGCCGAGGATGCGCTGGCCGAAATATTCGCGCGCCAGCACCGCATAGAGCGGCATGACGCCGCCATAGGTGGCGCCGAAGATGACGGCGAGCGTGTAGAATTGACCAAGCTCGCTGACCGCCAGATAGGCGGCGATAACCACGGCCTGTATGGCCAGCCCGGTGATCAGCACCGGTTTAACGCCCAACCGATCGGCAAGCACGCCGTAAAGCAGCCGGCCACCCAGCCCTGCCAGGCCCTCGATGCTGTAGATGCTGACCGCCGCCATCGGCGCTATGCCGCACAGCATCGCATAGCTCACCATGTGGAAGATCGGCCCGGAATGCGCCGCGCAGCAGGCAAAGAAGGTCAGTCCCAACACGATGAATTGCGGCGAGCGCAGCGCCTGCGCAACCGTCATGCCGGCACCCTCGGCCGCAACGCTTGGGGCAGCGCCGTCGGCAGCGGGCTTGGGCGGCTGGCGCACCAGAAGCGCGGCCGGCAGTAGCAGCACCCACGCGGTTATGCCGATGTCGAACATCGCGGTGCGCCAGTCGTAGGCCGAAATCAGCCAGCGGGCGAACGGCGAGATGGTCATCGGCGCCACGCCCATGCCGGCCGAGACCAGCGAGACGGCGAGGCTGCGGTTCGTGTCGAACCAGGCGGAGGTCAGCGCGATCATCGGCGCGAAGAAGGCGCTTGCCGCGAGGCCGACGAGCACGCCGTAGGCCAACTGGAAAACGAGCAGCGAACCGGCGCGGCTGGCCAGGACCAGCGCCAGGCCGAGCAGCACGGCGCCGGTCATGACGACGATGCGGGCGCCAAAGCGGTCGTAAATGGCGCCCCAGGCGAAGCCGCCGAGGCCCATTACCAGGAAGTTCAGCGTCATCGCACTCGATATGCCGGCGCGCGACCATTGTGTGTCGAGCGCCATCGGTTCGAGAAAGATCGCCAGCGAGAACATCGCCCCGAGGGCGACACAGGTCATCAGCGCGCCAGCCGCGACGATAACCCAACGATAGGGAAGGCTCATTTCACTTTTCTCCCATGCCGGAAGCGTTGATACGGCACGACCTTTTCGAGCTCCGCCGAGCCGCTTGCGTCCGAAGGACGTTGGAGATGTCTTGAATCCGACAATCCGGTTGCATTTTTTATCCAGTCGGCGCGATGGCGCCATTCCACGGCTTTCTGGATTGACCGCGCACCATTCGAAGCTAGACTTCCAACCGGCGATCAGGAGCTGTCAAGCATGGCAAATCAGGAACTTCATCGCGGGCGTCTCATCGACCACCTCCAGCTGGTGGTCAGGGATATTGCGGCCAGCCGTCGTTTCTACGAGGCGGTTCTCAACGTGCTCGGCATACCGATCGGTGGCGCCGGCGATGGTTATTTCTGGGCCGACGAGCTGTTCATCTCCAGCCCCGACAGCCCGGCGGCCCTGGGAAAGCTGACCGGCCGCCATCACCTGGCCTTCCAGGCAAATGACCGCGCCATGGTCGACGCATTCTACAGGGCCGGCCTCGACGGCGGCGGCACCGACAATGGCGCGCCCGGCGAACGATCCTACCATCCCGGCTATTACGCCGCCTTCCTGCTCGACCCCGACGGCAACAACATCGAGGCCGTCCACCACGGCGCGGCCAACCGCAGCGCCGATTCAGTGAAGATCACGTTCTAGCTTCGGGTAAGGGTGGTTCGCACCGGCCGGCACGGTTGGTCTCTGCCAAAAGCTGGGTGTTTGCGTCATAGACCATGCGTCTGCCCTATCGCGTCAGCGCAGCCATTTGGCCTGCAAGGAAATCGACGAACAGCCGCGCCCGGACCGGCAGCTGTCGCCCGTAGGCATGGACTATGTGCACCGGCATGGTTGGCATCGCCACCTCGGGCAGGATGCGGACCAGGCGACCCGCGTCGAGATCGTCCTGCACGGCAAACCGCATCAGATGCGCGATGCCGGCGCCGGCAAGTGCGGCATTGCGGATGGCGCCGCCGTCATCGGTATCGAGCCGCCCATCCGGCACGATCATCGTACCGTCGGCAAATGTGACCGGATAAGGCCGGCCAGCCATCTGGTGGCGGACGAATTCATGGTCCCGTAAATCCTCGACCGATGCCGGACGGCCGCGCCGCTCGACATAGGCCGGTGAGGCCACCAGCATGATCGGCAGATTGGCGATCTTGCGCGCGACGAGCCCGGTGTCTGAGAGCGGCCCCATGCGCACCGCAACGTCATAGCCTTCGCGGATCAGATCGGCGTGACGGTCGGTGACGCTGAGCTCCAGTTTGACTGCGCCGTGCTGCGCAAGGAACGCTTGCGCCCATGCCGCGATCAGGCCACGCCCAAGCTCGACCGGCGCTGTAACGCGCAGCAGGCCGCGCGCCGTATCGGCCATCTGGACGATGTCTTCGGCATCGTCCAGCGCCCTGAGCAGCGGCGCCACGCGCTCGTAATAAGCGATGCCTTCGCTGGTCAGCCCGAGCCGGCGCGTCGAGCGCTGGATCAGCCTGACGCCGAGCCGACGCTCGAGCCGCGCCACGCTTTTCGACACTGCCGACGGGCTGGAGCCGACCAGCCGGCTGGCGGCATGGAACGAGCCGGCATCGACCGTGCGGACGAAGGCGACGAGACCGGCGGTCTTTTCGAGGATGGTGGTCATTCCGGAATTCCAGGCACGAAAGAACGGATTGCGGGCACCATAATACGCGTTTCGATCATGATTAAATACCGCTCATCGTCAACAAAGGAGAGATTTGATGAGCAAGCTGAACGGCAAGGTCGCCATCGTCACCGGCGCCTCCAAGGGTATCGGCGCCGCCATCGCCAAGAGTCTTGCCACGGCCGGCGCCGCAGTGGTCGTCAACTACGCCTCGTCACGGGAAGGCGCCGACCGCGTCGTCGCCGAGATCGAGGACCGTGGCGGCCGCGCCGTCGCCGTCCAGGGCGACGTGTCGCTAGCGGCTGATGTGCGCCGCCTGTTCGAGGCGGCGAAATTGGAGTTTGGCGGGCTCGACATATTGGTCAACAATGCCGGAGTCTTCGCATTCGAGCCGCTGGAAGCGGTTACCGAGGCCGAGTTTCACCGCGAGTTCGACACCAATGTGTTGGGCATCATTCTGACCACGCAAGCAGCAGTGAACCATTTTGGCGCGGGCGGCGGCAGCATCATCAACATAAGCTCGGTCGCCAGCCGCAATCCGCAGCCGAACTCGCTCGTCTACGCCGCGACCAAAGGTGCGGTGGACACGATCACGCTGTCGATGTCGCGGGAGCTCGGCGCACGCAACATCCGCGTCAACGCCATCGCGCCCGGCGGCATCGATACCGAGGGCCTCGCGCGCATCGGCATCGTCGGCAGCGAATTCGAGAAGCAGATTATAGCCATGACGCCGCTCGGTCGCTTCGGCCTGCCCGACGACGTCGCCCGCGTCGCGGTGTTCCTCGCGTCCGACGAAGCGTCATGGCTGACCGGCGAGCGCATCACCGCCTCCGGTGGCTGGCGATAGGCATGGAGGGCGCGAACCTGCCGGCTCGCGGACCGTGCCACCCGCGGCGCGACGCACTGCAATCGATGACGGGTGCGATCCAAGCCCTATGTAGCAGCGAGGGAGGAGCGCCGTGCGCCATCGATGACGGCGAGAAGCCAGGGAGGTAACGGATGACGGGCGACGAAAAAGCAATCCGAAAGCTGGTCGGGACGTGGATGGATGCGAGCAAGCGTGGAGACATCGCAACCGTCCTCAGCTTGATGACGGACGATGCGATCTTCATGGTTCCCGGCCGGGAACCCTTCGACAAGGAGATCTTCGCGGCAGCCGCGCTGGAGACGGCCGGCGTTCATATCGACGGCACGAGCGATATCGTGGAACTACAGCTTCTCGGCAATTGGGCCTTCATCCGCAGCCGCATCGATATGACCGCGACGCCGCCGGACGGGAAGCCAGTCCATCGATCGGGATATGCGCTGACGCTCCTGCGCAAGGAGGCGGATGGTGAGTGGCGGCTCGCGCGCGACGCAAACCTGCTGACCGTGCAAGGCTAGAGCCGGTCTCCGGCATCTCTGCACCTGGGCGAAGATGCGATGCAGGTCGCTCTGATCCTCCTCCACTGATCACACCGGCAAGAGGGCGTTCGGCTTGACATCGGCGATGGAGGCGAAAGTGTGCGTTTCGCGCACGCCGGGCAGCGGCAGGATGACCCGCTGCAGGAAATCCTGGAACACCGCCATATCGGCGATCCGCGCCTTGACCAGATAATCGAAACCGCCAACCACCATATGGCACTCCAGAACCTCCGGAGCTTTCGCCACGGCTTCGGCGAAGCGGTCAAAGACATGAGGCGCCGTGTGGTCAAGCCGGACCTCGATGAACACCAGCGTTCCCCGGCCGACCTTGCGCGGATCAAGCACGGCCCTGACCGCGGTGATGAACCCGTCGCGGAACAGGCGCTTCACCCGCTGGCTGGTTCCAGTTGGCGACAGCCCGACACGCCCGGCAAGATCAAGCGTCGTCCGGCGTCCGTCTTCCTGGAGCAACCGGAGCAGGCTGCGGTCTATCTGGTCGAGGTCGCTCATTTCACAATCCACGCTATCTGAGGGATTTGCGTGTTGATTTCACGCAGAGATGCCGAAATCGACGTATTTCATAACATAAAACCTCGCAATAGCCTGCGCTTCCCTCACCGCTGAAAGCAAACGTGGTGAGCCGATTTCGAACACAGGAGTGCAGGATGACCAAGGAAGCGTTCAGCCCAGCCGGCAGGAGTGCGGCGGAAATCAGCAAGGGAGCGACCGAGATCCTGGTGCTGAGCGAAGCCGACGTGATGGAATGCATCGACCTCAGTCAGCTTCTCGATGTTCTGGAAGACGGCTTCAAGGCGCTGTCACAAGGCAAGGTCGTCAATCCACCCCGACCACAACTCGACATCCCCGGGGCCGGCTACAGCCTCGCCATGCCGGCCTGGATGGAGGGCATGAACCTGACCGTCAAGATCGTCAACGTCTTCGAAGGCAACCTGGCCAAGAACCTGCCCAGCCACCTCGCCACCATCAGCCTGTTCGATCCGCTGTCCGGCCTGCCGGTCTGTATCATGGACGGCACCTTCATAACCGCGGTGCGGACCTCCGGCTCCGCCGTGCTGTCGGTGCGCGCGCTTGCGCGCCGGGATGCCAGGATAGCGACCGTGGTGGGCGCCGGCGTGCAGGCCAACCAGCACCTGCATCTGTTGCCGCTGGTGCGCGACTTTGCCGAAATCCGTGTCGCTTCAAAGAGTTTCGACGATGCGGCAGCGCTTGCCCGGCTGCATCCGTCGGTGGTGGCGGTCGCCGACCTCGAGGCAGCAGTGCGCAGTTCCGACGTGGTGTGCCTGGCGACCCACTCCTACCAGCCGGTGATCGACGCAGGCTGGGTCCAGCCAGGCACGCATGTCTCGTCGGTCGGGGTGGCGCCGCCCGGCGGTGAAATGCCGTTCGAGCTCATCGGCAGATCCAGTCTTTTTGTCGAAACCAGGGATGCATTCAAACCGACCCCGGTCGGATCTTGCGAGCTTGCCGGCTTCGACCCGGATTTCGGCATCGAGCTTGGCGCCATGCTGCTCGACCGCGCGCCGGGCCGCGTTTCGGATCAAGAGATCACCACCTACAAGGCGATGGGCATTGCGATGGAAGACATGGTCGCTGCCGACCTCGTCTATCGTTGCGCCCGGCGTCTGCGCAAGGGAAAGCTCATCGTGCTGTAGGCGCGCGCCGCGCGCCAGGCGGGATCGACGGTGCTGACAATGGCGCTTTCGCACAAGCGGCCGGGCTAAAGGCCGGCCCCTCAGGCCGGCTCGCGCTTCAGCGCCTGCGCCATGCAGTGAATGCCGCCGCCGGTCTTCGAGATCTCGCTCATGTCGATGGCCGCCACCTCGAAGCCGCGCGCCTTGAGCTGACCGATCAGCGTCTGGCTCGAGGTCGGCGCGATGACCCGGTCCTTGCCCAGCGACATGAAGTTGCAGCCGAGCGCCATCGTGTCCGGGAACGGCACGTCGATGATCTCGTGGCCCTTGCCCTTCAGCCAGTCGACGATGCCCGGCTCCGTGCAGGCGAGGCAGACAGCGGTCAGTTTTTCAGCGATCGGCACCACCATCAGGTCGATATGGACATAATATTCGTCGATGAAGGCGATCCGGGTCTCCCAGCCCTCCTTGTCGAACCAGGCCTGCACCTGGCGCGCGCCCTCCTCCTGCGTGCGGGCGCCGCCGCAGCCGATCAGCACCATGCCGTCCTCGATGACGTTGAAGTCGCCGCCTTCGAAGGTGCCGGCGGTGACCATGTCGTAGATCGGAATGCCGAGCCTCTCATAGGTGCGGATCGCCGCGTAGTTCTCGCCGCGCCGCCACCATTGCGACATGGCGGTGATGATGGCGCCGTACGGCGTCATGACGCTGGAATCGCGCGAATAGACCTGCATCGGCAGCTCCGGCGTTGGCTCGTGCCAGTGGGTGTTGACGCCGAAATGCTCATAGGCGGCGACCAGGTCCTTGTGCTGCGCCTGCGCGATCTGGACGTTGCACGGCGCCTCCCGCAGATGTTTGCGCGACAGCGAACTGGTCGAGAGATGACGCAGGAAATTCGGCGAGCCGAGCAGCACGTCGGTCAGCACGTCGGTCTCGTTGGCGAAGCCCCAGGCGGTCAGCGGCTTGGTTCCGCCGGCCGGGTTGCGGCGCTGCAGCGAAAACGGCTCGGTGACGATGCGGTCATGGACGGTCATGGGGTTTCTCCTCGTGAAGGGCGGCTTGGTTGATGTTGATCATGCGGCTTGGTTGCTTGGTATCCACCAATCCCGTCCGCGCGGGGTGGTGATGTATTCCGGCCAGCGAAATCCGATTGGCGGATCGTAGTCGCAGAGCGGCGCGATCCAGTTCGAGCCACCGATGCCGCCGCCGGTGCGGGTGACGAATTCATCCATCGCAGCGTCGCGCGCAGCCTCGTCTTCCAACAGGCGAAGTGCTGCCAGCGCGGCCGTCTTTGCGGCGCAGATGACCATCGGGTCGATGGTGGCAGAAATGCCGCCCAGCGCATTCATCGCCCAGGACGAAAACGCGTGGCCGTTCTCGGATCGCAGCGCCGGCCGGGCGACGTAGAATCGTGCCGTCGGTGTATGCCACGACATGTCGGTGTAATCGTCGGAGGTGGAATTGAGCTGCGATGGCGGCAAGTCACGGCGCAGGATCGCCTCGGCATCCTGCGGTGCAATCAGCCGCTCCAGTTCGTCGATGAATGGTTCCTCGGTCGCCTCGCCCCCGGCATTGACCTGGACTTCGCGGGCGATCGCCTTGGCCGTCTCGTCCCAGCACGGGGGCCCGACCGCCGCCAGCGCGTCGAAGGCAATGCCGGCCATGACGTGATTGGCCAGCCCCGGCCGCGACTTCGACACCCAGTGCCGCTCATGGCGGCAGCCGCTCATCCTGGCTGCGGCTTCCGCATTGCGGTCGAGCACGGCGGTGACCTGCTCGGCCATCGCCAGCGTCGGCACACGGATCATGTACTGGATCTCGGCCAGCCCGGCCGGCAGATTGTCGGCGGTCGCCTGGCCCGCCGTCAGGATCGCCTCGCTGATCGACCAGCCGCCCTGATGCGGCAGCATGGAATCGCGCAGCGCCTTGGACGCCATATACATCATCATCAGCGCGTCGTTGGCGCCGGGCGCCCTGACCGCCGAATGCGCCTGCGGGATGGGTGCTGCATCGCTTGCGCGAACCCAATTTTCGGGTTCGTCGCACACAAAGCGGTAGATCATCGCATAGGCCGCACCGCAATGTGTGTCCCAGCGCGCCGTGTTGCACAGCGGCAGCATGTAAAATGGATGGAAGGAGATCATGCCCGCCAGCCCATCGTAATAGCCCTTCGCGGCATGGATCGGCTTCGATCCCCTCACCTTCTCCGCCGGCTCGCCGGTGAAGCGCAGCGTGCCTGATATGCCGTGGCGCTGCATCGCCGCCTTGGTCGCCAGCAGCCCGCCGAGGTTGGCAATGCCGAGGCCGGAATGCGGATCGGTGTGGCCGCCGGCCTGTTCGCCCAGCCCCGGGCGCGGTCGCTTCACCGTCGCCGCATCCTGGCAATTGCCGGGCACTGCATCATACTCGGCATACAGGCCGATGGTCGGCCCCGCGCCATTGGTCCAGTGGGCGCAGAAGGCGGTCGGCATGCCGCCAGAACCTTCCTCGACGGAAAAGCCTTCGTGCTTCAGATGCTCGACATACCAGGCGGCCGACTGGTATTCGCGCCAGGCGGTCTCGCCGAAATCGAAGATCGCCCGCGTCCACGCCGATAGCGACGGCTGGATGTCGTCCAGAAAGGCAAGTGCGGTCGCTTGCGCGGAGGTCACCGGTTTCTCCATGGCGGAAAGAAAGCAGTGAAGCGCCCCGCCAAAAAGTGATATGTTTTCCCGGCTCATGCAAATTCGGTTCACCTCTTGAGAATTCCCTCGACGCAGGCGCTGCGCGCCCTCGACAGTTTTGCCCGCCACGGCAGCGTCTGGCGCGCCGCCGACGAACTGCATCTGACCCGCAGCGCAGTCAGCCATCAGCTTCGCCTGCTCGAACGCGATCTCGGCTTCGACCTGCTCGAGCGCATCGGCAAGGGCGTGGCGCTGACGCCGCGCGGCCAGCGCTATGCCAGCGACGTGCGCAAGGCGCTGACGGTGCTGGGCGACGCGGTGACACGCCATGCCGGCACCGGCATCGGCGGCTCGTTCAGCGTCAGTTGTACGCCGGGTTTCGCCTCGCTGTTCCTGTGCACCCATATCGGCGAGTTCCGGCAGATGTACCCCGATGTCGCGCTGCGCATCCTGACGCCGCGGCGTCTCGATGATGTCAGCAATGCCGAGGCCGATGCCTTCATCGCCTTCGGCGTCGGCAATTGGCCGAACCGCGCGGTCGAGCTGTTGTGCGGGATCTCCTTTACGCCGCTGTGCAGCCCGACGCTGCTCAACAAGATCGGCGGCTTCTCCAAGCCGGCAGACGTGCTGCGCGCCAATCTCCTGCATCTCGGCGACACCGAGGACTGGGCGCGCTGGCTGGCGCTGTCCAAGGTCGAGAACCCCGACCCGGAAGGCGGCATCTTCTTTTCCGACATGAACCTGGTCTTTTCGGCGGCGATCGCCGGCCAGGGCATCGCCATGGGCGACGAGCTGACCAGCGGCCGGGCACTGAGCGAAGGCCGGCTGGTCCGCCCCTTCGACATAGCGATCAATTCACCGCGCTCGTATTTTCTGGTTTCCGAGCACGCCAAGGCGGCGCATCCGGTGCTGGAGGCGTTTGGGCGGTGGCTGAGGTCGAAGCTGTCGGAGAACCAGCGTTAATCTCCCCCTCGAGGGGGAGATGGCCGCGAAGCGGCCAGAGGGGGTCGGTCCAACTGGGCTCGGCCTGCTGCTGCAGAGGAGGTTGGCACTTCAAGCGAAGCGACCCCCTCTGTCGCCTTCGGCGACATCTCCCCCTTGAGGGGGAGATTGGCGCATAGATGAATCAAATTTGCCGATCAGGCGAAAACTATTCGGTTGCGGTGAGCCGCCGCCCTGCCTACGATTTCGGCTACGCTAAGGAAAGGGCAGGATGCAGCACCCCGGCCGGGCCGCAGAGATCAAGGCAATCGGGATCGGCAAGAGCTTCGGCTCGTTCCGTGCGCTGGACGATCTGACGCTCGATATCGGCCGTGGCGAGTTCCTCACCCTGCTCGGCCCTTCCGGTTCCGGCAAGACCACCTTCCTGATGATCCTTGCCGGCTTCATTCAGCCGACCGACGGCCGCCTTTACAGCGACGGCGTCGACATCACCGAGCGGCCGGCCGAGCAGCGCGCCGCCGGCATGGTTTTCCAGGGCTATGCGCTGTTCCCGCATATGAGCGTCGAGGCCAACATCGCCTTCCCGCTCAAGGTGCGCAAGAAATCGGCGGCCGAGATCAAGCGCCGCGTCGGCGAAATGATCGAGCGCGTCGGGCTCAAGGGCCACGAGAAGAAACTGCCGTCGCAATTGTCCGGCGGCCAGCAGCAACGCGTGGCGCTGGCGCGGGCGCTGGTGTTCGAGCCGGGCGTACTTTTGCTCGATGAGCCGTTTTCGGCACTCGACAAGGGCCTGCGCGGCCAGATGCAGGCCGAGATGAAGCGGTTGCACCAGGAGACCGGCACCACCTTCGTCTTCGTCACCCATGACCAGAGCGAGGCGCTGGCGTTGTCATCTCGCGTCGCCATCTTCAACCATGGCAAATTGCTGCAGGTCGGCGCGCCGGACGAGGTCTACGACCGGCCGGACAACCGCTTCGTCGCCGAGTTCCTGGGCGAGATCAACATGCTGCCGCTGAAGGGCGTGCGCCCGGCCGACAATGGCTCGACGGGCCTCTGCGAAGACCGCGCGATCAGCATGCGCTGCAGGGCCGAGAAGGTCCATGGCGATGCCATCCTGGCGATCCGGCCGGAATACATGTCGATCGCCCGCGAAGCCGCGGCAGGCGAGAACGGCATTGCCGCGACTGCCGTCGCCTCGACCTATCTCGGCGCTGCAACGCGGCTCGATCTGACGACGCGCCAAGGCGCCAAGGTGACGGTCTCGGTGCCGAACGAGGTCGCCGCCTCTGCCCTCAGCAAGGGCAATTCCGTCTGGCTGACCTGGCCCGCGGAGAAAGGCTTCCTCCTTCCGGATGGAGAGCAATGACGATCGGCGTGGCGAATTCGCCAAGCTGACATTCAGGAAATACCAACGACAAAAAGGGGAACTGACATGACAAACCAAACCAAGAAAAATTCCATCGAGGCGCTATCCGCCAGGGCAGTGCGCGGCGAGATCTCGCGCCGGCAGTTCACGCAGCTGGCCGCAGTGGTGCTGGCCGGCACGCCGATGCTACTGCGCTCGACCGGCGCCTTTGCCGCGGCGAAGGAACTGGTGCTGGTCAACTGGGGCGGCGACGCCATCACCGCCTACGATGCGGCTTACGGCCAGGCCTTCACCAAGGAGACCGGCATCACCGTCAAGATGGACGGCTCCGGCCCGACCGAAGGCGCGATCGCGGCGCAGTTCAAGAGCGGCGCGCCGACCTGGGATCTGGTCGACGTCGATCCGTTCTCGGCCATCACTCTCGGCGCCCAAGGCATGCTCGAGCCGATCGACTATGCGGTCGTCGACAAGAAGAAGATGCGGCCGGGATTCGGCTGGGAGTACGCTGCCTCGACCTATTTCTTCTCCTACGTCATCGCCTACGATGCCGAGAAATACGGCAGCCAGGCACCGACCGGCATGGCCGACTTCTTCGACGTGGCAAAATTCCCCGGCAAGCGTTCGCTCTACAAATGGGGCGTGTCGAGCTGGGAAGCGGCACTGCTCGCCGACGGCGTCGCGCCGGCCTCGCTCTACCCGCTCGACCTCAAGCGCGCGCATGACAAGATCGCAGCCTTCAAGGAAAACGTCGTCGCCTATTGGGGTGGCGGCGCCGAAAGCCAGAGCGTGCTGCTCAATGGCGAGGCCTCGATGGCGATCGTCTGGTCGACCCGGGCTTCGCTCATCGAGCAGGACAGCGGCGGCAAGATCAAGTTCATCTGGGACCAGGGCCTGATCTCGCCCGGCGCGCTCGCCGTGCTCAAGGGCAATCCCGGCGGCAAGGACGCGGCGATGAAGTTCATCGCCAGCACCCAGGACCCGGAGAAGGAACTCATCATGTTCGACAAGCTCGGCCAGGGTCCGGCCAACCCGGCCACCGATGCGCTGATCCCCGCCGACAAGAAGCGCATCAACCCGGTCGATCCCGAGAACATGAAAAAGCAGATTCCGCTCGACATGGATTGGTACGCCAAGAACTACGGGGCAGCACTCGACGAATACACGAAGATCATCTCCGCCTGACAAGCCGGGATAACCGGATGAGAGCATACCTCTCCGACAGGATGGGCGCGGCGCTGTTGATGGCGCCGCTGCTCCTCTTTCTTGTGCTGGCCTACGCCTGGCCATTCCTTGGCGTGGTCAAATGGAGTTTTACGCTGCCCACGCCGGGGCTGGGGCAGTACAATGCGCTGCTCACGGATCAGTTGGTGCAGTCGGTCTTCATCCGCACGCTGCGCATCGCCGCGATCGTGACGATCGTTTCGGTTGTCGCCGCCTACGTCATCACCGTTGTCTGGGTACGCGGCACGCCGGTGCAGCGCGTGGTGGCCGAGTTCTGCATCCTGGTGCCGTTCTGGATCTCGGTGCTGACGCGCGCCTTCGGCTGGGTGGCGCTTTTGTCCAATCGCGGCCTGATCAACACCTGGCTGCAGGCGGTCGGCTTCATCTCAGAGCCGCTGGCGCTGGTGCGCAACGAGTTCGGCGTTATCGTCGGGATGACGCATTTCCTCATTCCCTTCGCCGTGTTTCCGTTGGCCTCATCGATGCGCAGCCTCGACGATCGCGTGCTGCTGGCGGCGCGTGGCCTCGGCTCCAGCCGTATGCGCACCTTTTGGTCGGTATTCGTGCCGATGACCCGCTCCGGCATCATCGGCTCGGCGCTGATCGTCTTCGTCTTTTCGCTCGGCTTCTTCGTCACGCCGGCGATCCTCGGCGGCGGTCGCAGCGTGATGATCGCCGAGCTGATCTACCTTCGCATCTTCCAGAGCCCGGACTGGGGCCTGGGTGCGGCGATCAGCGTGGTGCTGGTGCTGTTCGTCGGCGCGCTGATGGCGCTGCTTTTCCGCTATATCAGACCCAAGCAATTGGTGTAGCGCGATGCCGACCTACCGCCCCGGTCCCGTCTCGCTGGTCCTCGCCGCCCTCGTCGCGCTGTTCCTGCTGCTGCCGCTGCTCGCCGTCATCCCGGTGTCGCTGACGCCGAGCCGCATGCTGGCGATGCCGTCGGGCGAATTGTCGCTGCGCCATTACCGGGCGCTGATCGAGGATCCGCGCTGGATCAGTTCGATCCTGCTCTCGATCAGGATCGGCATCGTCAGCAGCGCCTTTTCCACCGTGCTGGCGCTCTGCTTCAGCCTCGGCATCTGGATGTTCCAGCCGCGCTTCACGGCAGCATTGGTCGGTTTCGTGCTGCTGCCGATGGTGGTGCCGCCGGTGGTCTCGGCAATCACGCTCTACTTCCTGCTGACCTCGATCTCTGGCGTCAGCTCATTCTTCGGCTATGACACCTGGCTGGGTGTCGCCATGGCGCATGCGGTGATGACGGTGCCCTTCGCCACGGTGCTGATCCTGGTGTCGCTCAGCCAGCTCGACCGCCGCATCGACCTCGCCGCCCGCGGCCTCGGCGCCACCGTGTGGGAGCGCGCCACCCGCATCATCATGCCCAATATCAAGTTCGGCATCGTCACCGCGGCGTTGTTGTCCTTCGTGCTGTCCTGGGAAGAGATCGGCGTCACCCTGTTTATCACCTCGGTCAACGCCATCACGCTGCCGCGGCTAATGTGGATGGGCCTGCGCGACAACATCGACCCGGCGATCGCAGCGCTCTCGGTGATCCTGATCGTCATCACCGTGCTGGTGCTTGTGGCGCGAAGCGTCGTGGTCAGGCTGCGCGCAGCGCTGTAGACGCCGCCTCACGCCGAGGTGACTGGCGCGAATGAAACCTTGGGCTACGATTTTCGTTATAGATGGTTCAACAGGTCGAAGGCCCCGCCATGAACCAGGGATGGTTTGCCAAGCCGGTTGCGGTTGCGGTCGGCATCGTGGGAGATATCCGCAACATTTCCAACGCACGGCAGGCTGTCGCATTGCTGGAAGCCCACTGGCGTGACACCGGCAGCGCCAAACACGGGGTGGCACTGCGCACATGCCGCCGCGCCATGAGCGACGATCGCTGGACCGAAGCCGCCAGGAACGCGTTCATCGAGGCCGCGCGGGAAGCGCATGTCCTGGTCGAGCGAGCCGTCGAACCGCAGGACCGGTCCAGGCAGGCGGGACCGTGATCGATTTGTGAGAGCCTCGGTGGTTCGGCCGATCTATTGCATCTCAGGCAGCATGCAGCCTTGGAATGGCGCTGACGTCAACCTCGCGTTCCGCGTGCCACGCATCATAGGCGGCCTGCATCCTGAGCCAGATCGCGGCGCCGTCGCCGAACATCTTTCCAAGACGGGCAGCGACAGCCGGCGACACCGGCTTCTTTTCGCGGATGATGTCATAAAGCTGCTGGCGCGAGATTCCGAGCAGATTGGCGATCTCCACCTTGGTCTTTCCGGTTGCCGGGATAATGTCGTCAAGCAGCGCTCCAGGGTGGGATGGGCAGCGCTCCATCGGACGCATCGGCTCATAAGAGGTCATGGGCTGGTTGTCCTTTCGCTTGGGGCGCCACGTACCCATAATGATATTGTTCGAAATCTACCCGGGTTGCCAGACCTCCCAAAAACCTGGCGGAGTTGTGGCACAGCGCCACCCACTAACCCATGGCATGGCGGATTCTCTTGGACAGGCGGCTCAAAAATGCCGGCCTCGACGACGCATCAAGCTTCCACGACAGCACCGCGGTCGCCATTTTCCGCGGCAACACTCCGACCGACAGGAACCAGGCGGCAAGGATTGCACGCCGCCGCAGGGATGCGGTCATTTCGAGGCTGGCGACGGCGCCGGCCGCCCCGAGCGCCAGCCGGGAATCGTCGGCCACGGGATGTCGGTCTCTGTCCGCGCAAAGCGATGCCAGCCGCTCTTCCAGGTGGACCGGATCGTGGCGGACGGCATTCGACGGCACGATGGTCAGGCCGATCCCGGAAGCCTGGTCCGACAGCGCCTGCATGCGGCGGAAATCGTGAGTTACCCGCCAGCGTGCCCGCTCGGCGAGCTTTTCACCGAAGACTGAATGGTTGGCGCCATGGATCCGGTAGGCGCCGAGGCATTCGTCGATCGATTGGACATGCCCGTACATCGGCGCCAGCGTTGCCAGATAGCCGTCGGCGCCCTGGCGGAACTCCGGCTCCGGTATCGGCATGATCGATTCGAGCGTTGCGCGGTCAAAGGCGAGCCCGCTGGTCACGGTCGTCTGATAGCGGCCCTTGTGCAGGAGTTTCGGCATGACGTCGCCGCTGTCGAAAGCCAGTTCGGGCGGCGGAAAGACATCCTTGATGCGTTGCCCCTCGTCGACGATATGCAGTCTGGACTGGACCTGGGCGGTTGCCTCGTCCCAGGTTTCGACAATGGTAGAGACGGCGGTTGGATAAAGATAATCGTCGGCGTCGAGGAACAGGACGATCTTGCCCGAGCTCGCCGCGAAGCCGGTGTTGAATGCCGCCGCGTGTCCGCCATTTTGCGCTCGCGGGCATGCGAGTATCTCATCGCGATAGGATTCCATGATTGTCGTGGAATTGTCCTGCGATGCATCGTCGACGACGATGACTTCGACATCGGCGTAGTCTTGCTCGAGGGCGCTGTCGATGCTGCGTTTGAGGAACCGCGCATAGTTGTAGTTCGGGATGATGATGGATACCGGAATGACAGGCTGCATCGCGTTTGACCTCGCATCTTGCTTTGGTTCGGCAAAGGCCCTCATGGGCCTGCCCCTCTTCAAGTGCCCCTCTTCAGGCGCGACGAGTTCCCCTCAGAAAAGCTTGCGCTTTCCACCAGGAGACGGGTCACGTTTCGCTTGCGACTTCGCAGTGAGGCCGCCATTGCCTTCGAGGGCTGCCGCCATAGTCAGAACGCGGTCGGCAGCAAAAGCTCCGACGTTCGGCCAAGGTGATGTCGCAACCGAGCCCGACGGAAATGTCTCGCCTCGCAATCAGGTCGGGAGCGAAGCGGACGGGTGCCCTGAAGGCATGGCGGATACTGGCCTGCAAATGCGGCTGGAACAAGCCCCGCGTCGAAAATAGGGCCACTTCAGGTTGCGTTTCAGGCGGCATGCCGCGACCGCCGGCCCTTTTGCCCCGGAGCCGGTGAACCGCCTCCGGGGCTTATGACCATGCAGCCTAAACAGTCAGGCGGCCTGCAAACCCGGCAGCGACAGGTCGACTTCCTCCGGCAAGTCGCCGGCCATGGCGGCGGCAAACTTCGTCTGGTCGAGTTCTCCCTCCCAGCGTGCCACCACGACCGTCGCTACCGCATTGCCGATGAAGTTGGTCAGCGCCCGGCACTCCGACATGAAGCGGTCGACGCCGAGGATCAGCGCCATGCCGGCGACCGGCACCGTGGGGACGACCGAAAGCGTCGCCGCCAGGGTGATGAAGCCAGCGCCGGTGATGCCGGCGGCACCCTTGGAGCTCAGCATGGCGACGGCGAGCAGCAGGATCTGGTCGCCGTAGGTGAGTGGCGTGTCGGTCGCCTGCGCGATGAACAGCGCCGCCAGCGTCATGTAGATGTTGGTGCCGTCGAGGTTGAAGGAATAGCCGGTCGGGATAACCAGACCGACCACCGAGCGGTTGCAGCCGGCGCGCTCCATCTTGGCCATGAGGCCTGGCAATGCCGCTTCCGAGGACGAGGTGCCGAGCACCAGCAGCAGCTCTTCCTTGATGTAGCGGATCAGCGCCAGGATCGAGAAGCCGTTGTAGCGGGCAACCGCGCCGAGCACCACCAGCACGAACAGCAGCGCGGTCAAGTAGAACGTGCCGATCAGCATGGCGAGATTGGCGATCGAGCCGATGCCGTATTTGCCGATCGTGAAGGCCATGGCGCCAAACGCGCCGATCGGTGCGGCCTTCATCAGGATGGCGACGAGGCGGAAGATCGGCGTGGTCAGCGCCTGCAGGAAATCGACAACCGGACGGCCGCGATCGCCGACCAACGCCAGGGCGACGCCGAACAGCACCGAGAAGAACAGCACCTGCAGGATGTCGCCCTGCGCGAAGGCGCCGGTGATGGTGTCAGGGATGATGTTCATCAGGAACCCGACGATGGTTGTGTCGTGCGCCTTCTCGGCATACGCCGCCACCTTGGCGGTATCGAGCGTCGCTGGATTGATGTGCATGCCGGCGCCGGGCTGGACGACATTGGAGACGACCAGGCCGACGACCAGCGCCAGCGTCGAGAACACCAGGAAATAGATCATCGCCTTGCCGGCGACGCGGCCGACCTTCTGCAGGTCGGAAACACCGGCGATGCCGGTCGCCACCGTCAGGAAGATCACCGGCGCGATCACCATCTTCACCAGCTTGATGAAAGCATCGCCGAACGGCTTCATCGCCTCGCCGGTTTCGGGATAGAAATGGCCGAGCAGCACGCCGGCGGCGATCGCCGCCAGCACCTGCACATAAAGATGCCGGTATAAGGGAAGTTTGCCGCGCGGCTCGGCGGCAGCGATTGCTGTCTGCATGACGTCCTCCATGGCGCCCCGATCGAAAGCTCGACTCCCCGGGGCAGTTGTTTTGAGACCAGCAGCCTCGCGACTGCTGAATTCGTGTTTGCAACAGCCGTGCCAGATACGCAGAAGAGTGCTTCAGCATTGATTTTATTGAGCATTCGCAAACGTCCGCACTGCCGGACGCATGGCCAAGTGCGACTCTCCGCATAGGTCGAATTGCGTTTTGTGCGAGTTCATGCACAAATGGGCGATGCTGCAACGCCCCGCCGGTGCCTTGTCTTCGACGCCCGAGCAACTCGCCAGGCGGGCGCGCCGAGCCTGGCTGCTGTTTGCGGCCGTCGCCCTGCTGATCGTCACCGCAGCGCTCTACGGCGCCGGCCTCTACGGCCGCACCGCCGAGGTCGAGACCCTGGCGGCGCAGGGGCGTACCGACGCCAACCTGAAGGTCGCGCTGCTGCGCGCCGTGCTCGAAAGCCCGCGTGCCCTGCCCCTGCTTTTATCCGCAGACCAGCAAGTGCGTGACGCGCTGACGCAGAAAAATGCCGCGGCAATCGATGTGCTGAACCGCAAGCTCGAGGGGCTGGTCTCCGGCACCAAGGCGTCGGTGCTCTATGTCATCGGCACCGATGGACTGGCGATCGCCTCCAGCAACTGGCGCGAGCCGATCAGCTTCGTCGGCAACGACTACCGTTTCCGCGATTATTTCTCCGGCGCGATGCAGGCCGGAACCGCCGAGTATTTTGCGCTCGGCAATGTCAGCAAGCGTCCCGGCCTCTACATTTCGCGCCGCGTCGGCGACACAGACGCACCGCTCGGCGTCGTCGTCGTCAAGATGGAGTTCGACCAGCTCGAAGCCGACTGGCGCGAGGCGAATCGCCCGGCTTATGTCAGCGACGAGAATGGCGTCGTGCTGATCACCAGCGTGCCGTCCTGGCGTTTCATGACAACCGCACCGCTGGCCGCACCCAAGCAAGCCGCGATCCGCGACAGCCAACAGTTCGGCGACGCGCCGCTTGTGCCGTTGCCGATCATGCACGCGCAGGCGCTCAGCCCGGATGTGTCGATCGTCCACGCAGTAACGCCCGGCGGCAGCGACGCGGAGTATCTCAGCCTTTCAACACCGATCCCTTCGACCCCCTGGCGGCTCGACTATCTGATCCCGGCTGAAGCGCCGATCGCCGCCGCCGTCCGCGAAATGCGGCTTCTTGCGCTCGGCGTCGTCGTCCCGCTGCTCGGCCTTGCCGCGTATCTGTTGTGGCGCCGGCAGTCGGCGCAGATGCGGATTGCTGCCGAACAGGCAGCCCGCACCGAACTCGAACGCCGCGTCGTCGAACGGACCGAGGATTTGAGCCGCGCCCGCGACCGGCTGCAGGCCGAGATAACAGGCCACCGCAGCACGGAAGCCAAGCTCCAAATCGTGCAGCAGGATCTGGTCCAGGCCAACCGCCTCGCCATCCTCGGCCAGGTCGCTGCCGGCGTCGCCCATGAGATCAACCAGCCGGTCGCCACCATCCGCGCCTATGCCGACAATGCCCGCACCTTCCTCGACCGCAAGCAGACCGGGCCGGCCGAGGAAAACCTCGGCGCTATCGCAGCCCTTACCGAACGCATCGGCTCAATCACCGAGGAGTTGAAGGCATTTGCCCGCAAGGGCCGCACCGCCGCCGAGCCTGTCGAATTACGTGGTGTTATCGAAGGCGCCGTCATGCTCTTGAGAAGCCGCTTTGCCGGCCGGCTCGACGCGTTGGTCATCGACCTGCCGCCGCCGAGCCTCAAGGTCATGGGCAATCGGGTGCGGCTCGAACAGGTGCTGATCAACCTCTTCCAGAACGCGCTCGAAGCACTCGACGGCCGCGACGACGCTCATGTGCAGGTGTCGGTCGAGGAGACCGCGGACGGCGTGACGGTCGGCGTGTCCGATAACGGACCGGGCATTCCACCCGCGATCCTCAAATCGCTGTTCACGCCGTTCAACACCTCCAAGGAAAAAGGCCTTGGCCTTGGCCTCGTCATCTCGAAGGACATCGTCGCCGATTATGGCGGCCGCATCGAGGTTTCGAGCGACGACAGCGGCACCCGCTTCACCATTCATCTCCAGACAGCAGCGTAAGCCATCATGACGAACGACAATGCCGCGCCGGTGATCCTGATCGACGACGACCGCGATCTCCTCAAGGCCACCGTGCAGACGCTGGAGCTTGCCGGCTTCTCGGTCTCGGCCTTTGCGGCGGCGGCCGAGGCGCTGGCCGGGCTCGACGCCGGTTTTGCCGGCGTCGTGGTGTCGGATATCCGCATGCCTCAGATCGACGGCTTGCAGCTTTTCAACCGCATCCTGCGGCTGGATACCGACATTCCCGTCATCCTCGTCACCGGACATGGCGACATCGCCATGGCCGTCAAGGCGATCAAGGACGGCGCCTACGACTTCATCACCAAGCCCTTCGCCGCCGACCGGTTGGTACAGAGCGTGCGCCGCGCAGCGGAAAAGCGCCGCCTGGTGATGGAGAACCGGGCCTTGCGCGAGGCGGCCGGAGAGGCGCAGGACGGCCTGCCGCTGATCGGCCAGACGCCGGCGATGGACAGGCTGCGCCGCACACTACGCCAGATCGCCGACACCGACGTCGATGTGCTGGTGACCGGCGAGACCGGCTCCGGCAAGGAGGTGGTGGCAAGCCTTCTGCATCGCTGGGGCCGCCGCGCCAAGGGCAATTTCGTCGCGCTGAATTGCGGCACGCTGCCGGAGACCGTCATCGAAAGCGAATTGTTCGGCCATGAGGCCGGCGCCTTCACCGGCGCGCAGAAGAAACGGATCGGCCGCATCGAGCACGCCAGCGGCGGCACGCTGTTCCTCGACGAGATCGAAAGCATGCCGGTCTCGACACAGGTGCAGATGCTGCGCGTGCTGGAGATGCGCGAGGTCACCCCGCTCGGCACCAACGAGGTGCGGCCGGTCGACCTGCGCGTCGTCGCCGCCGCCAAGGTCGACCTCGGCGATCCGCGCCAGCGCGGCACGTTTCGCGAGGATCTCTATTACCGGCTCAACGTGGTGACGATCTCGATCCCGCCGCTGCGCGAGCGCCGCGACGATGTCGCCCTGCTGTTCTTCTATTTCGCCGAGCGCGCCGCCGCCCGTTTCCACCGCCAGGTGCCGGCAGTGCCGGCTTCGGTGCATCGCCATCTGAGCGACCATGACTGGCCGGGCAATGTGCGCGAACTGGCGCATTTCGCCGAGCGGTTCGTGCTTGGGTTGGAGGAAGGCGCCGAAGCACAACCCCCTGCCCCGACCCAATCGAACACCGCCATGAAGCTGCCGGAGCGGCTGGAGCGCTACGAGGCCGACATCATCCGCGAGACGCTTGGCCGCAACGACGGAGACGTCAGGCGCACGATCGAAGCGCTGGGGATTCCGCGCAAGACCTTCTACGACAAGCTCCAGCGCCACGGCATCGTGCGCAGCGATTTTTCCAGGTAACCGCCGCCGGGCCTCGACCGGGCGGCTCGGTTACTTGGCGTCGTGGAAGATGATACCGACAGTGTGGCGCATGCCGGAGCGAAGCCGGCTGACGCCGTGCCTGAGATTGACGCGGTAATTGCCCTTGCTGCCCTGGACCGGACGATTGTGGACCGCGAAGGCGACTGCATCGCCCTGGCGCAGCGGCACCACCTCGGCGCGGCTTTGCATGCGCGGACGCTGCTCGGTCAGCACGAACTCGCCGCCGGTGAAATCCTTGCCTGGTTCGGACAACAGGATCGCGACCTGCAACGGGAACGCCAGATCGCCGTAGAGATCCTGGTGCAGGCAGTTGAAGTCGCCGTTAACGTATTGCAGCAGGAGCGGCGTCGGCCGCGTCTGGCCCTGCTCGTGGCATTGCCTGAGGAACGCGGCGTGTTCGTCGGGATAGCGCTGCGCGATACCCATGCGCTGGTTCCAGTCGTTGGCGACCGCGGCCAGGCGCGGATAGAGCGCGGTGCGCAAGCCGCCGATCAAGTCGGGCAAGGGATAGCGGAAATAGCGGTACTCGCCCTTGCCGAAGCCATGCCGCGCCATATGGACATGGCTGCGGAAATGGCTCTCGTCCGAATAAAGTCCGGCAATCTGCCGGCACTCCTGCGGCGTCAGCAGCTTTTCCATCACCGCGCAGCCATAGCCGCTCAGCTCATCGGCCAGCGTCCGCCAATCATATCCGGCAACGCGCACCTCCGCCGATTTCACCGCCGCTTTCGCGCCTATCGAATCGATGGTCATGGCTTCGCCTCCTGTGGCTTCTCTGTCATTGAGATGGGTGAAACGGCGCGCGCGGACCACCCGTTTCTTGCCGGGTGAGCTCGTTAGCGATTGTCTCGGGGATTTCGTTGAATACAATGCAGCTGGGCTTGCCGCGATGGGGGGCGAATTGATCCGACGGGTTCGACAAAGGGACGGGGCAGTCCGGCAATTCCTCGTTTGCCTCGTCGCGATGCTGGTCTCGGCGCTCCCGGCCTTGTCCGCCAGCAGCGACTGCGTCAGCGACGACGAGGTCGAGGCCAGCACGCGGATCGCCGCCTGCACGCGCATGATCGAGGATCCCACGGAGCCTGTGGCCAACCGCGCGACTGCCTAGTACAAGCGCGGCGAGGCACGGGCATCACAAGGCGACTACGACCGTGCGATTGCCGATTTGGGCCAGGCGATCGACCTCGATTCGAAATTCGCCGGTGCTTACTATGCCAGAGGCGCCACAATGGTCGAGGAGGGCGAAAATGATCGCGCCATCGCCGATTTTGGCCAGGTGATCAGCCTCGACCCGACAAACCCCGAGGCGTACAACAGCCGAGGTGTCGCCTGGGAGCACAAGGGCGACTACGACCGCGCCATTACAGACTATGGTCAGGCCATCAGCCTCGACCCGAAGCATTCCGATGCCCACAGCAACCGGGGCAACGCCTGGGCAGACAAGGGCGACTACGATCGTGCCATCGCCGACTACGACCAGGCAATCAGCCTCGATCCTAAAAATGCGGGAGCCTACAACAACCGTGGCGTTGCCTGGAAACAGAAGGGCGAATACGACCGAGCCATCGCCGACTACGAACAGGCGATCAGTCTGGATGCGAAAGACGCCAAAGCCTACAGCAATCGTGGTGCTGTCTGGGTACTAAAAGGCGACTATGACCGAGCCATTGCCGACTACGCTAAGGCGATCGGCCTCGATCCTCGCGATGTCGATGCCTATCAAAGTCGAGGCATCGCCTGGGCACGCAAGGGCGACTACGACCGCGCCATCGCCGATTACGACCAAGCGATCAGCCTCGACTCGAAAGACGCCAGCACCTACTACAACAGAGGCGTGGCTTGGTCGCACAAGGGCGACTACGACCGCGCCATCGCGGATTATGACCAAGCAATCGGCCTCAATCCTCAGGACGCTAGTGCTTACAACAATCGAGGCGTTGCCTGGAAACACAAGGGCGATTACGACCGCGCTATCGCGGATTATGACCAAGCGATTGGCCTCGATTCCCGGGACGCCACCGCTTACAACAACCGTGGCATTGCCTGGAAGAAGAAGGGTGACGACGACCACGCTATCGCCGACTACACGCAGGCAATCAGCCTCGACCCAAAAAACGTTAATGCCTGGTACAACCGGGGCCTCGTCTGGTCTGACAAGGGCGACTATGATGGCGCCATCGCCGACTTCAGCCAGGCAATCACGCTCGATCCTAAAGACCCAACTGCCTACGACAACAGAGGCAATGCCTGGGCACGCAAGGGCGACAATGACCGTGCCATCGCCGACTACGGCCAGGCGATCATGCTCGATCCAGTACATGCCAAAGCCTTCAGGTACCGAGGCCGGATCTGGCAAAAGAAGGGCGAGGACGACCGCGCCATCGCCGACTACGACAAGGCGATCAGCCTCGATCCGAAAGGTGCCCCTGGTTACGACGGCCGCGGCTTCGTCTGGTCGGCAAAGGGCGACTACGCCCGCGCGACCGCCGACTACGATCAGGCAATCAGCCTCGATCCGAAATATGCCTATGCCTATCTTGGCCGCGGCATTCTCTCCTTCTATTCGAGCGCGCTGGCCAAGGCGCAAGCCGATTTCGGACAGGCGGCCACGCTCAAGCCCGACAATGCCTATTTTGCGATCTGGCTGGAGATGACCGAGCGGCGCAGCGGTGCGGTGGGCCACTTGCAGGAAGCGACTGAAAAGCTCGATATGACCAAATGGCCGGCGCCAGCGGTTCGCATGCTGCTTGGAGAACTGACGCCGGCCGAGGTATCGGCGGCAGCCGACGACCCGGACCCGGCCAAGAAACGCGGCAATCTGTGCGAGGCGAACCTGTTCATAGCCGAGTTCGATCGGCTGCAACGACATGACGACGAAGCCTTGCGGCTCTACCGGGTCGCTGCCAGCGATTGCCCCGCGGAATATTACGAATACGTTGCGGCCAAGGCCGCTCTGCACGAGTTGGGCGCGGTTCCGTAAGACAATTTCCAAGACTTTTTGATGACCCGAGGAGCGAATTGACCGGACCGGTTCGAGAACGGCACAGGTTTTTCTGGCGCACGCTGGCTGGTCTCATCCTCCTGCTTGTCACGGGGCTTCCGGCGCTTGCCGCCAGCAGCGACTGCGTCAGCGATGACGAGGTCGAGGCAAGCACGCGGATCGCAGCCTGCACGCGCATGATCGAGGATGCGACAGAGCAAGGCATACGGTCAGCTATTGTCCCAAGAGTTTTATCGAATACCGTGCCGCCAACGCTGCATTACGCGAGTTGGATGTTTCGCCGTAACTCTGCCCGACGGATGTTCGTTTGCTAAGAAGACTATGCCGAACAACACGATACAGGTGCATTCTGCCAGACTGATTCAGGCTGTGCCGCGTCCATATGTCAGGAGCCTTCGCCAGCGCGATTCCGGTTTTCACTGGCCCGCGCTAGACTGGCAGCAACCGCAACCGGACTGCCCCTGGCATGATCGTCCAGACCTGCATCAATGGCGCGCGCAGCGCCGATTTCCACCCGCAACTGCCGCTGACGGCGGAGGCCATGGCGCGTGACGGCGCGGCCTGCATCGCCGCCGGCGCCGCCGAACTGCATGTTCATGCCCGCGGGCTGGACGGTCGGGAAAGCCTGGCTCCGGCGGCGATGGATCGGACGGTGCTGGCGCTCCGCCGCGCCTGCCCGGGGACGCTGATTGGCGTGTCGACGGGTGCCTGGATCGAGAACGACGACCAGCGGAAGCTGGTTGCGATCGCCGGCTGGAGCGAGCTGCCCGACTATGCCTCGGTCAATCTGAGCGAATACGCCGCGCCCGCAGTCATGGACCGTCTGCGCCAGCGCGGCATTGGCATCGAGGCCGGGCTCGCCTCCGTTGCCGACGCCGAACGCCTGGTGAGCCTCGACCATGGCAACCGCGTGCTGCGCATCCTGATCGAAATCTCCGAGCAGGAGCGGGACGCTGCGCTTGAGATCAGCGACGATATCGCCGCCGTGCTCGACGGCGCCGGTATGCACCGGGCAATCCTGCTGCACGGCGCCGACGCCACGGTCTGGCCTTTCGTGCACCGGGCGGCGGAACGCCGTTGGTCGACGCGCGTCGGACTGGAAGACGGCAAGGAGCTTCCTGATGGAACAGTAGCACCCGGTAGCGCTGCGCTGACAGCGGCAGCCGTCGCTATCTTCGAGGCCAGTCGTTAGCGCGGGGAAAGCGTTGATGTCCGCCGATCTCCTCTTTACGGGGGAGATGCCAGGATTTGACAGGGAGGCAGGCCAAAGTCGGGCGGGTCTAAAGTATGGCCGCGAGCTAGTGTCAGTAAAATCTAATATTGGGCGACGCTTCCTACTCTCTCTATCATCCTATCGTGCTGCTTGCGATCGCTCCTGTCGTTGCAAGCGCCAATGTGTCACCATGGATGCAGGCATGGTTATTGTCACCGCCTGCATCGCCGTCTCCCTGGCCAGCTACCGTTTTATTGAAAAGCCGCTTTTGGCCATTTCGCGGATGAGCCTCTCCGCCTATCGGATGAAGGCACAATGAGTTGCGGCCGCGCCCCACCAACTTGGTCGACCTGCTATGGAGGTGCGTTGCACCTCTTGCGCCACTTGCTTCTTCACCCTCGAACACGGCGCGTCCCGAACGGCGCTGTCCCGCCAACCTCAAGCCGGCGGCGCTGAACCATCAAAGGTATCCTAAAAAACAAAAAACCGCCTCGGCGGGCGGGTCGTCGGTGCGAATCAGCACCATACAGAAATTAGTAGCATAGCTGCCGGCACAAAGCAAGAACAAAATGTGGCGACATCGACGAAACTGCCGATAGGCACAGCGGCACGGCGGATGACATGGCTCTTGCCGTTGTTAAAAATCTCTCATAAGGTATTTTCATATCCGAAAGAAAATACGATTGTTTCTTTCCCTTTATGAAAGCCTGAGTGTTTGCGGGAACATCTCGATCAGACCGACCGGCGACTGGTCAAGCTGCTGTCGCAGGATGCGCAGCTTGGCGTCAACCGCCTCGCCGAGAAGATGGCGATCTCGGTGCCGACGATGCGCATGCGGCTGCGCAACCTGCTCGACCGCAACCTGCTCAAGATCGTCGGGCTGCTCAACCTGACAGAACGCCCCGAGCTGATCTCGGCCATCGTCGGCATCAATGCGCAGGGACGCGGCCGCGCCCGGGAACTGGCGCAGCGCATCTCCGAACTGCCTTTCGTGAACTCGGCCGCCGTCGTCACCGGGCGCTTCGACATCATCGTCGACGTAACCGTGGCCGGTGATGTCGCCGATCTCTACCGCGTCACCAGCGAGCTGATCCCCGGCGCCGGCGAGCCGGGCGAAGTCGTGCGCAGCGAGACCTTCGTCGTCATGGCGTCCTGCAACAAATGGGTCAGCCTGCCGGAAGGCTGCTGGTCGGACGAGACGCGGAAGGAAATGGCATGAAGATCGCGGTTCTCGGCGGCCTCGGCCTGCAAGGCCGGGCGGCGATCGCCGATCTCGTTGCCAGCGACGGCGTCGAGCAAGTGGTCTGCCTCGACACGGCAACCGACGGCGCTGCGCGGCTTGGCGGCCTGACCGACCTTGCCAGGGTGCGTTTTGTCGTGCCGGAGGGCGCGATCGGTCCGGTGCTGGTCGATGTGATGAAGGACGTCGACGCGGTCATCGACCTGTTGCCGCAGCCGCTGATGCGCGAGGCGGTGCAGGCGGCGATCGCGACGCGCACGCCGCTGGTCACCACCAATTACGGCAAGGCCATCGCCGATCTCGCGCCCGAGGCCGAAAAGGCCGGCGTCTCGATCGTCACCGAATGCGGGCTCGACCCCGGCATCGACCTTGTGCTCTACGCGCGCGCCGCAAGCCAGTTCGACACCATCACCGCGATCGATTCCTACTGCGGCGGCATTCCCGAGCCGAAAGCGGTGGTCGAGCCGCTGCGCTACAAGGTGAGCTGGAATTTCGACATGGTTCTGGTCAGCCAGAACCGCGACAGTGTGCTGGTCGAGAACGGCAAACGGGTCGATGTGCCGGCCGCCCGCCAGCACGACAATCGCTTCATCCACGAGATCGAGGTGGCGGGGCTGGGCAGGCTGGAAGCCTTCCCCAATGGCGACGCGCCGCATTATGCCGGCATGCTCGCCGCCGCCAAGGGACTGCAGCGCTCCGGCCGCTATTCGCTGCGCTGGCTTGGCTGGTCGGCGTTCTGGGCGCCGCTGAAGCAGCTCGGCTTCCTGTCCGAGGACAAGGTGCCCGGCACCGGCATCAGCCCACGCGAATTCCTCGGCCGGCTGCTTGGCCCGCAACTGCAATATGGCGCGGACGAAAGGGACCTTTGCGTCATGCGCAACGTCTTTGTCGGCAGCGAAGGCGGCCGCCGCAAGACGGTGACCTCGGAGCTGGTCATCGAACGCGACCTCGCCTCCGGCCTGTTCGGCATGAGCCTTGGCGTCGGCTATCCCGCCAGCATCGTGGCGCAGATGCTGGCACGGCGTGAGATCGCCACGCCCGGCCTGCTCAACCCGCTGCTGCATGTGCCCGATGGCCGCTTCCTCGATGAGCTGGCCAGGCGCGGCATCAAGGTCGCCGAAACGGTGAGCTGGGATTGAAGATTTTCGAACGGTGGTTGCCACCGGCAACGGCGCTGCCGCTCAAAAGGCACCCCGATGGGGTGAAACAACAAGTGGAACAACAAACGACAACAAGGAGGAATGCCCAAATGAAGATTGCCAAGCTTTTCATCGCCGGACTTGCGCTCGCCGGCCTTACCGCCGCCGCCAGTGCCGGAACCCTCGACGAGATCACCAAGCGCGGTGAGTTGCGCGTTGCGGTGCAGACGCAAGGACCACCCTTCTCGCTGGTGGGTGCTGCCGGCGAGCGCACCGGTAGTTCGGTCGAACTCGCCGAACTGATGGCCAAGGAAATGGGCGTCAAGATCACCTTCCTCGACTTCGACTGGGACGGCCTGATCCCGGCGCTGCTGTCGGGCAAGGCCGATCTTCTGGTCGCCGACATGACGCCGACATTGGCACGTGGCATGAAGGTCGCCTTCACCAAGCCTTACATGTACACGGGCAGCACCGTCTTCACCAAGGCTGGTACCGCCTTCAAGTCCACCGAGGACTGCAAGGCCAAAGGCACTAAGATCGCGGTGCTGCTCGGCGCCACCGGCGAGAAGGAAGCCAAGGCCGCCTTCCCCGATGCCGACATCAAGAGCTACAAGGGCGGCGGCCCGCTGCTGCTCGACGCCGTCAACAACGGCCAGGCCGATTGCGGCGTCAACGACGTCTCGGCGGTCAAGGGCCAGTCGACCGCTTACCCAGCCGGCAGCTTCACCATCATGCCGGATATGCTGTCGAAGGAGCCACTGGCCTTCGCCACACGCTATGACGAGCAGGACCTGCTGGTCTGGATGAACCTGTTCCTCGACCAGGTCAGCCTCGACGGCCGCCTGCAGAAGAACCTCGATTACTGGGTCAATTCCGACGCCTGGAAGAAGGATCACTGAGTAGGGTGAATAGTGAGTAGGGAGTAGTAAAGCGCTACTCGCTACTCGCTACTCGCTACTCGCTACTCGCCATTCACCGCCCCACCATGCTCGAAAACTTCAGCTTCCGCACCATTGTCGAATATCTGCCCCTGTTCGGGCAGGGCCTCGTCACGACCGTGTGGCTGTCAGTCCTCTCCTTTGCCGGCGCGCTCGCCGTCGGCATCGTGCTCGCCGCCATGAACCTGCAGCGCGGCCGGCTGTTCCGCGTCCCGGCCAAGGCCTATATCGACGCGGTGCGCGCCACGCCGCTGCTGGCGCAGCTTTATTTCCTCTATTTCGGCCTGCCGCGGCTCGGCTTCGTCCTGCCCGAGTTCGTCGTCGGCATTCTCGCTTTGTCGCTGAACAGCGGCGCCTATGTCGCCGAGATCATCCGCGCCGGCATCCTGTCGATCCCGCGCGGCCAGGTCGAGGCCGGCGTCGCCTCGGGCATGACCTATGTCCAGCGCATGCGCCTCGTCATCCTGCCGCAGGCGTTCAAGGTGACGATCCCGCCGCTGCTCGGACAGGCGATCGTGCTGGTCAAGGATTCCGCCCTGCTGTCGCTGATCTCGGTCGCCGAATTGACGCGCGCCGGACAATTGCTCGCCTCCGACCGCTTCATGCCGGCCGAAGGTTTCATCACCATCGCCGCCTTCTACCTCCTGCTCTATTACGGGCTGAAGGGGTTGGCGGCGCTCTCCGGGCGCTGGCTCGGCCTCGCGGGGGCACGGACATGATCTGGCAGCAGCTGCAAAGCGTCGCCGGCAGCTATCCTCTCGCGCTGCGCGGCCTCGGCATGACCGTGGTGCTGTCGTTGATCAGCCTGGTGCTGGGCACCTTGCTCGGCTTCGGCCTCGGCATCCTGCGCACCGGCGGCAACCGGTTGATCAGCGGCGCGATCGGCGCCTGGGTCGACCTGATCCGCGGCACGCCGTTCCTGGTGCAGATCTTCCTGATCTTCTTCATCCTGCCGGAACTCGGCATCGAGCTCGACGCCTTCACCGCCGGCATCATCGCGCTGACCAACCTGGCCGCCTGCTTCATCTGCGAGATCGTCGTCGCCGGCATCCGCTCGGTCCCGACCGGCCAGGTCGAGGCAGCACTTGCGTCCGGCCTGTCGCGCTGGCAGCGCATGCGCCAGGTGGTGCTGCCGCAGGCGATGCGCATCGTGCTGCCGCCGCTGGTCGGGCAATATGTGCTGCTGATCAAGGATTCCTCGGTCGTCTCAGCCATAGGCCTGACCGACCTCACCCGCGTCGGCTGGCTGGTGGTGCAGCGTGTACCCAATGGGCTGCTGGTCTTCTTCCTCGTCGGCCTCGGTTACTTCATCGTCTGCTACCCCCTGATCATGCTGGCCCGCCGGCTGGAGCAACGCATGGGCGCTGCGCATGGCGAGGTGCAGTTGTGACATCGAACCCCAGCAAAAATGGCACCGGCATGATCGAATTTCGCGGCGTCAACAAATGGTTCGGCCAGCTCAACGTGCTCAGGGATATCACGCTGAGCGTCGAGCCGCGCGAAGTGGTCGTCGTCTGCGGCCCGAGCGGCTCGGGCAAGAGCACCCTGATCCGCTGCATCAACGGCCTGGAGACGATCCGCGACGGCGACCTGACGGTCGACGGCCAGCGCCTCGGCGACCCCGCCACCAACATGACGCGGCTGCGCACCGAGATCGGCTTCGTCTTCCAGTCGTTCAACCTCTACCCGCACAAGACGGCGCTCGAGAACGTCACCCTGGCGCCGATCCATGTCCGCAAGATCCCGCGCGCTGAAGCCGAGAAGGCCGGGCGCGAATTGCTCGCCAAGGTCGGCCTCGCCGACAAGGTGAACGCCTATCCGGCGCAGCTGTCTGGTGGCCAGCAGCAGCGCGTGGCGATCGCGCGCTGCCTCGGCATGCGCCCCAAGATCATGCTGTTCGACGAGCCGACCTCGGCGCTCGACCCCGAGATGATCTCGGAAGTCCTCGACGTCATGGTCGCGGTGGCCGAGGAAGGCATGACCATGATGGTGGTGACGCACGAGATGGGCTTTGCCCGCAAGGTCGCGCAGCGGGTGGTGTTCATGGATGCCGGCGCCATCGTCGAGAGCGGCACGCCGGATGAGTTCTTCTCCAACCCGAAGACCGACCGCAGCCGCGCCTTCCTGAGCAAGATCCTGCGGCATTAGGGCTAACAACTCAATTAGCTGACTGCCGGCTGCGACCGAGATGAGTGGAAATCGACCTTAGGACTCGCGCACCGTGACCTTGGTCACAGCTCTGTCGCCACGCTCAATCTTAATGCGCTTGTCACTCGGGATAGGCGGTGGAGCTACGTTAGCAATCTTTCCATCCTCTAACCGATCCGCAGTCAAAAGCTCTTCCCCTTTCGCCGTCTTTAGGCGCTCTAATTGATTGATATACAATCCTGACATGCCGGCCTCCCAAACGAAAAAATCGGACAAGAATATTGTTAATAGCGAGCAGGCAGGCGGAAGAAGCAACTTGCGAATTAGAGAAAGCGCACGCTTTCAATATAGCGGCCGAGTCCCTGGCCCTCAATATCAACTAACGGACGTGGTTTACACAGCGTGCCGAGAGGTCTGCAGAGGGTTCAACCCGGTCGTTCAGAATGATTGGGTTTTGACCTAAAACGTCAGCCGGCCGTGGCCGGCGTCTTCAGCCAAACGTCGCCAGAGGGTCGGCGCTGATCTCGACCCAGCCGACGGGCTGAAAGAAGCACAGTTCTGGCTCGATGACGTCGGCAGAGCCGATGGTCCCGCCAGCGCAAATCCTTTCTCTGCCCGTTTCGGACCGACGCTTCTCAGAACGCGAAATCCGCGTACTGAACGACATCGGCTGGGAGCCAGGTTTCATGAACTTGCAATATCTCGGGCCCCCGACTGTAGCCGCGGTCGCGGACCACCATCGTCGTGACCCGGCCATTGTTCGGTTGATCGGAGTCCTTCGCGTCGCGTTGCCATTCGTGGTAGTTCACGACCGCCAGGTCGGCGCTTTGATGGCTGATCCGGATGTCGCGTATCTTGATACGGAAGGCCGGATTCGATCTGTAGATGCTCTTCATGTAACCTGCGAAGTCTTTTTTCCCGAACGCCCTGCCGCCTGGCATGATGGCGACCAGATCATCGCTGATCCGGTCGAGCGCGTTCTTCTTGAACGTCGCATCGTCGCCACGGCATCGGCCCGTCACCCAGTCAGTGAAGAATTCGTGGACGTCGTGGATCGTCGCTTCGATTTCCTTCGTTTGAAGGGACATGTTTTCCTCCTGTCTTAAGATGATGCTGGATCAGGCGCTTTGCGCTGTGGCTTGCCCGACCGGAGGCTCCTTGAGGACAGCCCGTACCACGCGAGCCACAGGCACATGAGAAGCGAGGAAATCAGCCAGATCGGACCTCCGATGCCGATCCCGAGCTGCTCACCGAGTGTCCACCCGGTTGCCGAAAGGATACCGAACGCCGAGCCGACGATCGCGGCCCATCGGGGCAGTATCCCGACGTCATCGCGGGCGTCGTGATACGCGACAAGCGCTGTCGCCAGGGCGAGCGCCCAGAATCCGTTACCCATGCCGCCGGAAAACGCCCACCAGGTCATGAAGGCGTTGGTGTCACCCCGGTCGGCCGCGACCGCGACCACCGATGCCTCGGCGACTGCGGTGGAGAACGTGGTCAGGGCGCCGAGAGCCATCACTATCCAGGCAGAACTCAGCATCGGCGAAAGCCGGACGCGGGGGTTGAGTGCCAGGTTCAGGAACGAAGCGCCGGCGATCAGGAACAGCGCCGCTGCCGCCGTCCAATGGACCGTAGCCCATCGCCCATGGCCCTCGGCGATATTCTGCATCTGAACAGACAAATCCGCGTCCGGTGGCCCGTGAAAGACGAGCGCAGCCGCCAGCAGCAGCGTTCCGGTGGCGAGCCAGACACCGCCCGGCCCGCTCATGTTGTTATTATTCGTTTGCATCGGGAAAACCTCCTGTGGCCTTTACCACGCCATGAGGTTTAGACCCGCGCCACGGTTGCCCGCTTCGGCGTAAGTACCCACGCAACGAGAAATTTTGGCTTGGGTAGGATTACCCAGATACGACCATGCCGATCAGGCCGTGCTCGACCGCATAGGCCGTGGCTGCCGCGCGCGTGCGCACGTTCAGCCGCGTCAGGATATCGCTAACGTGATGGTCTACCGTCCGCTGGCTCAGACCGAGCTCGCCGGCAATTTCCGGGTTGGTCAGGCCTGACGCGATCAGGCGCAGAACCTGCGTCTGTCTGGGGGTGAGAACTTCGCCGCCTGTCGCCGTCATGGTGACCCGCAGCTTGCCGGCAACGGCTTCGTCGGGGCGCGCGCCGAGCTCGCGGAAAAGTCTTATCGCTTCGTCCAGTTCGGTCTGCGCCGCTTCAGTATCGCCGGTTGCGAGACAGGCCCGCGCTGTCAGCACCCGCATCCGGGCAAGATGATAGGGCGCCCGAAGGTCCCAGAGGATCGCTACCGCGCGCCGGATATGGGCCAATGCCTCCGCGGCTCGACCAGCATGGATCAGCACCCGCGCGGTAGCCTCGGCGGCTGCGGCGCGGACTGCATCCGCGGAATATTGGCGCGCGCAGTCGTGCAGTGTTTCGCACAGCTCCCAAGCGTCATCGGCCGAACCGACGGCGAGAGTGATTTCCACCGCAGCCGGCAAGAGGCGGAGTTTGCCCGGCAGGTCGTCGACGGACTGCAGTGCGCGGCGGATCGCCGAAAGGGCCGGCTGCTCGTGCCCCTGCTGCAATCGCATAAGCGCCAGCCCCGGCTGCGGATCGAACCCGAGCCTGCTCGCCGCGCGATAGGCGGCATCGGCCTCGTTCCATTGGCCGCGGAGTCGAAATACCTCGCCCTTCTGGTAGAATGCCGGACCGGCGTGGTGCTTCGAGGGCCCCTGCTGAAGGCGGATGCTGGCGACACCGGCCTCGCGGCCGGCCTCGTCCCAGTGGCCGTCGAGGATCAGAATTTCGGCCCGGTGGATCAGGCATCTGCCGGTGAAGGCAACGATGTCGGGCTGTCCGGCGCACCATCCGACCAGTGCCGAGGTCCATTCCCTCGCCCGGCCCGTGGCATGAAATTTCTGACAGATCTCGATCACGCTGCAGTAGACCAGCCCGGTAACGATCGGTGAGAGCCGGCCCGAGGTGACCGAAACCATCGCCTCGTCCAGCAGTTCGAAGCCGCGCACATAGTCGCCGCGCAGGATCAATATCCGGCCCTGAAGGTGGCGCGCGATAGCCAAGAGGTCCGGATCTTCGCAGCGCTGTCCGATCTCCGCGGCACGTGTTGCGTGCGCGAATGCTTCGTCCGGACTGTCGGCGGCGAGGCTTTGTTCGACCATTGGGAGCTGAAGGTAACCGTGTTCTGCACATTCCTGCGTGTGATCCTCGACCAGCCGGTTGGCGCGGGTCAGCCATCCGCTGCCTTGGGCGAATTCACCGCGAAACATCAGGGTGAGCCCGATCCAGAAGCCGCAACGCGCTGCGGATCGTTCGCGTCCGTTCCGGAGATGGTCTTCGAAGGCCCTCTCGTAGTCCCGAACGAATTCCTCCTCGCGCCCAAGCATGTAGGCGGCTTCCCCGAGGCGCTGGAGCTCGGCGCCGCCAAGTTCACTGCAGCGGTCTCTGTCTGACAGTTCGCGGTGAAGCCTGGACCAATCGCCGCGATTGGCTAGCTCCGCATACGGATCCGATGCAACTGCACCGTCTTCCGGCGACTTGTCGCGTGATCGGTCGGAGGGCGCGGGCATAGCCTCAGAATAGCACATATCTTGCTGAGGAGGTGGCGGCAGGTTACTGATGTGACAGAAGTTCGTTTCGGGCTCAATCGAGCCGTTCATCGCGTCCGCCGCCGAGGACCGGGAACGGTGGTGGAATGCTGCCATTCGTCTCATCGATGGAAACGAGTAGGTAGCGCCAATATCGCGACATTCATGGCGCTTCTCAAAAGCTGCCCTTCGCACAACGGCTCGAATCGACCCATTTCTGCCGTTCCGATATCGGCCTCACCATCTCCAAGGCGGACATTCACCCATTATTCGGCGAAAAATCTCGTTCCGATCAAAGCCGCCCTACTTCGTCGCAGCGGCTGCGGCTTCCCCCGGCGGCATAATCCGCATCATGAACGTCGACACCGCTTCCCCGGGTTTGAACGGGCCGGGAACCTGGTGGCTGACCGGCTTCACACTTTGGAGGAATGCCGCGATCGCCATGGCGTCATCCGCGGTGAGATGCGCAAAATCGCGCCAAGGCATGATCGGCGCCAGGATGCGGCCGTCCGGCCGTTCGCCGGTCTGGATCGCGGTGACGATCTGCTCCGGGGTCCAGCTTCCGATACCGGTCTCCCTGTCAGGCGTGATATTACGGGCGACAAAGACACCAAGACCAGGAATCTCGAAGCCCACATCCGAACCGCCGAGGAAGCGCGACATGTCGGGCTTCCCGAAGAAATAACCGGATGTGTGACAGTCGCTGCAGCCGGCAATCGTAACCAGATATTCGCCGCGCGCGATCTGTGTGTCATCGGCCATGGCCGCGTAAGATGGCAGGGCAACAATCGACGCTGTCAAGAATGCAAGATGAACTGGTGTCCGAAACATTGCTTCCTCCCTGTGATCTGTTCGTGTTTGTCCGTCGACCTCCCGCGCCGTCAACCGGTCGCAATTCCCCGATTTTAACCACGTCGAGGACGCTGAATTCTAGCATGGCCAGCACGTAGTAACCATCAGCGATCAATGGTCAGCACTTGTCGCGCCCCGTTTGAGCGCAACTGTGACGGGGCTTGCTCAGCCGACGCACACGCCTTCCTTTGGCGCGATCGAGCCACGCACGGTGATGGATCGACTTCGTCGCCTGAAATGCCTTGTACGGTCGGACCGGGTCGAACTCGGTCGTTCAGAGTGATTGGGTTTGATCCTGAAACGTCAGCCAGAGGAGACCAGCGTCTTCAGCCGAACGTCGCCAGAGGCTCAGTGCGGATCTCGACCCACTGGCAGCGCCGGCTCTCGTGGAGAAGGACAGGAAGGGCGGCGGGAACGCAGGGTCGGCGAAAGCGCCCACCGGGATGGCGGTCAGACCGGGTTGAGCGTCGATCCGGTAATGGACGGTGGTGCCGCAATCCGGGCAGAAGCTGTAGATGACGCGGCCGCCCTCGTCGCCAATGCGCGTGAACTTCGCCGAGCGGCCCTGGACAGAAACGTCACCGTCCGCAAACCGCGCGTTGAAGCTGAACGCGCTGCCGGTGCGTCGCTTGCAGGCCAAGCAATGGCAGAGCGAGACGCGTACCGGCTCGCCCGAGCAGGTGGCTGACAGCTGAGCGCAGGAACATTCGGCGCGCCGCGTGACCATGGCTGGCTCCTCTCAAGATTCCCTGAACGATATCACTGCGTATCGGTGCTCAATTCGGCCCGCTTCTCATCCGACACGACTGCGAGGTCGAGTACCTTCTGCAATTCGGCCGCATGGCGGAACGACGGTTCGGCCTGGACGCCGTTGCGGACCGCATCGACGAAGCGCCGGTAGTTGGTCTGCACCGTTCCGGCATTCAGAACTTGCCATTTGGCGTTCTCGACATCGTCGCCGATGCAGGCTTTCAGCTCCGAGCCGGTCAGATTGTGCACGACTTCGATGCCGCCCTTGTCGCCGTAGATGCGCAGGCGGAGTTCGTTCAAATGGCCGGTTGCCCAGCGGCTGGCATGGACGACGCCGAAGGCGCCATTGCTGAAATCGAGCGCCATGGTGAAACTGTCGTTGGCGTCGAGCTCGTATTCGCCGATCCGGTTGCCGGGCGCCTTGTCGAAGGATCTCAGCCGGCAGAACACATGGTCGATGTCGAGCGCCGCGCCATAGCTGGCGAAATCGAGAATGTGGATGCCGACGTCGCCCAGCACGCCATTGGAGCCGTGGCCGCGCGACAGCCGCCACAGCCATTTCGGATCGGTGCGCCAGTCGCCCCAGAACTTGGATATCAGCCAGCTCTGCAGATAGGACGCCTCGACATGCCTGACCGTGCCGATCTCGCCTGCCAGCACCATGGCGCGCGCTCTCTGCAGCGGCGCGACATTGCGATAGGTCAGGTTGACCATGTTGATGATGCCGGCCCGCTCGGCGGCAGCGGCCATCTCACTGGCTTTCTGGTAATTTTCGGCCAGCGGTTTCTCGCACAGCACCGGCTTGCCCGCCGCGATCAGCATCATGGTGGTCGGATGGTGGATGCGATCGGGCGTCACGTTCGCGACCGCGTCGAACTTGCCCCATGCCAGCGCCTCGTCCAGCGACGCGAACCGGTTGGGGATACCGTAGATGTCCGAAAACTTGTCGACACGCATACGGTCGAGATCGACGGCGCCGATCAGTTCGACGCCCTCGATCTTACCGAACTGCCTGGCGTGCTCCTCCGCCATCCAGCCGGTTCCGAGTATCAACAGACGCATGATTCTTATCCTTAGGACAGGGCTTTATCTTCTTGTTCGATCATGGATTTGTCGTCTAGCGGAAGCCGGTTTCGCCGGCGGAATGAAGCTTTCCGCCGCGCTCGACGATCGGCTCGAGCGCCTTTTCCACCGGCACGTTCGGCGCATCGAGGATGGCTGGATTGGAGCCTTGCGGGTTGTGCGCCCATCTCACCGCATTGCGCAGCACCTTATGGACGTTGGCGTCGTGATAGGTCGGATAGGTCTCGTGGCCGGGCCTGAAATAGAAGATGTTACCGGCGCCGCGGCGATAGGTCAGCCCTGACCGGAACACTTCGCCGCCCTGGAACCAGGAGATGAAGACGGTCTCGAGCGGCTCCGGCACGGCGAACTGCTCGCCATACATCTCCTCGTTCTCGAGCTCGAAATACTCGCCGATCCCGGCAGCGATCGGGTGGTTGGGGCTGGTCACCCAGAGCCGTTCGCGCTCGCCCGCCTCGCGCCATTTCAGCGTGCAGGGCGTGCCCATCAGCCTCTTGAAGATTTTCGAGAAATGGCCGGAATGGAGAACGATCAGCCCCATGCCTTCCCAGACGCGGCGCGCCACGCGCTCGACCACTTCGTCGGCGACGGCGCCATGGTCTTTGTGCCCCCACCACAGCAAGACATCGGTCTTGGCCAGACGGTCGGCCGGCAGCCCATGCTCCGGCTGCTCCAGCGTTGCCCAGGACACTGATATCTCCGGGTCGAGCTTCAGTGCATTGGCGATCGTCGCATGCATGCCCTCGGGATAGATGCCCGCGACCACCTCGTTGGTCCGCTCATGAATATTCTCGCCCCAGACGACAGCGCGTATTGTCATGATGTCCTCGTGATTGTTTGAAGCCGGAGCCGCCCCACCGGCCACTCATACTGTCCCTGGACGGGATTGAAAACCTTCGAGATTGGCCAAACCTCCCCAGCTTCGTCATCCCAGGGCGGAGCAGGCGCGAAGCGACGTCGCGAAGACCCTGGGATCCATGCCGTGACCTCTCCGCGCTGCAACGGCCGGGACTTTTTGATGCGGGAAGGACAGGAGGTGAAAGGGATCGCTACAGAACGGCTTTCAATCTGCGTCGTTGCATTCTTCGGCTGACGTAACGGCATGGATCCCAGGGTCTGCGCTCCGCTTCGCGTTCGCTCCGCCCTGGGATGACGAAGCCATGAAGGACTGCCGCGAACGACCTAAGCCCCTCGCCCCTCTTGGGCGACGCGTGTCAGCGGCTTCGACAGGCGCGGCACCACCACGAGGCGCTTGATCTTGCCTTTCTTGTAGGCGGCGAGGAAGCGGGCATAGTCCTTGAAAACGAGGCAACCATTGGACTCGGCACGCCCGCCGCGCAGCATGTAGGTGTGCGCAAGCAGGCCGTCGCGGCCAAACTTGTTCTTGCCGTCGACAGGGGTGAGCCGAATCGCCTCGACGCCGTGAAAACGCGATTCGCGCAGCCTCAGATCGTAAGTGTTTGGCGGCGTCGGGCCCACATTCTTGCGGTTGACGTAGCGCGGCTGGTCGACCATCGAACCGTATCCCGAATGTGCCTCCAGCCGCGAGCCGTCGGGCATATAGACGGTCTTGGCCGAGATGTCGTAGACGGCGACGCCGCTGCCCAGGTTAGGCGTGGTGAACAGGTTCCTGAAGGCTCCGCCGAGACCGCCGGAAGACATGTCGGGCTTGGCATAGGCCAGCATATCGCCGCCCTGCGTCTTCGACCGTTTGCCCGGCTTGCCCGACACGGCCGGCACTGCCGCTTGTGACGAATTGCGAGGCGACAGGCTGCCGGGCGTCTCGACCGGCGGGGCGTCGGCCGTCTGCACCTTGCTCGCCTTGGCGGTCCTGGAGGCCTGCGCCTTGGGCGGCTCCGTTTTCGATGGCTGATCCTTTTGCGCCTGGGCCTTTTGCGCCTGGGCCTTTGGCGCCTGGTCTTTTGGCGCCTGATCTCTTGACGCTTGAGCCCGCGGCGCCTCGGCCGGCTTATCGATGTCCGCCCGCGGACGCAGCGTCGGCAGCGGAATGCTGTCGGACATGTCGTCTTGCGGCGGCAGCGAGGCCAGTTGGACCTCAGGTTCTTGCGGCTCTTGTGAGGCTGCGGGCTCGCTTGCCGCGATGGCGGCCGGGAGCACATCGATCATCTGCTCCGGCAATGTATTCGCCAGCGCCAACGCAAGGCGCGACGAGCGTTCGATCTCCGCCACCGCCGGCCCGAAGCGCACCGACGCCGGGCCGTTCGGGTCGGGTATGCGTACCGGCTCGGCGAACCGGGCGTCGGCCGGCAGGCTTGCGAGCATGACGGGTGAGCCGGCATGGGCAAAGGCGGCGGCAAGCTTTTGCGGCGACAGCCCTGCTTTGGCGACCACGTCGTCGAAGCTCGATTGCCGCGATGCATCGGCGACAAGCGGCACGGTATTGCGCTTGAGACGGGCCGATTTTCCCTGGTGAACGAAGTTCGACGCCGACCGCAGGCAGTTGGCATCGCAGCCGTGCTGCAGCAGCTTGGCCGACAGCGCCGCGTTTGCTGCGGCCCACGTCGGGGCCTGCGCTTTTGCAAGGCTGCGGCGAGGATCGGCGAGCGCGATGGTGCGCGGCGCGAGCAGGCTTTGCGGGAGACCGTTGGAAGCGGCGGTTAGCGAGCTTCCCATCGAATAAAGGCCGGCCAAGGTCGCCACCGACCATAAAGCAATGGCTGCGCCGACGGCCGGAACCGCGACCCAGCGCAGGCCGGGCCTCATCGAAGTCAATCCAGTTGCAGGACTGTCACCCCGGGTTTTCGCACTTACAAACGCCATTCAACCACTCTCAATCGGCCGATGCCGGCTAGCGGATTTCGCAGCCGTGACATTCACAGTTCGCCTGGTGCCCCCAGCACGCTTTGCGTCTGTTGCCGATTGATTCAAAAGATGGACAAAGTTGGTTAACCAATCCCTCTACCGACCGCCGATTGGGCGACGGTCACACCGAAAAACGCCCTCCAAAACCTACATAGTTGGCAAAACTGCCCTCCAATGATGACTTTGCTGCCCGTTTTTGTCGGCCGAGTCAAGAAAGCGAAATGACTAGACCTTGCTGGGCGGAGTCGGCCATGGCTGCGAAAGTGAAGCCGGGCCGACCAGAATCTTGAGGCCGGCAGCCGCCGCCATCAAGCCCCGGCGATCGGTCAAACCGGCGATTATCGAGCGGGCACTTGTCGACCTGCCACTCGGGCGAATGAACGTTAACGTCTGAGAATTCGGGATAGCGGCAAGATGTTTGCCGCACAGCAGCTGAATGTCGCCAAATGCCGGAGCGGGATATCCAACACCTAGGCCACAGCCACCACTATGTGAGCCTGGATTTTGGCGGCAACCTTGCCGCTGCCATGCCTGTCTGCAATCGCGGCTGCGGCGTAGTCGGTTGCAGCGTCCAGTTTTCCCGCCTCTCTGGCCTCGATTTCATTGCGAAGGAGAGTGCCCTGGCAATAAGCAACGGCTGGAACGCGGGGCGAGGAGGCACGGCTTTGTTCGGCTCTCGTCTCGATCACCACACCGGAAAAACCTGCGTCCTCCAACTCGCTGCGGATCAGTGCCGTATCGTGGTAGCCATGCGGCGTGCGTGCCAGAAAGCGCGGCGGATCGTTCGGAAAAATCCTTGCGAGAGCATTCGTCACATCGTCGGCAAACACGTTCTCCTCGATGCGATCCCATACGCTGAATAGAAAATGTCCTCCGGGCTTCAGGACTCGCCGGGCTTCGCGATAGGCAGATGAGCGGTTGGGAAAGAACATCGCGCCGAACTGACAACAAACGAGATCGAAGGCCGCATTTTCGAACGGTAGCGCCAGAGCATCAGCCTGACGCCATTTGATGCGATCGTCGGGAGCTTGCCGCGAAGCGGCGTAGTCGAGCATCGGCTGGTTGAGGTCGGTTACGACATAGCTTGCATCGGCGGACAGTTTTGGCGCCAATGCGCGGGTGACAACCCCGGTGCCCGCGGCGGTTTCCAGAACGGCGCTTGGCGACAAGGACGCTGCCCGTCGTGCAAGATCTGCGGCGAACGGCTCGAAAATCAACGGCACCATATAGCGGTCGTAGTTTTCCGGAATTGAGCCGGCGAATACCTTGTCCGTTTCCAACATTGCTATCCCCCGCCGTCCGTTTGATGGCTCGCCAGCATAGCATGGAATTGTTTGCTGTTCGGTCGCATTCGACCGGGAGGCGGTTCGCTCCCGGAAGCTCCGAAACGCCGTACTGCAATTATCTGCATATGTGTTAATATATTGTGGTCATGCGCATTGGTGCGTGGCCAAACATAAAATGGGAGGATGCGATGAAAACCATAAATCGCAGGTCTGCAATTGCGCTCGGCGTGACGGCGGCAGCGGTAACGCCTTTGTTCACGCTGGCGGCTGCTGCAAAGGTCAAGAAATACGGCCCGAAGGAAGGCAAGGAGATAGCCCCCGGCGTCAGACTGGTCGAGGTCGGCACCGGCAATTCCGACATCCCCGCCTACAAAAGCATCTCAATTGTCGATGTGGTATTTCAACCGGGAGCAGCCGCTCCTGCAATGGTGATGGACAACGACATGGTGTGCACCATTACTGCCGGTGAATTCACGATCAAGAAAGCCGGCAAGGAATTCAAGCTTAGGGAAGGTGACGTATATACCTGCTCCAAGGGCAAGACCGATGAGGCAGCCAACACCAGCAAGGTGGTCGGCATCCACCGCATCGCCGTCTTGATACCTGCCTAGCGCATGCCGACGAAAACCGGCCCGCGTCCTCTTCGGAGACGCGGGCCTTTTGATGACGTGCGTGGCCTTGAGCGGTTCATCGTTTCACCGCTTCGACCCGGTCGACTTCGTCCAAGTGTGGTGAGGCTCATGCTGTTCATGGTTTTCCTCCCGATTTTTACTTATGAGCGGTTCTCCCTCCGCCCGGGTGCGATTATATTAGAGATCGCGCATGTTTCTGGCTGACTGCTGGCCGGTATAGGGGCCCTGCATTGGCGGATTGGCAATCCGGCAGCGCGCTGAGCGTTTTGGAGCTCACGAAACGGCCCGGTGCTCTTCCCGAGCTGCCTCCCAGACCTCGCGCGCCGCATCTGCATTCAGTGCCGCGATTCCCAGGCCGACGATCAGATCCGGCCACGCCGAGCGCCACAGGAAGGCCGTCACCAATCCGGCCAGTATGATCGCAATATTGGCGACCGCATCGTTGCGGGCCGAGAGGAATGCCGCCCTGGTAAGACTGCCGCTGTGATGGCGGTAGCGCGCCAGCATGTAGGCGCATGACAGATTGACCGCCAGAGCGCCCAATCCCGCCAGCGTCAGCGCCGTTGGCTGCGGCGGCACCGGCATGTTGAACTTTTCCCACGCGGTCCACAGCGTCGCCAGGCCCGGCACCAGCAGGATAAGCGCCAGCGCCATGCCGACCCGCGAGCGGGCACGCAGCGACCATCCCATGGCGAGCAGTATGAGGAGATTGACCGAGGCATCTTCCAGAAAATCGACGCTGTCGGCGAACAGCGACACCGAGCCGATCGCCAGCGCGACGGCGAATTCAATGCCGAAATAACCCAGGTTCAGCAGTGCCACGACAAGCACCACCCGGCGAAGGCCGTCCGACGCAATGGCTTGCTGCATGGTCTGCCCTAACACGATGCCGTTGTCGCTCTTACCAGCTGCTCTTCCACCGCAACAGCCGCATGGCATTGGCCGTCACCAGCACCGTCGCCCCGGTGTCCGCGAGAATGGCGGGCCAGAGGCCGGTGATGCCGGCGATCGTCGTCACCAGGAACACTGCCTTCAGGCCCAACGCAATGGTGACGTTCTGCTTGATGTTGGCCATGGTTGCTTGGGACAGCCTGATCATGGCCGCAACATCGCCGACGCGTCCACGCAGCACCGCTGCGTCAGCCGTTTCAAGGGCGACATCGGTGCCGCCGCCCATGGCAATGCCGACATCGGCCGCGGCAAGTGCCGGCGCATCGTTGATGCCGTCGCCGACCTTGGCTACCCTAAGCCCCTGCCCCTTCAACTCGCCGAGGATGCGCTGCTTGTCCTCCGGGAGCAGTTCGGCGCGCACCTCGATGCCGAGCTGTTTGCCGATGGCAGCCGCCGTGCGCTTATTGTCGCCGGTTAGCATGACTGTCCTGATGCCTGCATTGGTCAGCGCCTTTAGTCCGGCGAAAGCATCCGGCCGGGGTTCGTCGCGCATGGCAATGAAGCCGGCCAGCGCGTTGTCTACAAGCAGCACCGCCACTGACTTGCCTTCATCGTTCAATGCCACGATGCGTGCCGCCTGATCTGCTGGCAGCAGGTTTATCTCGCCCGCCGCGACTGGCGAGCCCAGAAACAGGTTCTTGCCGCCGACACGACCGATAACCCCTTTACCGCCGATCGCTTTGGCTTCGGCGGCAGGCGGCACGGGAATGTTGCCGGCTTTGGCCCTTTGGAGGATGGCCAAAGCGAGGGGATGGCTCGAGCCGATCTCAAGCGCTGCCGCGAGCGAAAGGATGTCGCGTTCACCGGCACCCACCGCAACGACATCGGTGACCTGTGGCTTGCCGAGCGTCAGCGTGCCGGTCTTGTCGAGCGCCACGGCGTTGATGGTCGCGAGCCCTTCCAGCACCGCCCCACCTTTCATCAGCAGGCCGCGCCGGGCTCCGGCCGAAAGCGACGCCGCGATCGCCGCCGGAACTGAAATGACCAGCGCGCACGGGCAACCGATGAGCAGCAGCGCCAGCCCCTTGTATATCCATTCGTTCCAATCGCCGCCCAAGAGCAGCGGCGGTGTGGCGGCCACGAGCGCCGCGACGGCGACAACGCCGGGCATGTACCAGCGCGAAAAGCGATCGATGAAGCGCTCGGTCGGCGCCTTGTTTTCCTGCGCCTCCTCGACCAGCTTGATCACGCGTGCAATCGTGTTGTCTGCGGCGGTCGCCGTCACCTTGACGCGCAGCACGCCGTCGCCGTTGATAGTGCCGGCAAAGACCGTGTCGCCGACGTCCTTGCGCACCGGCACGCTTTCACCGGAGACGGGTGATTCATCGATGGCGCTCCCGCCTTCGATGATCTCGCCGTCAGCCGGAATCCGGTCGCCCGGCCGCACGAGGATGATGGCGCCCACAGCCAGACTTTCTGCCGGCACCTCGCGGGTCTGGCCGTCTTTCTCGACGAACGCGGTTTTGGGAACGAGGGCCGTGAGCGCTTGAATACTGGACCGTGCGTTGCCGGCCGCAACCCCTTCGAGCAACTCGCCGATCAGGAACAAGAAGACCACCGTCGCCGCTTCCTCGCCGGCACCGATGATGACGGCCCCGGCCGCCGCCACAGTCATCAGCATTTCGATTGTGAACGGAATGCCTGCGGCTGCGGCCAAGGCCGCTCGGCGCGCGATCGGAGCCAGGCCGAGCAGCATTGCGGCGATGAAGGCCCACGGGCCGGTCGCGGGCCAGGCGTAATCAATCGCGAAAGCCAAGGCCAAGGCGACCCCGCTGGCGATGGCCAGGCGGCCCTTGGCGCTGTCCCACCATAGCTCCGACGCCGGCGCATCATCGTTATCATGTAACCCCGCTACGTTCTCGTCGTGATTGCGCCTTCCGTCGGCATGGTTGTCGGCGGATTGATCGGATGCCGCCGTCCCAGACTTGGAGGTCAGCGGAGCGACGGCGTAGCCGAGGCCGGTGACCTTCCTCTCGATCGCGCCGAGATTGCTTTCAGGAGTATGAGTGACCGTCAGAGTGCCCGCCGAAACGGATACGTTGATGTCCTGAACACCAGGCATCCGCCGCACGGCCGTATCGATTTTGCTGGCGCAACCGGCGCAATCCATGCCTTCCACGCGGTAGCGGGTCTGTTGTTTGGTCGCAGCCATGGTGAACCTCTTGTATCTTCGAGCGCGACGCTACATCCTCTAGCGACTAGAGGAGCAAGCGAAATGTCAACAGGTGTGACCATCGGTGAAGCGGCCCGACACAGCGGCGTGAAGGTTCCAACCATCCGCTACTATGAGCAGATAGAGTTGCTTCCTGCCGCTGCCCGCAGCGAAGCCAATCGCCGGCATTATGAAGCGGCAGACTTGCGCCGGCTCGCCTTCATCAGGCACGCGCGCGAGTTGGGGTTCGAGATCGAAGCCATCAGGGCGCTGCTGACGCTGCAGGATAATCCCAGCCAGCCTTGTGCGACCGCCGACGCCATTGCCCAGGCGCGTCTGGCCGACGTGGTTCAGCGGATACGCAGCCTTACAGCGTTGAAAGCCGAGCTGGAGCATATGGTCGAAGGCTGCCGGCACGGAAAAGTCTGCGAATGCCGTGTCATCGAGGTGCTGGCGGATCACGATAAATGCGAGCATGCCCGGCACTGATTGGGTCCCCCTTGGTCGCTATGTCACAGCATTGGCACTTGCAAAAACCGTACTTTGCGGTCAGCCTGAGCAGATGTTGGCTCGGCTGTCGCCAAAACATATGCTCGTCACGCTGCTCGCGGTCTTCCTGACCGTGGGGCTCAGCCTGTCCGGTGCACAGGCCAGCATCATGTCGGCAACGATGACGGCCGGCATGGCTGCCGACGATGGCATGACCATGCCTGCGGGGCCCGGCATGGGCAAGATGGCCGATGCCGCCATGAAGGGTGACTGCAAGGGGTGCCTCAAGGGTGCCGGCGGTGATGGCAAGGGGATATACTGCCCGCCGACCTGCATTGCGCCGGCGCTTGCATTGCTGCCGCAGAAGCTCGAGATGACGACGACCCCGCTGCCGTCGCAGATATCGCCGCTGCCGGCGCCGTTCCTGCACGGGCGAAGTTCCCTGCCCGACCCATACCCTCCAAGACCCAGCGCTCTCGTCTGACGCCGTTTCAGCCGTCCCACGGCTGATGTCCGGCGTCCGGTCGCCCGCTCGCGTTGATGCGCGACGGGCGCGGAGAGCAATCAGTCGACGCTCGCCGTCGATCGAGATCGCAAGGAACGCAAGGGTGAATAGCAATTCCAGTCTTTTCCTGTCGCGCCGCAGGTTCCTGCTTGCGGCGGCGGGCGTCGCCGTCTCGACGTCGATGCGCCCGGCGCGGGCAGCCGCAGTTGATGAGCGCCGTATCAAGGTCGCGCCGGCCCATGCCCGGTTAATCGACGCAGGTGGCCCGCAAACCACGGTATGGGCCTATGACGGCACAATTCCCGGCCCGACGCTGCGCCTGCGGCAAGGCCAGCCGGTCCGCATCACTGTCGAGAACGGTCTCGACGAGGATACGACCGTCCACTGGCACGGCATTCGCCTGGCAAACGCCATGGACGGCGTGCCGGGCCTGACCCAGAAGCCGATCGGGCCGGGGCAAAGTTTCGTCTATGAGTTCACACCGCCGGACGCCGGCACCTTCTGGTACCATCCGCACGCCGACAGCCTGGTCCAGCTCGGCCGAGGCCTTGCCGGCGCACTGGTCGTTGAGGAGGTCGAGCCGGTCGCCGTCGACCGTGACATTCTGTGGCTGCTGCAGGACTGGCGGCTTGCGGCCGATGGGCAGATCGCCGGCGGCTTCGGCAGCGCCATGGATGCGTCGATGTCGGGCCGCGTCGGCAATGTCGTCACCGTCAACGGCACGGGGCCAGGCGATCGGAGCGTGAAAGCCGGCGAGCGCGTCAGGCTGCGGCTCGCCAATGCCTCGCTTGCCCGCATGATGGCGCTGCGCTTCGAAGGCCACCGTCCGGTCGTCGTCGCCATCGACGGCCAGCCCTGCGATCCGCATGAACCGGAGGGCGGTCGCCTAGTGCTGGCGCCCGCCATGCGCATCGACATCGTGCTCGACATGCAGGGCCACCCCGGCAGCCGCCACGCGGTGATCGACGATTTCTACGACGGCCTCGCCTATACGCTGACCACGCTGGCCTATGACGCAGCGCCGCCGATCAGGGCGCATCCGCTCGACGCGCCAGCCGGCCTGCCGCGCAACCCTCTGCCCCAGCCCGACCTCGCTGGCGCCGAGCGCCAGGAAATCTTGCTGCAGGGCGGCATGATGGGCGGCGGCAAGCTCAAGGGCGTCGGCGGCATGATGGGCATGGGGATGATGGGCATGAACGGCGGTGCGGCCTGGGCGATCAACGGCATGTCGATGACCGGCGACGGCCATGCCGGCATGGCGCCGCAGTTCACGCTGAAACGCGGTGTGACCTGCCATCTCACCATGCGCAACGAAACCGCCTGGTGGCACCCGATGCATGTCCACGGCTTCAGCCTGTCGATCATCTCGCGCAACGGCTCGCCGGTGCCGCACCGGCAATGGCAGGACACGGTGCTGCTCGCCCCCAAGGATACGATCGAATGCGCCTTCGTCGCCGACAATCCGGGCGACTGGATGCTGCACTGCCATGTCGCCGATCACCAGATGGCCGGCCTGATGACAGTGTTCCGCGTGACCTGATTTTTTTGCCACCCAATCACCCAAGGAGAACTGCAAATGAAACTGCCCTACTCAATCGCCGCTCTCGCGGTCGCAATCGCAATGCCGATGCCTGCATTCGCCGCAACGATCCAGGCGGTGATGTACAAGAACCCGAGCTGCAGCTGCTGCGAGACCTACGCCGCCTATCTCGAACAGAACGGCTTCAAGGTCGAGCTCAAGCCGACCAACGACCTCAGCCAGATAAGCGCCGGGCTCGGCGTTCCCGCGCAATTGCAGGGCTGCCATTCGGTGGTGATCGGCGACTACGTGGTCGACGGCTTCGTGCCGGTCGACCTAGTCAAGAAGATGCTGACGGAACGGCCCCAAATCACCGGCATCGCCATGGCCGGCATGCCGATGGGCTCGCCGGGAATGGGCGGCGAGAAGACCGAGACCTGGAAGATCTACGCCTTCACCAAGGACGGCAAGGCGCCGACCGTCTACGCGACGCAGTGACGGCCGGCGATGAATTTCTGGAACCCGAGGAGACTGCCATGAAACTGACCTACTCGCTTGCGGCCTTCGCCGTCGCGATCGCCATGCCCCTTCCGGCCGTCGCCGCGACGATCGAAGCGGTGATGTACAAGAACCCGCAATGCAGCTGCTGTGAATCCTATGCTAACTATTTGGAGCACAATGGCTTCAAGGTCGAGATCAAGCCGGTCAACAACCTCTCGCAGATTAGCGGCGATGCCGGCGTGCCGGCCGACCTGCAAGGCTGCCATACGCTGATGGTCGACGGCTATGTCGTCGACGGCCTAGTGCCGGTCGAGATCGTCAAGAAGCTTTTGACCGAAAGGCCAGCAATCACCGGCATCACGCTGGCCGGCATGCCGACGGGCGCGCCCGGCATGGGCGGCGAGAAAGACGGGACCTGGACGATCTATGCTTTCACCAAGGACGGCAAGGCGCCGACCGTCTACGCGACGGAGTGAAAGGCACCGCAATGTTGACCGACATTTCCGATTGTCCGGCCAGAACCTGGCTTGCGATGACCTTCCTGTCCGTTGCCGGTTTCCTCGTGCTGCTGGTTCTGGTGCTCGCCGTCGCAGCACTCGCAAGATACGTGCTGACGGGTCGTCGGACCACAATCGGCCGGGTGCATCATGACCAGCGGTGACGTTCAATCCGATGCGGGACCGGCAGCCATTCGGCGCGCCTTGCTTCGACGATTACTGGTCGTCCTGCCCGTGATGATTTTCGTCGGGCTGGCCGTGTTGCTCGCCTGGGGGCTCACGCGCAATGCGTCCGACATTCCATCGGTGCTGATCGGCAAGCCGGTGCCCCAATTCAGCCTGCCGCCGGTCCAGGGTCGCACGCTTGGTTTGTCGAGCGGTGACCTGCGGGGCGACGTTTCGCTGGTCAACGTCTTCGCATCCTGGTGCTTGGCCTGCCGCGAGGAACATCCTGTGTTCATACAACTGGCGGCGAGCAAGACGGTACCGCTGCATGGGCTCAATTACAAGGACAGGCCCGATGACGCCGCACAATGGCTCGACACGATGGGCGATCCTTATACGCGTACCGGCGCGGATCTGAACGGCCGCGTCTCCATCGATTGGGGCGTCTACGGCATACCGGAAACCTTTGTCGTGAGTGCCGACGGCCGCATTGTCTACAAGCACATTGGCGCGGTGACGGAAGAGGCCCTTGAGAAAACGATCATGCCGCTCGTCGAGCGCCTGAGGGCCGAGGCGAAGGAGCGGCAACCGTGAAGATGCTCGCTCTCGCGCTCTTCGGCGCCTTGCTCGCGGTGGCGCAGCCCGCATCGGCCGTCGAGCCGCCGCAGGACTTCGCCGTTCATGAGGCTCCCGTCCCCGTGCCGGAAATCAGCTTTGAGGACGCCGACGGTCAACCGAAGACGCTTGCGGATTTCCACGGCAAGGTCCTGCTGCTCAACATCTGGGCGACATGGTGCGCTCCCTGCCGCAAGGAAATGCCGACGCTCGACCGGTTGCAAGCCAAGCTCGGCGGACCGGACTTCGAGGTCATCGCGCTGTCGATGGATCGCGGCGGTCCGGACATCGTGAAAAAGTTCTTCGCCGAGATCGGCGTCGAGCATCTCGCCCTCAACATCGACACAACGGGCAAGGCGATGTTCACGCTCGGCGCCCTCGGCCTTCCCATGACATTGCTGATCGACCGCGAGGGCAAGGAAATCGGCCGGCTGATCGGCCCAGCCGAATGGGATTCACCCGAAATGATGGCGTTCATCCGCAGCCATTTCGGGGCCAACTGAGAAAGGAAAAGACATGACCACAACAGAATCGCCCCAAACCTCGCAGGCTTCGCTTGGCCGCAGCATTCTTCACGCCATCCGCCACTATCTCGGTGACCGGCGCGGACTAATCGCTGCCGGCACGGTCATTGCCGTCGCCGGCCTGGCCTTCAACTGGACATGGCTGGTCGCCGCGGGCATTGCGCCACTGCTGCTCAGCGTCCTGCCTTGCGTGGCCATGTGCGCGCTCGGCCTGTGCATGAACCGGATGACAGGCCGCACCTGCCAAACGGAAAACGCTGCCCCAAAAGCGGATGGGGAAGGCACCACGAAAGGCAGCGGTTGATGCCTATCCAGACCCAAAACGAGCGGCAAGCGCTCTCGCCGACTTTGGGCACGCGCTTGCTGTGCGGCCTGATCGCACTGGCGGCGCTGATCCTCGGCCTTTTTCACGGCGCGCAGGCGCATTCGCTCGATGAAGTCGACGCCATGCTCAAGGGCGACGAGAAGTATTTCCAGCCGATTGATAAGCCGATACCCGATTTCACCCTGCGCACCGCTGAGGGGCGTATCGTGCGGCCGACCGAGTTGCATGGCAAGGTCGTCGTCCTCCACTTCGTCTACACGTCGTGCACGGACGTATGCCCGCTCCACGCCGAGAAGATCGCCGAGATCCAGGCGATGGTGAACGCCACGCCGATGAAGGACCAAGTCACCTTCGTGACTATCACCACTGACCCGACGCGGGACACGCCGGACGTGCTGCGCAGCTACGGGCCGGCGCACGGGCTCGATCCGGTCAATTGGTTGTTCCTGACCACGACACCCGATCAGCCGGAGGACGCGACCCGCAAGCTGGCGGAAGCCTTCGGCCACAGATTCAGCAAGACAGATGACGGCATTCAGGCGCACGGCATCGTCACTCATGTCATCGACAAGGAAGGCCGGTGGCGCGCCAATTTTCACGGCCTGGATTTCGCGCCGGTCAATCTTGTCACCTTCGTCAACGCGCTCACCAACGGCGTCGAGCGTCCGCACCATGAACAGGAAACGGGTGGGGAGCCGGACGAAGGCTGGCTGGCAAAATTGAAGAACTTCTTTTGACGCGCAATTTCGCCGGCGGCATGCCGACCGGGCGCCTCGACGGAGAACAAGGAGAGATGCATATGACGATCAGCGTAAAACAGGCAAACCGATATGGGAGCTGGCTTGTCCGCGCCCTGCTGCTTGCCGCCGTGACCGGATGGTTCCTGCTAAATCCGGGCCTTCAGGGCGCCGGGCGATCGGCGATGGCGGCTGGCGGAATGTCCCAGGACCAAATCGACCAGCGCATCCACGACTATATCCTCGCCCATCCCGAAGTCCTGGTGCAGGCGCTGCAAAGCCTGGATCAGCGCCAGCGCGAGGCCGAGGCGGCCCAGGTAAAGGCGGTTCTGGCGTCGCGCGCGGACGACATTTTCCGCGACAAGCAAAGTCCCGTCGGCGGCAATGCGCAAGGCAACGTCACCATGGCCGAATTCTTCGACTATAATTGCCCTTATTGCCGCCAAGTGGCGCCGATCATGGCGCAAGCCGCGGCCAACGACCCGCAGTTGCGCATCGTCTACAAGGAATTCCCCATCCTCGGCCCTGATTCCGTATTTGCGGCCAAGGCAGCGCTCGCGGCTCAGATGCAGGGCAAATATGCGGAGTTCCACAAGGCCCTGTATGACGCCAAGAGCCGGGTGAACGAGACGATCGTTCTCAGGATCGCGGCCGAGGTCGGCCTCGACGTCCCTCGCTTGAAGACCGATATGCAGCATCCGGACATCCAAGCGGCGATTGACCAAAATGCGAAACTGGCTCAGGCGCTGAAAATCGCCGGAACGCCGACTTTCGTCGTCGGCGACCAGATTTTTCAAGGCGCGACCGATCTTGCTTCGATGAAGAAATTGATCGGGCAGGCAAGGGCCCTGAAGAAGTAACGCCGGCAAGCGGGAACAATTGACCGATGCCCGAACTCTCCAACATCGGCGTGCTGACCGCCTTCGTGGCCGGCATCGTCTCGTTTCTCTCTCCTTGCGTGCTGCCGCTGGTGCCGGGCTATGTGTCCTATGTCGCCGGCAGGACGCCGATGGACGGGTCGGCGCGCCTGTCGGCGGCCGCTTTGAGCCTCTGTTTCGTGCTCGGGTTCTCGACCGTCTTCATCGTGCTAGGCGCCAGCGCCACGGCGCTCGGCCGATTGCTGCTCCGCCACCGCATCGAGCTCAACCTTGCCGGCGGTGCGATCGTCATCCTGTTCGGCCTGTTCCTCACCGGTCTGCTTCGCCCATCCTGGATGATGCGCGAAGCGAGATTTCATGCCGATATGCCCGGTGGTAAGGCGACGTCGGCCTATGTTCTCGGCCTCGCCTTCGCCTTCGGCTGGACCCCGTGCATAGGCCCGATCCTCGGCGCCATCCTGACCGTCGGCGCCGCGTCGGCCACCGTCGCCGAAGGCGTGACGCTGCTCGCCGTCTATTCGCTCGGCCTCGGCCTTCCCTTCCTGCTTGCCGCTCTGTTCACCGACAGTCTGGCGCGGCGGCTGAAGGCGATGCGCCGGACCGGCTCGATGTTGCAGTTCGCCGCCGGGGGTATCATGGTCGTCATGGGGCTCGCCATGGTCACCGGACGGATGTCGACATTCTCGTTCTGGCTGCTCGAACAGTTTCCAATATTCACGCGCATCGGCTGAAGACCGGGAAAGGAATTAGTCATGGTCCGGACAATGTCCCCAAACAGACGAATGGTTGTTTTCGGCGGTGTTTTCGGCGCCGCGATGGTTGCCGGCTTTGTCAACGAACCGGATTTGGCAATCGCTGCGGAAGACCCCGGTATGGCGGGTCGCTTCAAAGACCTCAGCGAAAATGGCAACAGCACGTGTTCGGCCAAATTCACGGAGTCGATCGCAACCATGCCAAGCACGTCGCGGATCAAGGGCTCGTGTTGCAGCCCGATGGAAATGAAGCGCTACATCGAGCAGTTGAATGGGCTGACCAAGTATCGCGATATCGCCATGATCCCCGTCGATCCATACGACATTCCGGCTGGCATCGCCCAAAAATTGATTCCTTACTACGATGTGAAACTCTCCGGCGAAGAGCAGCAGGCCTACGACTACGCGATGGCCAATTCCAACGAGAAAGGCCCATGCTGCTGTCAATGCTGGCGCTGGAAAGTGTATGGCGGGCTGGCGAAGTTCCTGATCCGCGAGCACGGTTTCACCGGCAAGCAGGTCGTCGACGTCTGGGATCTCTCCGACGGCTGCGGCGGTGGAGAGTAGAGCCGGGCGACGCCTCGGATGCGGTTCAACAAGCGCTCTCAACCTGTTCTAGCTTCTTGAAAGGTGCGCTTGACCTTCCGGTGGCTGGAACGGTTAGGCTCATTGCCAACTTCCGGAGATCGTCCAATGGCGGACCGAACCATGAATTTCGAAAGGCAGCTATTGGCCCTGTTCAGAGAGGCATATCGGCAAGGCAGATCAGATGTCGCGGAGCATTTGCTGCGAGCGCTGGAGGCACTGATCACAGCCCTGCCGTTCCCGAGTTACCGCACGGCCAGCATGTTTTGGCCGAAGCCCACTATGAACTCGTTCGTCGATAGCATTGAACATGCCCTGATTGACCGGCAAGCCACCGCCTTCGTGGGCTGATCGAGTTGATCGAGTTCGCCTTGACGGGCATACATGGCGAACTAGTTCCCCTCGCAATCGCCGGTGGCAGCGGCGGCGGGAGGGATGATTGTAATGATGATGGACGGTTCAATGTGGATGATGGGCGGCATGGCGCTCATTTGGGTCCTGGTGCTTGTCACCCTCGTGCTCGCGATCGCGGCGCTGGTCAAATATTTGCGAACCTGACAGCATAGGCAGTCGGGGTCAAAAGAGCAAAAAGGGCGGAAAGTTGTAGTCGTCATCGGAAGCAGCAGCGTCATCGGGTCGGCGTCGGAACTGGTCCGGCCCCCTCGGCTCTTAACGTCTGTCGCCTTCGGCCCTCTCAGGAGTGGCAAATCGCCGGCTATGAGGTCTGGATGGCGAAGCGCAAAGACACGGTTATTGTTACCGGCAGCACCGGCTTCATCGGCTCGGCTCTGGTCAACAGCTTCGCCGACCGGTTTGCTCTCGTCGGCCTCGACCGGGCGGCGACGCGTCAGCCGCCGCCGGCCGCGGAGTGCGTCTGCATCGACCTGACATCGGAGGACGCCGTGGCAGCCGGCTTGGCGCGCGTGCGGACGGCCTATGGCGCCCGCCTCGCCTCGGTGATCCATCTTGCGGCCTATTTCGATCTCACAGGCGAACGGAACCCGCTCTACGAAAAGATTACGGTTGGCGGCACCGAGAAGCTCCTGCGCGCCCTGAAACAATTTGAGGTCGAGCAGTTTGTCTTCATGAGTTCGATGCTGGCGCACAAGGGTGGCCGACCAGGCGACATCATCGATGAGGATTGGCCGCTCGAATCGAACCTACCCTACCGCACCTCGAAGATCGAGACCGAGCGCCTGATCCATGAGCAGCACGGGGCGATCCCTGTCGTCTATGCCAGGCCGGCCGGCGTCTATGATGATCTCGGCCGTAACGCATTCCTCGCCAATCAGATTGCGCGTATCTACGAAGAGGATCCGACCGGGCATGTATATCCGGGTGACCTGCGCACCGGGCAGTCGTTCCTGCATCTGGAAGACCTCACCGATGCGGTGGCGCGCCTTATAGATCGGCGGAAGAAACTTCCCACGGAGCTGGCGCTGCTTCTCGGCGAGCCTGAGGTCATGGGCTACGGCGAACTTCAAGCCGAGATTGGTCGGTTGATCCGTGGCGAGAACTGGGAGACACGGGAGGTGCCGAAGGCGCTCGCCAAGGCGGGTGCCTGGGTCCAACAGGACGTGCTGGGCGAAGAATCATTTGTTCGTCCCTGGATGGTCGATATCGCCGACGACCACTACGCGATCGATATCAGCCGTGCCCGCAATGTCCTCGGCTGGCAGCCCCGGCATTCCCTGCGCGAGACGTTGCCGCGGATCGTCGACGCGCTCAAGGCAGATCCCGCCGGCTGGTATCGGGCCAACAAGCTCAACGCCGCCAAGGTGGCCGGCAGCGGAACAAAAGCGCGAGAGAACGACAAGGCGTTCGAGGCCAAACACGACAAGATGAAACCCGGACACATGGCCGAGATGGCGGGGATGGGCAAGCAGATGCTCTGGGCTCATTTCCTGGTCATCACGCTTGGCGTGTGGCTCCTCACCAGCCCGCTTCAGTTCGCGCTGTTCGATCCGGCGGCGGCCGGCACTGTGCGTGACGTCACGCAAGAGCGTGGACTGTGGGAACCGGTGCTGCGCAACGCGCTCACCGGCTGGAGCGACATTGTCTCGGGCTTGCTGCTGATGCTGTTTGGCGGGCTCGCACTGTCGCCGCGTTTTTCCTGGGCGCAATGGGGCACGACGATCGCCGGCCTGTGGCTGCTGTTCGCGCCGCTGTTCTTCTGGACGCCGAGCGCCGCCGCCACCATGAACGACACGATCGTCGGCGCGCTGGCCATCGCTTTCTCGGTGCTCGTCCCGATGATGCCGGGCATGAGCCACGAAGGGATGATGGACGAGAGCACCGTTCCGCCTGGCTGGACCTACTCGCCGTCATCCTGGCTGCAGCGCCTGCCGATCATCGCGCTCGGTTTCTTCGGTTTCCTCATCGCCCGCTATCTCACTGCCTACCAGCTCGGCCATGTGGGTGCTGTCTGGGAGCCGTTCTTCCCCGGCGGAGACGGCAGGAACGGCACGGAATTCATCATCACATCCGACGTTTCTCGAGCCTGGCCAGTCGCTGATGCCGGGCTTGGCGCCGTGGCCTATATGATCGAAACCCTGATGGGCGCGATGGGCACGGCGACCCGCTGGCGCACCATGCCCTGGATGGTGGCCTTCTTCTTCATCCTGGTGGTGCCGCTCGGCGGCGTCTCGATCTTCTTCATCATCATCCAGCCGATCATGATCGGCACCTATTGCACACTGTGCCTCATCGCGGCGGCGGCCATGCTGGTCATGATCCCGCTGACGCTGGACGAGGTGGTCGCCATGGGCCAGTACACGCTGCGCAGCGTGCGGGCAGACCGTCCGTTCTGGCGCACCTTTTTCCAAGGCGGGCCGGAGCCGAACGGCGAGGCGGACAAGAACGATCCCGGCTTTTCCGCCGCGCTTGCCGCACAGTCCGCCGCAGCCATTCGCGGTGTCACGTTTCCATGGACGCTGGTCGCATGCTGTATCGTCGGCGGTTGGCTGATGGTCTCGCGGCTGGTCTTCGGCACAGCCGGCGCCATTGCAAACAGCGATCACCTCTCGGGCGCCATGATCATCACGATCGCGGTCTGCGCCATGGCCGAGGTGGCACGGCCGTTGCGTTTCCTCAACCTGCCGTTCGGGTTATGGCTGATCGCAGCGCCCTGGCTGCTCGACGGCGCGACCAGAGGTTCGACATTGAACAATGCCGTTGCAGGGCTAGTTGTGATCGGCCTCAGCCTGCCTCGGGGGCGCCGAAGCAAGGAGCACTACGGCTCATGGGACCGCTATGTCGCCTAGAGCGTCGGACGTTCAGTTTGAATCGCGAGGGATTGAACGAAGCCGCTGACGCGTCATTTGGTGCGTGGGTTTGCGGATGACGCTT
>NZ_JAMYSY010000010.1:0-163990 GCF_040322175.1 Mesorhizobium sp. M0185 | reverse complement strand
AGAAGAATCATACAGCACACGCCGGCGGAATCCGACACGTCACAACCGAGTCAATCCGTCGCAGCAAGATGTGTATACGCCCTAGCGCAAAGCGGGGGAGAGGTGGCTCGGGCGAAGCCCGAGACGGAGAGGGGGACGACCGGTGCACCAAGCCGGCGTTCACCCGAAAAGGTCGCGCGCGCCCGCGAGCTTCGTCGAGGCGACAATCAGGCGGAAGCGACCCTCTGGAACGAGTTGAAGGCCAAGAGGCTGGGCGGATATAAATTCGTGCGTCAGATGCCGATTGGGCCGTATTTTGCAGACTTCGCCTGCCGAAGCGAAAGGCTGATCGTCGAGCTGGACGGAGGTCAACACGCCGAGAGTACTTACGACAGGCGACGCGACGAATTCATGCGCGGCAAAGGGTTCTCGGTGATCCGATTCTGGAGCGTCGACATGCTAACCAACCCGACGAGTATCTGCGAAACCATTCTTGCAGCACTGGAGGGACGGCTTGCGGAGGACGTAATCTCTGCCGACCTAAGGTTCGTTTTTGCAAGCAAGAACTCTAGAGGTGGCGCTCTATGATGGCCCCCTCTCCGCCTCGCTGCGCGAGGCACCTCTCCCCCGCTTCGCGAGGGCGAGGAACCAGGGCTCTGCCGCATGACCACCTTCACCCCGTCCACAGCCGCGGAAACTCTCTCCACCGTCGCTTGGGCAGCCGCAGAGGAATCCCCGCTCGAAATCCTCGGCCACGGCTCCAAGCGCGGTATCGGCCGGCCGCAGCAGAGTGAGCATACGCTCGACCTTTCGAAACTCTCCGGTGTCACGCTCTACGAGCCGGCCGAGCTGGTGCTGTCGGCGAAAGCCGGCACGCCGCTGGCCGAGATCGAAAACCTGCTTGCCGAAAACGGCCAGCAACTTGCCTTCGAACCGATGGATTACGGCCCGCTGCTCGGCGGTGAGCCAGCGCGAGGCACCATCGGCGGCGCACTCGCCGCGAACCTTTCCGGCCCGCGCCGGCTGAAGGTGGGTGCTGCGCGCGACCATATCCTCGGCATAGCGGCCGTTTCCGGGCGCGGCGAGGCCTTCAAGTCGGGCGGCCGCGTCGTCAAGAACGTCACCGGCTACGATCTGTCCAAGCTGATGGCCAACAGCTGGGGCACGCTGGCGGTGCTCACCGACGTCACCTTCAAGGTGCTGCCTGCTGCCGAGACCGAAGTCACGCTCGCCATCCGCGGCCTGCTCGACGATCACGCCGCCGCCGCCATGGCGCTGGCGCTGGGTTCCAGCGCCGAAGTGTCGAGTGCTGCCCATCTTCCCGAACGGGTCGCAGCTAGGGTCGCTGGCGGCAGTCTCGGCAGCGATGCCGCGACGCTGCTGCGCATCGAGGGCTTCGGCCCGTCGGTCGCTTACCGCATTGCCGCGCTGAAAGACCTGCTGAAAAACGCTGGGCCGCTGCAGGAGATTTCCGGTTCGGTCTCGTATTCTGTCTGGCGCGACATCCGCGACTGCGCGCCGTTCGCCGATGGCAGCGAAAGGCCGGTGTGGCGCGTCTCGATGGCGCCGTCGCGGGGCCACCAGATGGTGCTGGCGCTGCGCATGCAGGCCCCGGTCGATGCCTTCTACGATTGGCAGGGCGGGCTGATCTGGCTGCGCATGCAGCAGGACGATCCCGAGGCTGGCCTGTTGCGCGGCCTGATCAGAAGACACGGCGGCGGCCACGCGACGCTGGTGCGCGCAACTCCTTCGCACCGCGCCGCCGTGCCGGTGTTCGAACCGCAAGCGCCGCAACTGGCAGCACTGTCGGCGCGGCTGAAGGCCGAATTCGACCCAAAGAATATCCTCAATCCCGGCCGTATGGCGCCGGGCGCAAGCTCTGCTACTCTCGCGCCGGCAACCGAGGGAGGAGCACAATGAGCGATCCAGGCCAAAACGGTACGTCACGCCAGACCGACCGCTGGCTGGAGCCCGGCCCGACCAACGCGCTGGTCATCTACATCCTCTATCTCGCCGGCCTAGCCATCGGCGTCAGCGGTATTGTCGGCATCGTCCTGGCCTATATCAATCGCGGCAAGGCCGGCGGCTTCGTCGAGAGCCATTACACATTCCTGATCCGCACCTTCTGGATCGGCCTGCTCTATGCATTGATCTCGGTGGTGCTGATGGTCGTGGTGATCGGTGTCGTGCTGATGGTTGCCGTTGCCGTCTGGTTCATCGCTCGCTGCATTCTCGGCCTGCAGGCGCTGCAGCGCGGCGAGGCGGTCAAGAACCCGGAAAGCTGGTTTCTGGGATTATGAGTATGATCCCCAAAAGTGGGTACCGGCTTTGGGAAAAGATCATGCTCAAACAATAGGGATTCGTTTACGTGCAGACCAATTTCTCAGCTGCCCAGCTCGCCGATCCGCATGTCGCGGAATCGGAGAAGATCCTGCGCAAATGTGTGCATTGCGGCTTCTGCACCGCCACCTGCCCGACCTATGTGACGCTCGGCAACGAACTGGATTCGCCGCGCGGCCGGATTTATCTGATCAAGGACATGCTGGAAAACGGACGGCCGGCCGACAAGCAGATCGTCACCCATATCGACCGCTGCCTGTCCTGCCTCGCCTGCATGACCACCTGCCCGTCGGGCGTCAACTACATGCATCTGGTCGACCACGCCCGCGTCCATATTGAGGAGACCTACAAGCGTCCGCTGGCCGATCGCCTGACACGCGCCATGCTGGCCTTCGTGCTGCCCTATCCCTCGCGTTTCCGCGCGGCGCTCAAGCTGGCGAAGCTCGGCCAGCCATTCGCCGGCCTGTTTGAGAAAATCCAGGCATTGAAGCCTTTGGGCGCGATGTTGAAGCTGGCCCCGGCGTCGGTCCCGGAAGTCTCGCCGATGGCCTCGCCGGGCGTCCATGCCGGGCAGGGCGCGAAGAAAAATGGCCGCGTCGCCATCCTCACCGGCTGCGCGCAATCCGTGCTCGATCCCGGCATCAACGACACGACGATTTCGCTGCTGATCCGGCTTGGCGTTGAGGTCGTGGTGCCCGAGGGCGAGGGCTGCTGCGGCGCGCTGGTGCATCATATGGGGCGCGAGGACGCTGCCTTGGCGTCGGCCCGACGGAACGTCGACGCCTGGACGCGCGCCATCGAGCAGGGTGGACTCGACGCCATCGTCATCACCGCATCCGGGTGCGGCACCACCATCAAGGATTACGGCTTCATGCTGCGCCTCGATCCGGCCTATGCCGACAAGGCTGCGCGCGTCTCGGCGCTGGCCAGGGACATCACCGAATATCTGGCAAGCCTCGACCTGCCCGAGCCGGTCCGCAAGCCGGGCACCATCGTCGCCTATCACTCAGCCTGCTCGATGCAGCACGGCCAGAAGATCACCCGCCAGCCGAAGGAGCTTCTGGCCAGAGCCGGCTTCGTCGTGCGCGAGCCGCGCGAAGGGCATCTGTGCTGCGGTTCGGCCGGCACCTACAACATCCTGCAGCCCGGGATTTCGGCAACGCTACGCGACCGCAAGGTCAGGAATATCGAGGCGACCGGTGCCGAAATCGTCGCCACCGGCAATATCGGCTGCATCACCCAGATCGCCTCCGCCGCGAAGCTGCCGGTGGTGCACACGATAAAGCTGCTCGACTGGGCCTATGGCGGCGAGCCGCCAAAATTGGTTTGATTGCTGCGCACCCGCCGATGAGACTGCCGAGATGCCCAACCCAAAGTCCGAAGAGATTGGAACCGTCGTTCGGCTGCTGTCGGACAGATCGCCGGCGACGTTCCAGGCCAGCTATGGCGAATGCCAGACAATCATCGCTCGTCATCTCAAGGATGGGTCCGAATTCCTGTTTGCGCTCATAAAGGCAGCGGTAGAAGCCGACGTCCAGCAAGACAATCTGATTATCGACGCCGTTTCGTTTCTCGACGACGCGCATTTGGCTCGTCTGGCATTTTTCCTGCAAGAGGAAGTGAAACGCGGAATAGACATGGAGGATCTGCTGGCTCACGTCGCCTTGCAGGCGCCGGAATTGTTTCCAGACGGTACCTTGGGCGACATTCCCGATTTCGCAGACTGGCTGACGCATGATGATCCTCGTTCGCCGCCGGCATGTCATCATTTCAGCTTTGAGGAAGGCGCTCCGAGCGACATGTCTTTTCCGACGCATCGCTATCATCCTACCTGGCATCTGCCGGCGACTGGCAGGCAACTTACGGTCGGCGGCGAAGGATCGGCAGTGTGCCCGATCTGTCGAGAGCGACTGATACATCTGATTACGCTGGACGATCTTGGGAGTGAGCTGACGATGCCTCTTCCCAGACTCCGTATCGAGACCTGTGCGAATTCTCTCGAATCGACCTATTATTCCCACGACGCTGCCGGTGTGCCGACGCCGATCGCGCCTCTGCATTCGCCCTACATTGAGAGGCCTGCAAAAGCCGCCGAGAAAAGAACTGTTCGGTTGGCACGGACCCCTAAACGGTGGCTCAGGCAGTCGTACGGGATAAGCAATTCAAGGCAAAACCTGTTTCGGCTTGGTGGGCTGCCGTCATTGATTCAGGGACCGCAGTTTCCAGTCGTTCCCGGAACGGACCGGGAAATGAAATTTCTTCTTCAGTTCGATTCACTCGCCGGTTTCTTCTGGGGCAGCGGCGGCGTGCTCTACGTCTTTTGGGATGACGAGTCCCGGATCACCTGCCATGTGCCGCAATACACGTGACGAAAGCGCCTACTCCGCTGCCAGCCTGTCCGCTATGCCGTAGGTGGCCTGGTAGCGGGCGCGCTGGCGGCTGAGCGCTACCATCGTGTTGCGCAGCAGGATCGCCACGGTGATCGGGCCGACGCCGCCCGGCACCGGCGTGATCCACGACGCGACATGCCTGACGCTCTCGGCATCGACGTCGCCGACGATGCGGCTCTCGCCGTCCGGCCCGATTTCCGAATTGATGCCGATGTCGATGACGGCGGCGCCCGGCTTGACCATGTCGGCCTTGATCAGCCGCGGTTTGCCGACCGCGACGAACAGTGCGTCGGCGCGGCGTGCGTGTGCCGCCACCGAACGCGTCATGTGGTGACAGACGGTCACCGTCGCGCCTTCGCTCATCAAAAGGAACGCGATCGGCTTGCCGACGATCTCGGAATGGCCGACGACCACCACCTCGAGCCCCTTGAGGTCGAGGCCGGTTTCCCTGAGCAGTTCGACCGAAGCGGCGGCGGTGCAGGGCGCCAGGTCGAGCTGGTTGTAGACGATGTTGCCGATCGAGGCCGGATGCATGCCCTCGACATCCTTGAGCGGATGCACCGCCGCCTGCAGCGTCTTGATCGGAATGTGCACCGGCACCGGCCGCTGGATGATGATGCCGGTGACGCGCGGGTCGGCGTTAAGGCCGTGGATTGCCGCTTCCAGCTCGCCGGCGGTGATGTCGGCGCGAAAGCGCCTTTCCTCGAAGCCGATGCCGGCCAACCCGGCCTTGGCGCGCTGGTTGCGGACATAGACGTCGACCGCAGCGGTATCGCCGACGGTGACCGACACCAGCTTGGGCGGAAAGCCTTCGGCGGTGGCGATCGCCGCGTCCTCGCGCACGCCGGCGATGATGCGTTGGGCAACCGGGCCGCCCCTGAGATAGCGGCTGTCGTCGGAAAGGGACATCGGGATGGGGCCTTTATCTGGATTTTAGCCGCCACATAGCAAAGCAACCGCGAGAAGGCAGCGCGAAAAGCGAACCGCCATGCCGGTCGCGCGACGTGCCGGCAAAATCTTCCCGTCAATTCCTGCTGGCGGAAACAAAAAGGGCAGCACGGCTTGCCGCGCTGCCCTTTCGTGACTGGCCGCATCCCCACACGGCCCGTCCCCCGTTATTCAATGCTCCCGAGGCTTCTGAGCAGAATCATCGGTGAGGTCAACCGCAGATTACATCACTACAACCGTCGTGCCAACATTGACCCGCTCGTAAAGGTCGACCACGTCCTCGTTGCGCATGCGGATGCAGCCCGACGACACCGCGCCGCCGATCGTCCAGGGCTGATTGGTGCCGTGGATACGGTACTCGGTCGAGCCGAGATAGAGCGCGCGTGCGCCGAGCGGGTTTTCCATGCCGCCGGCGAGATAGGTCGGCAGATAACGGCCCTTGGCGGCTTCGCGGGCGATCATCACCGCCGGCGGCCGCCAATCCGGCCAGACGCGCTTGTTGGTGATCTTGTGGGTGCCGGACCATTCGAAGCCCGGCTTGCCGGTGCCGACGCCATAACGCCGCGCCTTACCGTTCTTCCCGACCAGATAGAGGAAATTCTCTCGCGTATCGATGACGATCGTGCCCGGCTTCTGCGGGCCGTCATAGGCGACTTCCTGCGGCAGATAGATCGGGTCGATCTGCGGCCGCATCACCATGCGCTTGGCCGGCGCCTGCACCGCTGCGGTGCGCAGCTGATCGGGTTCGGCCAGCCGCCGGTAGCGCCGTTGCGGCCGCGCCTCTTGCCGGCTCTGCCGCACGATGTCCGGCGCATGGCCGAGCTGCAGCACCCAGGGCGCCGAAAGATCTGGGCTGACCACCACCGGCGGCCTCTCGGCATAGCGGTCGTTGGCATTGGCGGCGCCGGCCGCAAGCACGGCCGCGGCGCCGAACAATGGGAACAAGAATGTCTTCATCGCAACGCACCTTGATCGTCGAACATGCCGGGGTGCAAAGCCTCCCCGATTTCGCCGACATTGGGCGCCAAGCGGCAACCGAAACATGAATCGGAATGCGTAAAATGCCGATCTGTTAGTAAAGCTTTTGGTGTGGTTACCGCCCGGTTCAGGAATCTGGTAAAGCCGCGGTAAAGGCCGCGTCAAAACGCGTTAACGCCAAGACACGAACGGAATTCCGCCATGGATGAAAAGACAGGTCTGCTTGCCGGTCCCGACGGCATCGCCCGCTGCTTCTGGCACGGCAATCTGCCGGATTATCTGCACTACCACGACCACGAATGGGGCCGGCCGGTCGCCGACGACCGCCGCCTGTTCGAAAAGATCTGCCTCGAAGGTTTTCAGTCGGGCCTGTCCTGGCTGACCATATTGCGCAAGCGCGACAATTTCCGCGAGGCGTTTGCCGGCTTCGATGTCGACAAGATCGCCGCCTTCACCGACGCCGATGTCGATCGCCTGCTCGGCAATGCCGGCATCATCCGCCATCGCGGCAAGATCGTCTCGACCATCAACAACGCCAAGCGCGCCCGCGAACTCATCGACGAGGCCGGCTCGCTGGCCGCCTGGTTCTGGAAGTTCGAGCCCGGCCCACACGAGCGGCCCGAGATCGTCGACCTCGCGCATTTGCGCGCCAATCCGACGACTGCCGTCTCGGTCCGCATTTCGAAAGAGCTGAAGAAGCGCGGCTGGAGCTTTGTCGGCCCGACCACCGTCTACGCCTTCATGCAGGCGATGGGGCTGGTCAACGACCATCTCGAGGGCTGCGTCTGCCGCGAGCCGGTCGAGGCGGAACGGAAAGCGTTCAAGCGGCCGAAATAGCGGCTCAGGCGCCGCCGGCGCCGGCGCCGGCGAGGAAAAACCCGGCAAGGATGGCCGCCAGCGCGGCGAACACCGGATAGATCACCAGCAGTCCGGTCATCAGCACGTCGCGCATCGTCGGTCCGCTGCGCTGTTGCGCCGCGATCTCGAACGGTCCGGCGATTTGCTTCGTATTCGGCGCATAACCATCGGCCGGCCGCAGCCGGACCGAGGCGTCGCGTGCGCGGCTATCGATGATGTCGAACTTCTGTAGCGTGGCCATGGCCCCGAACCCCTTGTTTCGGCGCGCTTATCGGCCCGGATTGTGTCGGCACGATGCCGCGCGCATGGCACAATTGTTTCAGCTTCTTTTTCGCCTTTCCTTCTCCCCTTGTGGGAGAAGGTGGATCGGCGCGCAGCGCCGAGCCGGATGAGGGGTGTTGGAAGAAACGAGACGTCGGCGTTCCTTGGAACACCCCTCATCCGACCGAGCTTCGCTCGGCCACCTTCTCCCACAAGGGGAGAAGGAGAGCCGCAAACCCTTGCCTTCTCCGGGCTGCATCGGTAGGACACGCCGACCCGAAATAAGTCACCGATTACTTAGCAAAGTACCCATCCCATGGCCGACAAATCCGAAAAGATGAAAGCGCGGCTGCCGCGCGGCTTTGTCGACCGCGGCGCCGACGATCTGCGCGCCGTCGAGAAGATGATGGCGACGATCCGCTCGGTCTTTGAGCTTTACGGTTTCGAGCCGGTCGACCAGCCGCTGATCGAATACACCGATGCGCTCGGCAAATTCCTGCCCGACCAGGACCGGCCGAACGAGGGCGTGTTCTCGTTCCAGGACGATGACGACCAGTGGCTGTCGCTGCGCTACGACCTGACCGCGCCAATGGCGCGCTTTGTCGCCGAGAATTTCGAGCGCCTGCCGAAACCCTATCGCAGCTATCGCTCCGGCTGGGTGTTCCGCAACGAGAAGCCCGGTCCCGGCCGCTTCCGCCAGTTCATGCAGTTCGACGCCGACACGGTAGGCACGCCGGGTGTCGCGGCCGATGCCGAAATGGCGATGATGATGGCCGACGTGATGGAGGCGCTCGGCATAAAGCGCGGTGATTACGTCGTCCGCGTCAACAACCGCAAAGTGCTCGACGGTGTGCTCGAGGCGATCGGCCTCGGCGGCGACGAGAACGCTGGCCGCCGGCTGCAGGTGCTGCGGGCGATCGACAAGCTGGACAAGCTGGGCGTCGAGGGCGTGCGCCTGCTTTTGGGCGCCGGGCGCAAGGACGAGAGCGGTGATTTTACCAAGGGCGCCGGGCTGGGTAACGCGCAAATCGATGTTGTGATCAGCTATTTCACGGTCATGGCGCAGCATGATCCCGAACAGATTGTCCAGACACTGGGATCTATCACCCCAGGGCTCAGCAATCTTGTCGAGGAAAGGAAACTCGAACATCTCGGCATCACGAACGCCTCGTTTGTCGAGGGTCTTGCAGAGTTGGAGCAGATAAGAACCATGGTCGCACAAAGCGGCTACGGTGAGGATCGCATCCGCATCGACCCCTCCGTCGTGCGTGGCCTCGAATATTACACCGGCCCGGTCTACGAGGCCGAGCTGCTGGCCGAAATCCCCAACGAGGACGGCCAGATCGTGCGCTTCGGCTCGGTTGGCGGCGGCGGACGTTATGACGGTCTCGTCTCGCGCTTTCGTGGCGAGCCGGTGCCGGCGACCGGTTTTTCCATCGGCGTCTCGCGGCTGATGACGGCGCTGAAGAACCTCGGCAAGCTCGATATTTCGGATGTCATCGCGCCGGTCGTCGTGCTGACCATGGACAAGGATACGGAAAGCCTCGGCCGCTACCAGAAGATGGTGGCCGAGCTGCGCGCCGCCGGCATCCGCTCGGAAATGTATCTCGGCGGCGCCGGCATGAAGGCGCAGCTGAAATATGCCGACCGCCGCGGCAGCCCGGTCGCCGTCATCCAGGGCGGCGACGAGCGCGCCAAGGGCGAGGTGCAGATCAAGGACCTGATCGAAGGCGCGAAGATGTCGGCCGAGATCGCCGACAACGCCGAATGGCGCGCCGCACGACCGGCGCAGGTGACCGTGGCGGAGAGTGAGCTGGTTGCCGAGGTGAAGAAGATACTGGCGGCGCAGGCCGAGGAGCGGGCGCGTGGCAAGTAGGGCGCCGCTTCCTTCTCCCCTTGCGGGAGAAGGTGGCCGAGCGAAGCTCGGTCGGATGAGGGGTGTTCCAGGGAACGCCGACGCCTCATTTCTTCCGGCACCCCTCATCCGTCTTGGCGCTTCGCGCCAATCCACCTTCTCCCACAGGGGGAGAAGGGAAGGGCGCCTGCCGTGACCTCGCGCCCCGCCATCGCATCCGACATCACCAGCCTCTTCGCCGCGCGCAACACCCACGCGGTCGAGGTCGCTGTGCTGCAGCCGGCCGATCCGTTCCTCGACATGGCCGGCGAGGATTTGCGGCGCCGCATCTTTCTCACCGAAAGCGAGACCGGGCAGACGCTTTGCCTGCGGCCGGAATTCACCATTCCGGTCTGCCTCGACCACATCGCCAGCCAGGCCGGCACGCCGCGCCGCTATTCCTATCTCGGCGAGGTGTTTCGCCAGCGCCGCGAGGGCGGCAACGAGTTCTTCCAGGCCGGCATCGAGGATCTCGGCGACCGCGACACAGCCGCGGCCGACGCCCGCTCGCTGGCCGATGCGCATGCGCTGCTGTCGCTGGTGCTGCCCGGCCGGGAGCTGGCGGTGACGCTCGGCGACCAGACCATCTTCGAGGCGGTGCTGGCAGCACTTGGCCTGCCGCGCGGCTGGCGCATGCGGCTGGCGCGCGCCTTCGGCTCGGCGCCGATGCTTGAGGCAGCCCTTGCCGACCTCGCCAATCCACCGCGCAACAGCCAGCTTGCCGGCGCGGCCGCCGCCCTTGTCCTCGACGGCGATCTTGACGGTCTTTCGGCGCATATCGCCGGCGGCATGGAAGAGGCCGGCCTGTCGGCAACGGCCGGGCGTTCGCCGTCCGAGATTGCGCGGCGCCTGATCGAGAAAGCCGAACTGCGCAGCGTACGGCTGTCGAACGAGGCATTCGCGGCACTAAAGAGTTTCCTGGCGATCGACGTGCCGCTCGACAGCGCCGCCGGAGCGCTCGAACGTTTTGCAGCCGATGCCGGGCTTTCACTGGGGGCTGCGCTGGAGAATTTCGCAGCCCGCGCCGCGGCCATCGCAAGCCTCGGCCTGCCGATGTCTGAAATCAGCTACGACGCCGCCTTCGGCCGGCCGCTCGATTACTACACCGGCCTGGTCTTCGAGATCGCGGCGCAGGATGGCGACCGGCCGCTCGCCGGTGGTGGCCGCTACGACCGGCTGCTGACGCTGCTCGGCGCCAAAACGCCGATCCCTGGCGTCGGTTTTTCCGTCTGGCTCGACCGCATCGAGGCGCTGCGGGAGACGGCGCCATGATCACGCTGGCGATCCCGTCGAAAGGCCGGCTCAAGGAGCAGGCGCTGCAGGTGCTGGCCAAGGCCGGGCTTGCCGTCAGCCTGCCCGGCGACGAGCGCAAATATCGCGCCCGCATCGACGGCCTTGACGGCGTCGAGATAGCGTTCCTGTCCGCCTCGGAGATATCAGGCGAGATCGGCCAGGGGTCGGTCGATCTCGGCATCACCGGCGAGGACCTTTTGCGCGAAAACCTTGCCGATTGCGAGGCGCGCGCCGAAATCATCGCCCGCCTCGGTTTCGGCAATGCCGATGTCGTCGTCGCCGTGCCCGACATCTGGCTCGATGTCGACACGATGGCCGACCTCGACGACGTCGCCGCCGATTTCCGCCAGCGCCACGGCCGCCGGCTCAGGATCGCCACCAAATACTGGCGCCTGACCCAGCAGTTCTTTTCGCAAAAGCACGGCATCCAGGTCTACCGCATCGTCGAAAGCCTCGGCGCCACCGAGGGTGCGCCGGCGGCCGGATTGGCCGATATCGTCGTCGACATCACCACCTCAGGTTCGACGCTGCGCGCCAACCATCTCAAGGTGCTGGCCGACGGCGTCATCCTGCGCTCGCAGGCCTGCCTCGTCGCGTCGAGGAAGATGCGTTCGGCGGCCGACGAGGCGACTTTGCGCGATATTGCGGCCAGGATGGCATCGGTGAATTCAGGCTGACGTCGCCAATCTCCCCCCTTGAGGGGGAGATGTCGCCGAAGGCGACAGAGGGGGTCGGTACGTCTTGACGCGACTCTCCTAACGGACAGAACAGGCAGGTGCTCCACGCGAGACGACCCCCTCTGGCCTGCCGGCCATCTCCCCCTCAAGGAGGGAGATTGGCAGCTTGGCCGCTGGCACCGACCTGACGCGATTTTCTTGACGTACAGCAATTTTGTTCTTGCTTTGTGCCGGCAGCTATGCTATTAATCTCGCTACGGTGCCAATTGGCCCCGAAGACCCGCCCGCCGAGGCGGGTTTTTTATTTTCGGCCCTTACAGGCGAGTTCCCACCCAGCCCCACCATGGACGGGATTTCCACCACCCCGCCGGGCTGATAGGCTCGGCTGGTCTGCGGAGGACACGGCGATGCCGATCAATCTCGACGAGTTGAAGAATGCCACCAGCCTGCGCTCCAAGCGCGATGGCGGCTCGTTCGTTGCGCCGGTCGACGGCACGGCGCATGTCTCGGGCGAGCGCAGCGTGCCGCTGCTCAACCTGACCATCCCGGCGCTGTTTGCCGATACGGTCGGCAAATACGGCACGCTCGATGCCGCCGTCTTCGTCGAGCAGGACAAGCGCTTCACCTGGGAAGAGCTGTCCGAGACTGTCGATGCGCTCGCCGCCGGTTTCCTGGCGCTCGGCCTCGAGAAAGGCGACCGCGTCGGCATCTGGTCGCCGAACCGCTGGGAATGGCTGGTGACGCAATTTGCCACCGCCCGCATCGGCCTGGTCCTGGTCAACATCAACCCGGCCTACCGGCTGGTCGAACTGGAGTATGCCTTGAACAAGGTCGGCTGCAAGGCGCTGGTCACCGCCGCCACATTCAAGAGCTCCGACTATCTCGGCATGATCGCGACGCTGGCGCCGGAGATCGCCAACGCTGCGCCGGGCAAGCTCGAGGCCAACAAGCTGCCGGCGCTGAAGACCGTCATCCGCATGGACGAGGAGAATTCTGCGGGCATGTTCAATTTCGCCGACGTGCTGGCGATGGCTGGCCGCGACGAGCATGACAAGCTCGACCGGATTTCAGCGGGGCTGAAACCGGACGACGCCATCAACATCCAGTTCACCAGCGGCACGACTGGCGCACCCAAGGGCGCGACGCTGACCCACAACAACATCGTCAACAACGGCAATTTCGTCACTTCGGCGATCCGGCTCACCGTCGACGACCTGCTGTGCATCCCGGTGCCGCTCTATCATTGCTTCGGCATGTCGATGGGCACGATGGGCTGCGTCACCAAGGGCGCGACCATGGTTTTCCCGAGCGAGGGGTTCGATGCGGGCGCCACCCTGAAGGCGGTGGCAACGGAACGCTGCACCGCGCTCTACGGCGTGCCGACCATGTTCGTCGGCCTGCTCGACCATCCGGAGTTCGCCTCCTTCGATCTCACCAGCCTGCGCACCGGCATCATGGCCGGCTCGCCATGCCCGATCGAGGTGATGAAGAAGGTGGTGTCGCTGATGCACATGGCAGAGGTGACCATCGCCTACGGCATGACCGAGACCAGCCCGGTCTCGTTCCAGAGCAGCGTCGACGACCCTCTGGAAAAGCGCGTCTCGACCGTCGGCCGCGTCCATCCGCATGTCGAGGTCAAGGCCATCGACGCCGAAGGTGCCACCGTCGCCGTCGGCGCGCCGGGCGAGCTCTGCACGCGCGGTTATTCCGTGATGAAGGGCTATTGGGACGATGAGCAGAAGACCCGCGAGGCCATCGACGCCGACGGCTGGATGCACACCGGCGACCTCGCCACCATCGATGCCGAGGGCTATTGCAACATCGTCGGCCGGGTCAAGGACATGGTCATCCGCGGCGGCGAGAACGTCTATCCGCGCGAGGTCGAGGAGTTCCTCTATCGCCACCCCAAGGTCAAGGAGGTGCAGGTGTTCGGCATTCCCGACCCGAAATACGGTGAGGAGCTGTGCGCCTGGATCGTGCTGAAGCCCGGCCAGATCACCACCGAGCAGGAGATCAAGGCCTTCTGCGCCGGCCAGATCGCCCATTTCAAGATCCCGCGCTACATCCGCTTCCGCACCGAATTGCCGATGACCGTGACCGGCAAGCCGCAGAAATTCCTGATGCGCCAGGCGATGGTCGACGAGCTGGGATTGGTGACGCAGAAGACGGCGTGAAAAGGCTTCCGTTTGTATCTACGCGTGACGGAGGCGTTGTTTGGGCAACATATTTGAGGGGTGTTCCATGCGGATTGGGTTAGGCGTGCTTTTCCTGGCAACTCAGCTGGCAGCCACCGCGGTGCTGGCGCAGACGGCGGCCGAGCGTGAGGCCTGCCAAGCGGATTACCAAAGATTGTGCAAGGGCGTGTTGCCGGGCGGTGGCCGCGTCGTCAAATGCCTGGCCGGTCACATGAGCGAGCTGACGCCCGAATGCAAGAAGGTCGTCAAGGCCAACACGCCCGGCTAGCGCGCGAGCTTCCTGCGGGTTGGAACGCAAAAGAATGACAATGAGCGGTTTCGCAAGATCGGCGGTTTCCTATGGCATGCCGTTGGCCGCGCTGGCGATGGCTGTCGCGGTCAGGGCCAGCGGGGTGTCGGTGGACGAAGGGTCGCTGGGCACCAGGATATTCATCGGCGCGCTGTCGAGCGCGATCATGTTCATCACCATTTTCGTGGTGCTCGACCACGCCGAGGCGGTGGCCAGGCGGGTGGGCGAGCCGTACGGCACGTTGGTGCTGACCATCGCGGTGACGGCAATCGAAGTGTCGATCATCGTTTCCATCATGCTGCATGGGGCCAACAACCCGACGCTTGCACGCGAATCCGTGTTCTCGACGGTGATGATCACCTCCACCGGCGTCGTCGGCATGTGTCTCACCTTTGGCGGCTGGCGCCATCGCAAGCAGGCGATCGTCCGCCAAGGCACCAGCGCCTATCTGGCGGTTCTGGTCGCGCTGACCGTCACGACGCTCATTCTGCCGACCTACACGCGAACCACCGATCCCGGCACGTTCTCGGCGGCTCAGCTTGGCTTCGTCAGCGTGCTTTCAGTGCTGCTGTATGCAGGTTTTCTGTTCGCGCAGACCGTCCGCCACCGCGACGATTTTATCGACGCACAAGCGCACGGCGCCGCAACGCGAACCGACGCCCACGAAAGCGTCACCGCCGGCGCTGTTCTCCTGCTGATCGGGCTGATCGGCATCGTCATGCTGGCCGAACAGGTCGCCGCCAGCGTCGAGGATGCGCTCGTCGCCTACCAGGTGCCGCAGGCCGACGCCATTGTCGGCGCGATGATCGCGGGCTTGGTCCTGATGCCGGAGGCCATTTCGGCGGTTCGCGCCGCACTCAGCAACGAGCTGCAACGCGGCCTGAACGTCGCCATGGGTTCGGCCTGTGCCACAATCGGCCTGACAATACCGGGCATAGCCGCCGCCAGCCTGCTGACCGGAAGAGGCCTGACCCTGGGGCTGCCGGCGACCGACACGGTGCTTTTGGTCCTGGCGCTTTTCATCTGCAATGTGAGTTTCAGCACGGAACGGACGACGTTCTTGACTGGCTTGGTCCATCTGGTGGTGTTTTTTACTTGGGTGTTTTTGATATTTGTGCCGTGAGGGGGTGGGGCGGATGGGCCAGGAAACCACTATCGACCGGTTTTCGAACGAGCGGTCATCCGTTTCCGCACCGAGTTGCGAAGTAGGCAAGCCGCAGAAGTTCCGGATGAGGCGATGGTCGAGAATTGAGAGTGGTGACAGCAAAGACGGCTTGAGGGGTGGGCGCCAATTTGTCTCCTTTGCGCCATGGGCGGACGCTTAGTATCGAGGCTTTGAACGTCTCGATCGGGCCGGAAGCGGACTTGCGGCTTGGAGGCTTGGAATGTGAGAAGCGCACGTTCAGGCGCCCCCATGCATCGACGCGATCTGACCCATTCACGACAGTCGAAATCACGGTGAATGGGTCCGCTTGCGCCTGTAAAGCGAGCGTACGACGTGCTACGAATCTCGCCTGGCTGGTCCTGGGCGGACCAGAGCAGCTAACGTCTATGCTATAGCCCTCCATGGCCCTCCTGAATCCCTGGGTTTGGACACCAGTTCGAGCGGAGCGCCAGAGAGATGCCCTGAGGCGCTGCTGTCACGTGGGATGGCTGCCTCGCAGGCGCCGCCCTCCGATAGCTCATGGGCGCTTGAGGCGGCGATCGCGGGATAGTCGGTATAGCCAGCGGAGCCGCCGCCATAGAGCGTCGCCGAGTTGAACTCCGTCAGCGGCGTGCGCGTCTTCAGCCGTTCCACAAGGTCGGGATTGGCGATGAACGGGCGCCCGAAGGCGAACAGATCCGCCTTGCCCTCGGCGAGCCGCGACGCCGCGAGTTCGAGGTCGTAGCCGTTATTGGCGATATAGGTATTGTTGAAGCGCCGGCGGAGCGATCCGAAGTCGAACGGCGCGACATCGCGCGATCCGCCCGTGGCGCCCTCGACGACATGGATATAGACGATGCCCAAAGCATCGAGTTGATCGACGATATAGTCGAACTGCGCCTGGGGGGCGCTGCTCGAGACGCCGTTGGCGGGCGAGACGGGCGAAATCCGGATGCCGGTGCGCTCTGCGCCGATCTCCTCGACCACCGCAGTCGCAACCTCCAGCATCAGCCGGGCGCGGTTCTCGACCGATCCGCCATAAGCATCCGTGCGGACATTGGCACCGTCCTTGGCGAACTGGTCCAGCAGATAGCCGTTGGCGCCATGAATCTCGACGCCATCGAAGCCGGCCTCAATGGCGTTCGCGGCTGCTTGCCGGAAATCGTTGACGATCCCCGCAAGCTCGTCGAGCGCCAGCGCGCGGGGCGCCGAAACCTCGACAAAGCCGTTGTTCACGAACGTCTTCGTCGCGGCCCGGATTGCCGAGGGCGCGACGGGCGCGGCGCCGTTCTCCTGCAGATCGACGTGCGAGACGCGGCCGACGTGCCAGAGCTGCAGGAAAATCCGCCCGTCCTTGGCGTGTACCGCGGTCGTGACCTTTCGCCAGCCGTCGATCTGAGCCTGAGAATAGATGCCGGGCGTGTCCTGGTAACCTTGTCCCTGCCGCGAGATCTGCGTGGCCTCGGAGATCAGCAGGCCGGCGGAGGCCCGCTGGCCGTAATACTCGGCGGCAAGATCGCCCGGAACGAAGCCCGGGCCAGCGCGATTGCGCGTGAGGGGCGCCATGACGATACGATTGGAGAGCGTCAGCGAGCCGAGAGAATAAGGCTCAAAAAGTGCTTTGTTGGTCATAGGTCACCTTGTTTGTCCCCGCCGCGACGAGGTCGTTATCAAATGGATTCGTTGGTGCTCAGGCGACCTTGCGGTACCGCTCGGCGGGATGTTCGTTCCGATAGTTCGGAAGCATGGCCTGGCGCGCGGCCTGAAGCGCGTCCCACTGCCCGGCATCGGGAAGCGGCGGGATGGTCACCGGTTCGCGGCGGTCGAAGCCGACCAGCGCCGCATCAACCAGATCGTCCACCTCCATCACGTTGGAAAGCGTGTTGATGTCGGCGCCGACGTGGTCCCAGATCTCCGTACGCGTCGTGGCGGGCAGCACGGCCTGGACGTAGACACCCTTCGGCGCGAGCTCGAGGCTGAGCCCCTGCGACAGAAACAGCACGAAGGCTTTGGTTGCGCCGTAGACCGTCATGCCGAACTCCGGCGCCAGGCCGACCACGGAGCCGATGTTGACGATCGACCCTTCGCCAGCTTTCGCAAGACGCGGGGCCATGGCGCTGGCAAGCCGCAGAAGTGCGGTCGTGTTGAGCGCAACCAGCCGTGCGACGTCATCGGTACTCTGCTCGATGAAGCTTCCGCCGATGGCTGTTCCGGCATTGTTGACTAGAATCCCGATGCGGGCGTCATCGCGCAGCCTCGTCTCTACCGTTGCAAGCTCGGCAGGCTGCGTAAGATCAGCCTGGATGATGTCGATCGCAACGCCAGTTTCCTGACGGAGCCGGGCTCCCAGTGCCTCCATTCGTGCCACGTCACGGGTAACCAGCACGAGGTCGTGTCCGCGGCGGGCGAACCGTTCGGCATAGGAAGCTCCGATGCCCGTGGAGGCGCCGGTGATGAGGACTGATGGAATGGTTGTCATGGCATTGCTCTTTTCTCTGATGGAACCTATATTCATGACTATCATCATGATTGCGGCTAAATATGATGGGCATCATGTAAATGTCAACGGGGCCGACGGAGAATTTTGAAATGAAGGTCAGTCGAGAGCAGATGGCGGAGAACCGTCACCGGATATTGGATGCGGCCAGCCGGCTGTTTCGCGAGAAGGGGTTCGACGCGGTCAGCGTGGCGGAAGTGATGAAGGCCGCCGGGCTCACCCATGGCGGCTTCTATGGTCATTTCAGTTCGAAGGACGACCTGATCGCGCAGACCCTTGCCCACGTCCTCGCCGCGGACTCAGGCGGAGGGGGCGATCTTCGCGCTTATGTAGGTTCCTATCTTTCGCCCCGGCATCGCGACAACTGCGCCGGCGGTTGCCCGACGGCGGGCCTCGCCGCAGCCATCCGCCATCAGACCCCGGCTGCACGCTCGGCCATGACGGAAGGCCTACGATCGCAGATCGACCGTATCGGCAAGGCGCTCCCGGAGTTGGATCCGGCAGACAGACGCCGCGAGGCGATCGGAAGCTGGGCAGCGATGGTGGGGGCAGTAATCCTCGCCCGGGCGATCGACGATCCCGCGCTCTCGGATGAAGTGCTTGAGCAGACGCGTGCCTGGGTCGATGCCGGGATCAGCCAAGTGTCTGCCAGCTAGGTGGTCTGCGGCAGGAGTGCTCTTGTCGAGAGCAATGCGGTATCGGCGTTGGTTGGGTGGCTATCTTGCAGAATATCGCATCGCAGCGTGCAATCAGCGGGATTCGCGGACCAAGAGCGTTTCGAACTTCCCTGTTCAGGCAACCATGCTGTCGCCCAATTTCCGCTAAACTGGCGAATGAAGCCGTTCAACGGCAGAACATCGAATGACCGCTCCTGGCGCAATTACGCCCTCAAGCGCGGTCGCCGGTGTTGTCCGCTGTAAGGCGGTGGCACAACTAACTTTAACGGCCGACCTTGGGGCGCGTTGCAGACCGGCAGCCTCGGGGCCGATAGCGGAATGGCGGCTTTAACGTTTGAAGAAGGATTGCGGACGTTCACCCCGACGGGACCAAGGTCTGCTCCCGGGTCTAGCCGTCCCGTCTCAATGGCGTCCCGGACCGCCAGGTGGATCTGCGTTGCCAGTGGCGGGGCAGCCACAGGGTGGACATTTCAGCCCACATGGAAAATGATCATGTTGCCATGCACAACACTGCAGTGCTCTGATCTCGACGAAAAGCCTGAGCGTAGAAGCGGATCAACCGACCTCCGGGTCCAGCGAGCGAGGACGCAAATGGACACCCCAGAGAATGGGCAATTGCATCGCGACGCGGGCGGGAGACCCTGTCGATCGGCCGGCTGGCTTCCCCGCGCCGCGGTGTCGGCGGCATTCCTGCTCGGCATGGCTTTCAGCAGCACTGCGTTTGCGCAGGACCAGCAGCTACCCGTGGTGACAGCGGCCAAGCCGGTGGTCCGTGAAATCGTCGAAGACGACGAGTTCGTCGGGCGCTTCGAAGCCGTCGACCAGGTCGCCATCCGTTCGCGCGTCAGCGGCTATCTGGACAAGGTCAGCTTCCAGGACGGCGCACTGGTCAACAAGGGCGACCTGCTCTTCACCATCGACGAGCGTCCGTACCAGGCGGCTTATGATGCCGCCAAGTCGCAAGTGGACGTCGCCAAGAGTCTGCTCGAATTCTCCAAGATGCAGCTGGATCGCGCCGACGAACTCGCCAAGACCGGCAATATCTCAACCGCGACGGTCGACGACCGCCGGCGGGAATACCTTTCGGCGCAGGCGCAGATGCAGGGCGCGACGGCTGCGCTGACGACGGCCAGCCTGAACATGGAATTCACCGAGATCAAGGCGCCCTTGTCCGGCCGCATCGACCGCCGGCTGGTGTCGGTCGGCAACCTCGTGCAGCCGGATTCCACCTTGCTGACGACCATCGTTACGCGCGATCCGATCGACTTCTATTTCGACGTCGATGAGCGCCTGTATTTCAGCTATGCCCGCGACGCGAAGGAGCGCGGCGGCAGCATGCAGGAAGGCGCCGGCGGGCTCGAGGTGGTGGTTCGCGTCGCCGACCGCGCGGAGGCGGTATTCAAAGGCAAGCTCGATTTTGCCGAGAACCGGATCGACAACGCGACCGGCACCATGCGGGTGCGTGCAAGGTTTCCCAACGCCGATGGCATTCTCCAGCCAGGCATGTTCGGGCGCATCAACGTGCCGGGGTCGCTGCCGCATAGCGGCGTGCTGGTGCCCGATGAGGCGATCGGCGCCGATCAGGATCGCCGCATCGTGTTCCTGGTGGATGAGGCCGGGATGGTGTCGGCGAAGCCCGTGCGCACCGGCCCGCTTCTCGACGGCTACCGGGTCATCCGCCAGGGCCTGACCGGCGACGAGACAATCATCGTCAAAGGGCTGATGCACGCCAGGCCCGGCACCAAGGTGAAGGTCGAGATGGTGACGTTGCCGCCCAAGGCCGAGACCGCCGAGTTGCAGCAATGAGGTTCGCACATTTCTTCGTCGACCGTCCGATCTTCGCATCGGTCGTTTCGATCGTCCTGCTGATCCTCGGCGGGATTGCTTATACCCAGCTGCCGGTCGCGCAATATCCCGAGATCGCGCCGCCGACCATCGTCGTTCGCGCGCAGTATCCGGGCGCCGACGCCGAGACGGTCGCAGCGACGTTGGCAACGCCGATCGAGCAGGAGATCAACGGCGTCGAGGGCATGCTCTACATGTCGTCCTATTCGTCGGGCGACGGGGCGATGGCGCTGACCATCACCTTCAAGCTGGGCACCGATCTCGACCAGGCTCAGGTGCTGGTGCAGAACCGCGTGTCGGTCGCCGAGCCGCGCCTGCCCGAAGAAGTCCGCCGCCTCGGCATCACCACCACCAAGAGCTCGCCCGACCTGATGATGGTCGTGCACATGCTGTCGCCCGACAATACCTACGACCAGCTCTACGTCTCGAACTACGCCCGCTCGCGGGTGCGCGACATACTGCTCAGACTAGACGGCGTCGGCGACCTCATCATCTTCGGCGAACGCGAATATTCGCTGCGCATCTGGCTCGATCCGGAAAAACTGTCCGCCCTGGGGATGACCTCGGGCGATGTGGTGCAGGCGCTGCGCGACCAGAACGTCCAGGTGTCGGGCGGCTCGATCGGCGCGCCGCCGACCAGCACCGGCACGGCGTTCCAGTACACGGTCACCACGCAAGGCCGCTTCAACGACGCACGCGACTTCCGATACGTGATCGTCAAATCGACCGACGACGGCCGCCTGATCTCGCTGCAGGACGTGGCGCGCATCGAGCTCGGCGCCAAGGATTACGTCACCAACTCCTATCTCAATGGCAAACCGGCGGTGGCGCTCGCCATCTTCCAGCGGCCGGGCACCAATGCGCTCGCCGCAGCCGCGGAGATCCAGGACAAGATGAAGGAGCTTTCCCGCGACTTCCCGAAGGGGTTGAGCTACGACATCGTCTACAATCCGACCGAGTTCGTCGCCGAGTCGATCCAGGAGGTCTACAAGACGATTCTCGAGGCGATGCTGCTGGTCATCATCGTCATCATCGTCTTCCTGCAATCGTGGCGCATGGCGATCGTGCCGATCGTGGCGATCCCCGTGTCGCTGATCGGCACGCTGGCGGTGCTTTACGCCGCCGGCTTCTCGCTCAACATGCTGACGCTGTTCGGCCTCGTTCTGGCGATCGGCATCGTCGTCGACGATGCGATCGTCGTGGTCGAAAACGTCGAGCGCAATATCGCCAGAGGGCTGGCGCCCAATCCGGCGTCGCACCTGACCATGGACGAAGTCGGAACGGCCGTCATCGCGATCTCGCTGGTGCTGATAGCCGTGTTCGTACCGACAGCCTTCATCCCCGGCATTTCTGGGCAGTTCTATCTGCAGTTTGCGATCACCATCGCGGTGTCGACGGCGATCTCGGCATTCAATTCGCTGACGCTTTCGCCGGCGCTGGCCGCACTGCTGTTCAAGCCGCATCACGCCGCGGCGGCGCCGCCGCGCTTTTTCCTGGCGCGGTTCGGACGGGCGCTCGCCGACGGCTTCAATCACGGCTTCGACAGGGTCGCCCATTGGTATTCGAGCATCATCCGCGTGCTGGTCGGCTCGTGGATAACGATCGCCGCCATGCTGGCCGTTTTCGCGGCCCTCATCTACGCCACGGTCTACATGGTGCAGTCGGTGCCGCGCGGTTTCATTCCGTCGCTTGACCAGGGCTATGCGATCGTCGTCATCCAGTTGCCGGACGGCGCTTCGCTGTCGAGGACCGATGCGGTCATCCAGCAGGCGTCGCAGATCATCCAGAAAACGCCAGGCGTCGACTACGCAGTCGCCTTCGCCGGCTTCTCCGGCGCGACCTTCACCAACGCCAGCAACGCGGGCGTGATCTTCGCCAGGTTCAAGCCGTTTGACGAGCGACTGAAAGCCGGCCAGTCGGCGACCCAGGTCATCGGCAATCTGTTCGGCAGCCTGCAAAGCATCAAGGAAGCCTTCATTATCGCACTGCCGCCGCCGCCGATCCGCGGCGTCGGCAATGCCGGCGGCTTCAAGCTGCAAATCCAGGAGCGCAACAGCGCCGACATGCGGCAGATCCTGGCGCTTGCCAACGAAATCGCCGGCAAGGCCAACAAGACGCCGGGGCTGACGGGTGTGTTCACCACGTTCTCCGCGTCGAGCCCGCAATTCTTCCTGGCGATCGATCGCGACAAGGCGCGCATCCTGAACGTGCCGATCCCCAACATCTTCGAGGCGCTGTCGATCAATCTGGGTACCGCCTACGTCAACGACTTCAACGCTTTCGGGCGCGTCTACCAGGTGCGGGCGCAGGCCGACCAGGCGTTCCGTCTCGATCGCGCCGACATCTTGAAACTGAAGGTGCGCTCGGCGACCGGCGCGCTGGTTCCGCTCGGCACGTTGGTCGAGATCCGCGACGTCACCGGCCCGGCGCTGGTCCAGCGCTACAACATGTACGTTTCGGTGCCGCTGCAGGGCAACGCCGCGCCCGGCGTTTCCACGGGCGACGCGCTGGCATTGATGGAAGGGATCACGGCAAAGACGCTGCCGGCCGGTACCTCCTATGAATGGACCGAGCTCGCCTATCAGGAGCGCAACACCGGCAATGCCGCTGTCTATATCTTCGGACTGTCGGTGTTGTTCGTGTTCCTGGCGCTGGCGGCGCAATATGAAAGCTGGGTGCTGCCGTTCGCCATTGTGCTGGTGGTGCCGCTCGGCCTGCTCGCGGCGTTGCTCGGCGTGTCGTTCCGAGGGCTGGACAACAACATCCTCGTGCAGATCGGCCTCATCGTGCTGATCGGGCTTGCCGCCAAGAACGCGATCCTGATCGTCGAATTCGCGCGGCAGGCGCAGGAACGCGGGCTGTCGGCTGCCGAGGCTGCCGTCGAAGCCTGCCGGCTCAGGCTGCGGCCGATCCTGATGACCGCCTTCTCGTTCATCCTCGGCGTCGTGCCGCTGATGATCGCAACGGGCCCGGGCGCAGAAATGCGCCAGTCGCTCGGCACCGCGGTATTCTCCGGCATGCTCGGCGTCACTTTCGTCGGCCTGTTCCTGACGCCGGTGTTCTACGTCACGCTCAGGTCGCTGTTTTCACGGCGCAAGCCCCGTGCCGAGGCAGAGCCTTCGGGGCCGGCAGAGGCGCCATCGGAGACGGCCGCCGAGTAGGGTTACGAATTCGCCGCGTCGGGCGCGGCTTATCACTCCAGAAAATCGGCGCGGCGCGGCAACGGCCACGATCTGCGCGACCTCGGCGTCGAGGTGCGGCGGAGACCCTGCTCGGTCTGATCCAGCCTAACAGCCGCATCCAGCTCAGTGAGACGATGCCGGGCGGCGAGGCCAATGCGATCTTCTATCTGGTCGACCGGGCGGGGCTTGAGGGCGCAACCGCGACCTCCGGAGTCCTCGCTTGCGATGTCTGCTTTCAGGACGCGGAGAAGCTGATCTCTACGGCCGAGATCGGGCGCGAAGCGGTTATCCACGATCTTCAGGTTTTGACCCAGAACGGCCTTTCCCCGGTAGTGAGCGGGAAGGGCGCGGTCGTCGAGCGAGTTGTCAGCCGCCTATTTCCGCAGCCCATTAATGTGCAACTTGGGAAGCCGCTGACATCAATTCCTCCGGATTCGGCGCCTTGGGGGTATTGAGGCCAGCCTCCAAAACTTCAGTGAAGCTCCAGCGTACAATGCCCCCTCGGTCGATGAGAAACTGACCAACCAGCAGCTCCTTAGCGGAAGCCATCATCTGCTGATCGGCTTCCGTAATCTCATACCCCTCCTTCTTGTTGAGCAACTCGTTTATTGCGATGGGGTCCATAGGCTCGGGCAACTCACCCGGGAGATCGATACGGATCCCCATGACCTTGTCCATCCCGATCTCGCGCAAGCCGAAGGCACGGTGCGAGGCCCGCTCCGGGTCGGACGCGGCGAGAAGATCGGGTGTCGGATGGTAACGGAAATAGAGCCGTGCCCGCTCTACCGGCGTATTGACGACCGCCAGGCATTCGACGCCTTTCTCAGCCAGAGCCGGCTTGAGTTGCGCCATTGCCGCGACATTGCGCCGGCAGAACGCACAGTGCAGGCCTCGAAACAAGCCGATCAACAATGGGCTACGACCTCGAAAATCAGTGAGCGCGATTTTGCCTTCGCGGGAGATCGCATCGAGAATAATATTCGGCGCCCGGTCGCCCGGCTGCAGCGGGCGTTCGACATTACTCGCGGACATGGACAACCTCCTCGCCCCGGATAAGCACACCCAGTCATCGGGGTTGAGTCCGTGCTGGGGGACGCCAGGGCAAAAATTGCTTTCGACCTTTGCCATATTGCCGAGGTCGAGATTACGCGCGTTGCAGGTGCATCATAACACGAAAAAAGCCTCTGCGGGTCGCCCGTTTCGCGAGCTGTCGCGAGCGCTGTGGTAAACAGTGTATCGTCTCATCCGTGCCATGGGACGACACAGCGGCGGGACCGATTGGATCTTCACATGCTTGCGGTGGTCAAGGCTTGAAACTTGGGCGGCTTCGATGTGCCCGGACGTCAAATGCCGACCGCATGGATCGCAGATCTCCGACCTCAGCGGAACCGATCCGCCATGCAGCCGGTTAAACCGGCATGAAGCTCCCCACCAACCCAAGGCCAAGCCATGAGCATTCTGCAAACCACGAAGAAAGCTGTCGAGCAGGTCACCGGTATCGCTAGACCGGACAGGCGAGAGGTCGCCGACCTCCTGAGGCCGCGCAAAGCGAATGCGTTTCGGTTTAGGGATGATGGCCTGGTGCCCAACCATCCGTTCTGGCCGCTTGTCGTCTATCGCGGCGCCGTGACGCTGCCCGAGGACTTCGATCCGGCGGCCGTCATGGAGGCGCTTTTCGAAGCAAATGGCTGGGGCGATAGCTGGCGCAACGGCATTTACGATTACGTCCACTACCATTCGCGGATACACGAGGTGCTGGGCGTTGCGCGCGGCACGGCGAAGGTCCGCTTTGGCGGCAACAAGGGACGAATCCTGTCGCTGAAGGCCGGCGACGTCGCGGTGCTTCCGGCCGGCACCGGGCACCAACGCATTTCCGCATCCGACGATTTTCTGGTTGTCGGCGCCTATCCTCCATCCGGCACCTATGACCTGTGTACGACCACCGCCGACCATGCCAAGGCAGTCGTCACGATCCCCAGGGTCGGCCATCCGCGCAAGGACCCTGTCTATGGAAGCAACGGCCCGTTGCTCGCAGCCTGGGAAAAGGATTAAAGCCGTTCCTTTCTTGCGGGTTGGCTTCGGGGCTAAAACCGGATCCTTGACCAACCTCGGCCGCTCACGCCGCCAGCACCGCCGCGTCCAGCCCGCGAATGATCTTGGCCAGTTCGACGCATTCGTCGTGCCGAACCTTGTTGCGCCGCCATGCCAGGCAGATCGTGCGCTGCGGCATCGGCTCCTGGAACGGCACGATCTTCAAATCGGGGATAGTGCTGGCTGGCCCCGCCGCCATCTCGGGGATGAGCGTGACGCCGAGCCCATGCGCCACCATCTGCAGCAGCGTCGTCAGGCTGGTCGCGCCATAGCTTGCCATCGCCACCGGCCGAACGCTGCCGCAGACGGCGAGCGCCTGTTCGCGCAGGCAGTGGCCTTCCTCCAGCAGCATAAGCCGCTCGAGCGCCGGGCTCTCCGGCGGCACCGGCGGCGAGGCGAAGGCGGGATCGCCGGCCGGCACGGCCAGGAAGAACCGGTCGGAGAAAAGTTCCTCGGTAACCAGGCCTGGGTAATCGAGAGGCAGCGCCGCGACGAAGGCGTCGAGCTTTCCCGAACTGGTGTCGTCGACCAGCGAGGCGGTCACGGCTTCGCGCAGTTCCAGCTGCAAGGCCGGGAAATGCTGTTTCAGCTCCGGCAGCACATGCGGCAAGAGATAGGGCGCCACCGTCGGGATGATGCCGAGCCGGAAGCGGCCTTCCAGCGCCGGGCGGCCGCGCCGGGCCGTCGCCTCGACGTCGCGGACGTCTGCAAGAATGCGCTCGATGCGCGGCAGCAGGACCACGGCCTCGTCGGTCATCCGCACCACCTTGCCGCCGCGCTCGAACAGACGGCAATTCAGCCGCAGCTCCATCTCGGCGATCTGCGAAGACAGCGCCGGCTGGCTGACGCCGGCGAGTTTTGCGGCACGGCCGAAATGCAGCGTCTGCGCCAGCGCTTCGAAATAATGCATCTGCCGGACGGTCAAACCGATCATAAGGAAAACCTATCAGAATAAACAGCAAAGGCAATTTGTCTTTATCGGCTGGGCGGGCTAGTCTGGAACCATTCCAGGATGGCGCGGCCGCCGGCCCTGCCCGGAAAATCAACAAAATCCCGAAAAATCAACAAATCGGAGGCAAAGATGGACGCGAAAACCGACGACAACAGCGCCGGCAAATGCCCGGTCCCACATGGATCGGCCAGGAGGAGCAACCGTGACTGGTGGCCGAACCAGCTTGACCTTGGCGTCCTCCATCAGCAGTCCAGCCTGTCGGACCCGATGGACGAGGACTTCGACTACGCCAAGGAATTCAAGAGTCTCGATCTCGATGCGGTGATCAGGGATCTGCACCAGGTGATGACCGATTCGCAGGATTGGTGGCCGGCCGATTTCGGCCATTACGGCCCGCTCTTCATCCGCATGGCCTGGCACAGCGCCGGTACCTATCGCATCGGCGACGGCCGTGGCGGCGCCGGCGCCGGCCAGCAGCGTTTCGCGCCGCTCAACAGCTGGCCAGACAACGCCAATCTCGACAAGGCGCGCCGGCTGCTGTGGCCGGTCAAGCAGAAATACGGCAGGAAGATCTCCTGGGCCGACCTGTTGATCCTCACCGGCAACGTCGCGCTGGAATCGATGGGCTTCAAGACCTTCGGCTTCGCCGGCGGTCGCGCCGATGTCTGGGAGCCGGAGCAGGACGTCGACTGGGGATCGGAAACCAAGTGGCTCGCCGACGAGCGCTATTCCGGCGACCGCGAACTTCAGGGCCATCTCGGCGCCGTGCAGATGGGGCTGATCTACGTCAACCCGGAAGGCCCGAACGGCACGCCCGATCCATTGGCCGCGGCGCGCGACATCCGCGAGACCTTCGCTCGCATGGCCATGAACGATGAGGAAACCGTGGCGCTCATCGCCGGCGGCCATACCTTCGGCAAGACCCATGGCGCCGGCGATGCATCGCTCGTCGGCCCGGAGCCGGAAGGCGCCGGCATCGAGGCGCAGGGCCTCGGCTGGTCGAGCAAGCATGCCACCGGCATTGCCGGCGACGCCATCACCTCGGGCCTCGAGGTGACCTGGACCACGACGCCGACCAGATGGAGCAACAACTTCTTCGACAATCTGTTCAACTACGAATGGGAGCTGACCAAGAGCCCGGCCGGCGCCCATCAGTGGACGCCGAAGGGCGGCGCCGGTGCAGGCACCGTGCCGGACGCGCACGATCCCTCGAAGCGCCGCGCGCCGGCGATGCTGACCACCGACCTCGCGCTACGCGTCGACCCGGCCTACGAGAAGATCTCGCGGCGCTTCCATCAGAATCCCGATCAGTTCGCCGATGTCTTCGCCCGCGCCTGGTTCAAGCTGACGCATCGCGATATGGGTCCGGCCGTCCGCTATCTCGGCCCGCTCGTGCCGAAGGAAGAGCTGATCTGGCAGGATCCGATACCGGCAGTCGACCACGAACTGGTCAGCGAGCAGGACATCGCCTCGCTGAAGGCGAAGATCCTGGCCTCCGGCCTGTCCGTCTCAGAACTGGTTTCGACCGCCTGGGCCTCGGCCTCGACTTTCCGCGGCTCCGACAAGCGCGGCGGCGCCAACGGCGCCCGCATCCGCCTGGCGCCGCAGAAGGATTGGGCGGTCAACCAGCCGGCGCAACTGGCCAAGGTGCTCGAGACACTCGAAGGCATCCAGAAGGGCTTCAATAACTCGCAGTCCGGCGGCAAGAAGGTCTCGCTTGCCGACCTGATCGTGCTTGGCGGCGTCGCCGCGATCGAGAAGGCGGCCAAGGACGGCGGCCATGACGTGGGGGTGCCGTTCACGCCGGGCCGCATGGACGCCTCGCAGGAACAGACCGATGTCCAGTCCTTCGCCGCGCTCGAGCCGAAAGTCGATGGCTTCCGCAATTATGTCAGGGGCAAGCCGCCGATGTCGGTCGAGGCGATGCTGGTCGACCGGGCGCAGCTGCTGACCTTGACGGCGCCAGAGATGACGGTGCTCGTCGGCGGGTTGCGGGTGCTCGGCGCCAACACCGGTCAGTCGAAGCACGGGGTGTTCACCGACAGGCCGGGCACGTTGACCAACGATTTCTTCGTCAACCTGCTCTCCATGAACACGATCTGGGATCCGGCCGCCGGCTCAGATGAGGTCTACGAAGCGCGCGACCGCAAGACCAGGGCAGTCAAGTGGACCGGCACCCGCGCCGACCTGATCTTCGGCTCGCACGCGCAATTGCGGGCGCTGGCCGAGGTCTACGGCTCGGCGGACGCCGGGCGGAAGTTCGTCAGGGACTTCGTCGCCGCCTGGACCAAGGTGATGAACGCCGACCGTTTCGACCTCGCGGCCTGATCCGGGCATACGAATTTCTCGACGCAACGAAAAAGGCGCGGGCCTCGACCCGCGCCTTTTTCATGAAGCCTTCGAAAAGTCAGTCTTTCTCGAAGATACCGGCCTTGGCGACCACGCCGGCGATGGCGCCGCCGATCAGCGGCGCGACGATGAACAGCCAGAGCTGGCCGATCGCCGCAGTTCCCGAAAACAGCGCCGGTCCGATCGAACGGGCCGGGTTGAGCGATGTGCCGGTCACCGGAATGATGGCGAAGTGCAGTCCGGCCAGCGTCAGGCCGATGACCAGGCCGGCGAAGGCCGTCGTGTGCTTGGCGTTGGTGACGCCGAGGATCACCGTGACGAAGGTGAAGGTGCCGATCAGCTCCCACAGGAAGGCCGAGCTGACGCCCCATTTCGTCACGTCCCAGCCATTGGCGCCGAAGCCGCCGGTGTGGCCGCCGACCTGTCCGGAGACGATGATCCACAGCGCCAGCGACGCGATGATGGCGCCGATGACCTGCGCGATCCAATAGGGAATGACGTCCCTGGCCGGCATCCGCCCGGCGAGGAACACACCGAGCGTCACCGCCGGATTGAGGTGCGCGCCCGAAATCGGGCCGATCGCGTAAGCGGCCGCTATCAGGCCGATGCCGAACGCCAGACCGATACCTTCCTGGCCGAGCGGCAGCGCGCCGCCGAAGCCGCCCGTCACCACCGAAGCCGTGCCGATGAACACCAATAGAAACGTGCCTAGAACTTCCGCCAGATAAGTTTTCATTGCCCTCTCCTCGTATCGACCCGCGGCTCCGCTTTTTCTGCGACGCGAATCACCGCGCAAAGAGTATTCGCAACCGGAAAACTTGCAAAGCAGAGCAGTTTCGCAAGCCGCTATGCTTGTGAGCGCCGGACACGCACATTAGAAGCATGTAATATACTGATCGAATTGTTTCGTTCCGCATGCCGGCGCCCGCCTGGTGGCCGCGGCTCGCGATGCACCAATCCACATTCGTCACCCGTCGGCATGGATCGTCTCGCCGTCGGCGAAACAGAACTGTTTCAATCAGGGCACGAAAAGCTCTAAGAGCAGGGCCGGAATTAATTTACTGAGTAATGGAAGACGACAATGAGACTGGGCGGGCGGCTGGCGGCAGCCATTGAAGTGCTTGACGACATTGGCCGGCGCCACCGGCCGGTGGCCGATGCGCTGAAAGACTGGGGCCTGTCGCACCGCTTCGCCGGCGGCGGCGACCGCGCCGCGATCGGCAACATCGTCTACGACGCGCTGCGCCGCAAGCGCTCGGCCGGCTGGCTGTTGGGCGAAGACACACCGCGCGCCATCAGCTTCGGCGCGCTGCTGCTCGAATGGGGCCAGACGGCGCAGTCGCTGAACGAGGCGCTCGAGGGCGACAAGTTCGCGCCGCCGCTGCTTACCGCCGACGAATTGAAAACGCTCGGCGGTCGCCGGCTTGCCGATGCGCCGCCGGCCGTCAGGGCAGACATCCCCGACTGGTGCATGCCGCTGTTCGAACGGGCGTTCGGCACGGCCTGGGTGGAAGAGGGTGCCGCGCTGGCGACGCGCCCGCCGCTCGACCTCAGGGTCAACACGCTAAAGGCCGATCGCGGCAAGGTGCTGGCGGAACTGGCGGAGACGGGCGCCAAGCCTGCCCGGATCGCGCCGCACGGCATCCGCATCCCGCCGATCGAGGGCGATGGCAGGCACCCGAACGTGCAGGCCGAACCGGCCTTCCAGAAAGGCTGGTTCGAGGTTCAGGACGAGGGTTCGCAGATTGCGGCCGAACTGGCCGGCGCCGAGCCTGGAATGCAGGTGCTCGACTTCTGCGCCGGCGCCGGCGGCAAGACGCTGGCGCTGTCCGCGGCGATGGACAATCGCGGCCAGATATTCGCCCACGATGCCGAGAAGGCACGGCTGGCGCCGATCTTCGATCGCATCCGCCGTTCGGAAAACCGCAATGTGCAGGTCGTCACAAGGCCGGCCGAGCTGGCGCCGCTCGGCAAGCACATGGATATCGTCCTGATCGATGCGCCCTGCACCGGCAGCGGCACCTGGCGGCGCCGGCCGGATGCTAAATGGCGGCTGACGCAAAGACAGCTCGACGCCCGCAAGGGCGAGCAGGAGACGATCCTCGATGCCGCCAGGGACTTCGTCAAACCCGGCGGCCTGCTGGTCTACATCACCTGTTCGGTGTTCGACGAGGAGAATGGCGACCAGGTTTCGGCCTTCCGGGGCCGCCATCCCGGTTTTGTCCCGCTCGATCACCGCCAGCTTTGGGACAGCCGTTTTGCGGGCCACGAAGCGGCAATGCGCATTGGCGCTGCGGGCGGCATTTCGCTGTCGCCATTGCTGAGCGGCACCGACGGCTTTTACTTCTGCGCGCTGCGGCGGGCCGGCTGAATCGTTGCCATCGATACAGGGCTAAGCCGAATGCTGCAGTGCAGCATTTGCGATTGCCTGCCGCCCACCCCTCTGCGATAAATGCCTTTGCAATAAGATTTGCCGAGAAACGAAGGGCGACGGCCATGGCAGCAAAGATCGTTCCTGCTCCCGATTATGAGGACCGCGTCAGGACGTCCTTCGCGCGCCAGAACGCGATGATGACCATTGGCGCCGAGCTGACGCTGGTGACGCCCGGCATCATCGAGATCGAAATGCCCTATTCGGCGGCGCTAACGCAGCAGCACGGCTTTCTTCACGCCGGCGTCATTTCGACGGCACTCGACTCGGCCTGCGGCTATGCGGCATTCTCGTTGATGCCGGAAAATTCCGGCGTGCTGACCATCGAGTTCAAGGTCAATCTGCTGGCGCCGGGCAGGGGCGAGCGTTTTCTGTTCCGCGGCTCGGTGACCAAGCCCGGCCGCACCATCATCGTCGCCGACGGTCAGGCCTATGCGTTCGCCGTCGATGGCGAGGCCAAGCTGATCGCCACGATGACCGGAACGATGATGACAGTGCTCGGCCGCGACGGAATCGAGGGCTGAGGAGCGGGTAGGGAGGATGGACGATCATGGCCGGCAAGACACCTGGTGAGCTCACCCCGATCTCCGGCAAGTCCGTTCTCTTCGTCATGGCGGCCGAGGCCGAATACGGTCCACACCTGCAGCGGCTGTTCACGCCGCTGATGACCGGCGTCGGACCGGTCGAGGCCGGCGTCGGACTCAGCGCCGAACTATCCCGGCTGCATGCCGGGATGGCGCTGCCCGATCTCGTCGTGTCGCTCGGGTCGGCGGGCAGCCGGACGCTGGAGCAGACGGAAATCTACCAGGCCGTTTCGGTTGGCTACCGCGACATGGACGCCTCGCCCCTGGGGTTCGAGAAGGGCGCCACGCCGTTCCTCGACCTGCCTGTCAGCGTGCCGCTGCCGTTCAGGATACCAGGCGTCAGACAGGCGACGCTGTCGACCGGGGCGGCAATCGTCACCGGCGCCGCCTACGACGCGATCGCCGCCGACATGGTCGATATGGAGACCTTCGCCTGCCTGCGCGCCTGCCAGCTGTTCGACGTGCCGCTTATTGGCCTGCGCGGCATTTCCGACGGGGCAGCCGATCTCAGACATGTCGGCGACTGGACCGAATATCTGCACGTCATCGACGAGAAGCTGGCCGCGGCGGTTCAGCTGCTGGAACAGGCGATCGCCTCCGGCGCAATCGACTTCAAGCTTGTTGGGGCGGCAGGTTCTTAGCGTTGCCGAACAGCACGCCGATCATCCTGAAGCGAACGGCGTTGTCGCGATTGATGTAAGTGACTGACCCGGGCTCGTGATCGAGGGTCCAGCGTCCGGTCGCGCCGGTGTCCCAGTCGGCGACATAACCGTCATCGAGCATCCGCCAGCGCCCGCTTCGCGCCTCGCCATCGTCGAGCAGCATGTGCGCGGCACCCTCGCTTTCAAAATAGACGTAAGCCTCCTTGCCGTTTCGTTCCAACACATGGGTCATGCCCGGAATGAGCATTGCAAGGGTTTCCTTCTGAAGTGCTGCCATGATTTCCTCCTGAATTGAAGTCGCCGATTGTCTTGACCGGCATCGCCACTTAGAGTGAACTAGTAGTCAAGACGCTTGACTATGTATCGGGCGAGAAGAATTTGGTCAAGGACCTTGACGAAAAACCTGAAGCGCTGCCGGATCACATAGGTTGGCGGCTGTGGCAGGCGAGCCGCGCCTGGCAGACCGAGTTCGCCGCCGCGATGCGCGCTGCCGGCCATCACTGGTTCACCGAAGCGCGTGCCGGCCTGCTTGGACACATCCCGCGCGGCGGCATGCGCCAGTCGGCGCTGATCGAGCGCTCGGCGATCTCAAAGCAGGCGATTCAGCAATTACTCGATGGCCTGGAGACGGAAGGTGTGTTGCAGCGTCTGCCCGATCCGCAAGACGGTCGCGGCAAGCTTGTGCGCTACACCCGCAAGGGCCTGGACGCCCTGCGCGATGGCGACCGCATCAAGCTGCAGATCGAACGGAGCTATGTTGCCCGCCTTGGTCACGAGCGTTTCGCGGCGCTGATGGGCGCCTTGCGGTCACTCGATACAACGCAAACTGATGCATTGGACAAAGCCTCTGGCGTTCAGGACAACACACCGGAATCGAAGTGAAAGCGCGACCTCACAACCCATTGCGCCGACTCGTTTCTTTCTCTAAACGCTCGCCATGAAAACAGCCAATCATCCCGACACCGTCCTGATTGTCGATTTCGGCAGCCAGTTCACCCAGCTGATCGCCCGCCGCATCCGCGAGGCCGGCGTCTTTTCCGAGATCGTGCCCTTCCAGTCGGCCGAGGCGGCGTTCAAGCGCATCAATCCGAGGGCGGTGATCCTGTCCGGCGGCCCGGCCTCGACCGGCGACATCGGCAGCCCGCGCGCGCCGCAGATCGTCTTCGATGCCGGCGTGCCGGTGCTCGGCATCTGCTATGGCCAGATGGCGATGTGCGTGCAGATGGGCGGCGTCGCCGAAAGCTCCGACCACCGCGAATTCGGCCGCGCCTTCGTCGAGATCGCCAAGGACAGCCCGCTGTTCGAGGGCCTGTGGGCGCCCGGCCAGCGCCATCAGGTGTGGATGAGCCATGGCGACCGCGTTATCTCCCTGCCCAAGGGGTTCGAGGTGCTCGGAAAATCGGAGGGCTCGCCCTTCGCCATCTTCGGCAATGTCGAGCGCAAAATGTACGGCCTCATGTTCCACCCCGAAGTGGTGCATACGCCGGACGGCGCCAGGCTGCTCCGCAACTTCGTCCACAACATCGCCGGCATCGAAGGCGACTGGACGATGCGCGCCTACCGCGAGCACGCGGTCGAGACGATCCGCAAGCAGGTCGGCAAGGGCAAGGTGATCTGCGCGCTGTCGGGCGGCGTCGATTCCTCGGTCGCGGCCTTGCTGATCCACGAGGCGATCGGCGACCAGCTCACCTGCATCCTTGTCGACCACGGTCTGATGCGCAAGGACGAGGCATCAGGCGTGGTGGAGATGTTTCGCCAGCATTACAATCTGCCGCTGATCCTGGTCGACGCTGCGGACCGTTTCATCGGCGCGCTCGAGGGCGAGTCGGACCCCGAGAAGAAGCGCAAGACCATCGGGCGGCTGTTCATCGAAGTGTTCGAGGAGGAGGCCGAGAAGCTCGGCGGCGCCGATTTCCTGGCACAAGGCACCCTCTATCCCGACGTCATCGAAAGCGTCTCTTTCAGCGGCGGCCCGTCGGTGACCATCAAGTCGCATCACAATGTCGGCGGCTTGCCCGAACGCATGAACATGCAGCTGGTCGAGCCGCTGCGCGAATTGTTCAAGGACGAGGTGAGGGCGCTCGGCAAGGAGCTCGGCCTGCCCGACAGCTTCATTGGCCGGCATCCGTTCCCCGGTCCCGGTCTCGCCATCCGCTGTCCGGGCGGCATCACCCGCGAAAAGCTGGAGATCCTGCGCGAGGCCGACGCCATCTATCTCGACGAGATCCGCAAGGCCGGCCTCTACGACGCCATCTGGCAGGCCTTCGCCGTGCTGCTGCCGGTGCAGACCGTCGGCGTGATGGGCGACGGCCGCACCTACGAATTCGTCTGCGCGCTGCGAGCCGTCACCTCGGTCGACGGCATGACGGCCGACTTCTACCATTACGACATGGAATTCCTGGGAGCAGCCGCCACCCGCATCATCAACGAGGTACGCGGCATCAACCGCGTCGTCTACGACGTGACGAGCAAACCGCCAGGCACCATCGAGTGGGAGTGAGGGAAACGGCGATGATAGGCGGCCCTAGCGTAGTATTTCGCAGAAAATACAATGATTTGCGGGCAGGGCAGACTGCTAGCCAGGGCACATTATCAATGGAATTGACAAATCTATCAAGTCATTGAAATCGTTAAGTTTATCGGAGCGCCTGGCGCGGCTCGCAGCTTGTAGCAGATCACTCTGACGGTACTTTTGACGGTGTTTTTCGTATCCGACAGAGCATTCTAAAAAGTACCGTCATTCGTTTTTAGGGTTTGACGGTACTTTTTCTGTGTGTCAACGCTTTGAAATATATAACGAAAATGCCCCGTAGCATGACATTTCCGCGCTGACGGTACTTTAGTTATCGACATACATAGTTTCAGCTTTGGCTGCGGTACCGATCGATGTTCCGGACCCGATCGCATATCGTCGGATGGCACCGTCGCATCACCTATCAAATGTTGTCCCGACTGCTGCCGGATCTGCGATGGAGAGAAGCGTCGACCGCATCCAGGCGGGAGCTTGGACCGCGGTAGATGCGAGCGTCTTTTTATCGTTGGGAGAAAGATGAGGTGCCGCGATCTGTGCAAGCTCGGCCGCGCGCGCCGGCCCAATATAACGCCGGCCCAATATAACGAAGCGCCTGGACCACGGTCCCGGCCAAGCTGCCCGGAGCAATCAAATGCTTATCCGCCCGCGTGGTCGTTGCCACCGTGCGCGGCGATGAACATGGCGACGGCCGACCGGCAATAGGATTCGATTTCGTTGTCGTCCTCTGCTCTCGCCTGATCGAAGCGTGCGATAATCGGGAGATCGGATCCTTTGAAAAGCGCGGCAAACAAGCGGGCGGACCGGAGAGGATCGGGCACGTTCAGAACCGCCTTCGCGTGCAACTGACGCAACAGGGCCTCGATTTGGGCGATGACATGGGCGGGGCCGGCTTCGTAATGGAGCTTGCTTAACGACCTTTGATTCGTCTTGTCGGCCATGATCATGGCTTCGACACTGCGGACGTCCGAGCTCAACAGCGTGCGAAGCAGGGATGATCCCACCGCCATGAGCTGATCTTCGGCCGAACCGTCGACGCCTTCAAAAAGGGCCTGTGGTGCAAACTGATGGCAGCGGGTCGCGATGGCCGCGCTGAACAGCGCCTCCTTGTTCTCGAAGTGCCGATAGATGCTGAGCTTGGATATCTTCGCCCGCTGGGCGACCTTGTCCAATGTCGTCGCTTGAAAACCCAATTCCACAAAGAGTTCGCACGCGGCGTCGACTATCGTTTGGCCAAGCGCCTCGTTGGCGGGCCGGCCGCGCCGGCCCTGGCTGTTTACGGTCACGACAATTCCAGTACTTGACAGTATCCTAATTCATGCATTACGATACCATGTAGTATCGGAAATGTGCAAGCCAGTGGGTAGGTTTCAACCTGTTGTCCAAATCAAGTTTCCCCGGGCCGCCCGGCGATATCGAATGCGGCATTGTCCGGCCGGTCAACACAGATGGGCGACTTTCTCGCAGAGGCCGAAGCCCTGCTAGCTGCCGGTGTCGAGCGCGTATCGGTGGACGATATTGCGCGCCAGGCCCAGCCCAACCTCCATCCACGACACGGAGCCCATCACCATGGATGACGTCATCATCATCGGCGGCAGCTTTGCCGGTCTCGCCGGCGCCCTGCAGCTCGGCCGTGCCCGCCGCAAGGTCACCGTTCTCGATACCGGCCTGCCGCGCAACCGCTTCGCCGGCCATTCACATGGTCTGCTCGGCCACGATCACAAGCCACCGCTGGACATCCTGGCCGAGGCGCGGCAGCAGCTGGCGCGCTATCCCACGATCAGGCTGGTCAATGCCCGGGCCGACAGCGTCTCCGGCGCCGTCGACGATTTCTCCGTCCTCACTGGCGATGGCGAAAGCCTTGGGGCGCGCCGCCTGATCCTGAGCTATGGCGTCGCCGACCAGATGCCTGATGTTCCGGGCTTTGCCGAAGGCTGGGGCACGTCCATCGTGCCCTGCCCCTATTGCGACGGCTTTGAAGTCGCCGGCCAGCATTGGGGCCTCGTCTGGTCCGGCCCGCAGTCGCACCAGTCTGTCAGGCTGTTCCACGATTGGACCGACAGGTTGACGCTCTTCGCCGATGGTCACGACATTCCGCCCGATATCCGGGCCGATCTCGCGCGTCGTAACATACCTGTCGTCGATGGCCGGATCACCGAGATCGCCCATCACGGGGGCCATCTCGCCACCGTCAATCTCGATACCGGCCCCAATGTCGCGGTCGACATCCTGTTCGCGCATCCGCGCAACAAGCCGTCCGCAAGCCTGCATGAATCGCTGGGCCTCGCCACGGTCGATACGCCCCTCGGCATCGCCCTCAAGGTCGACGAGCGCCGCGAAACCAGCATGCCCGGCATCTACGCCGCCGGCGACCTCGCCAACCCCCTCATGCCCTCGGTCACCACGGCATCATCGCACGGCGCGATGGCGGGCATCTTCTCCCAGCAGTCGATGCTGGTTTGAGAGCACAGATTCCCTTCTCCGGTTGCCGCGGGCTATCATATTCTGAAGGTTGCGGGCCGGTGCCACGGAACGCGGGCCCCCTCTCCCCTGAGGGGCGTCTTTGGCCGGTCAGCCGTCTCGAAGGGGCAGTTGAGCAAAACGATTCCTAGGCTCAGGCCGGTCCGCAAACGGTCCCAAAAGACCCACAGGCTATTCAACCTCCCCCGGCCCCCTCCCGGGAAGAAGTTCAGCAAGTGAGGGCGCGACATTGCACCTTGAACCGTGCTGTCGCGCCCTCGGAGCGAGTGGGTCTTGAGGTGTCCAGTTTATACTGCCGGGAGTGTCCAGTTTGCACTGCCAGCGGTATCCAGTTCACCTACAAACGGAGAGGGATGGCGCTTGGATGACGCTGCCGCGGCGGGTCGCGTTGTGGCGCGCGCTGTGCTATGAAAGTTGGTGACGGTACTTTCTTCGTTCGCTGTGAAACCCACCTGAGTTGCCCAAAGTGGGTCCGGAAAGGCGATCGACTTCGATAGATGCCGAAACCGCACAAAAAATTTTCGTGCTATTTTTCCCTTTGAAATCAAGACTGTAACGTTTTGACGGCCCATGGGTCGGCTTCTTGCGCGGCAACGAATAAAAAACCTAGCTATATCAATGGCCTAACTAGACTTAAAATAATCGAGTGGGAATGATGGGGCGTACGGTAGAGTAGGTTGGAGTACTGTCGGATATATTCGGAAATTGTTGGTCAACGATAGGAGGCGATAGTTCGCGGGCGATTCTGCAAGAACAAGCAGCCGTTTTGCAGGTCGGCGATAGACCTTCGATTATGTGTAGAGAGGCTCAAAGGGATCGATATACCGCGCCGTTCACAGCACATGCTTTGGATTGGGATTGGAGCGCCGATCCAATTCCTCGGACAATAGACATCATGTTCCGTGGATTTGTATCATGGTCTAAGCCCCGGGGCGGGACCAACGAGACGAGCGCACGGCCGCCGAGCACAGCGGGGACGGCGCCGTAGCTGAATACGTTCTCGTGCCTCGCATAGTTTCAGAGTGCTCCCGCAATGCGTGGATCGTGCGCATGCCGTGCGGCAGATCCCTGTAGACTTAAGCGTGCCATGCTTCAGCAGCTTGGCCGATAGCGGACCCGAGTTGGCGAACGGAACAATTTGGTCGTCCTGCTACGCGACGAAGCGGACCACGCCACCATCCACCCGCAAAGCCGCGCCGGTGGTCGCCGAAGCCTGCTCCGAGCAGGTGTAGATGATCATGTTGGCCACCTCATCGGTGGTCGCGAAGCGGTGGATGAGGCTCGTCGGACGCATCGCCTGCAGGAAGCCCTGCTCGGCTTCGTGCTGCGTGATTCCATTTGCGTCAGCCTGTTTCGCCATGAAGTTGCCCAGGATCTCAGAGCGGGTAGGTCCCGGCAGGACGGCGTTGACGGTGACGCCCGTGCCCGCGACCGCCTCGGCAAGCCCGCGTGAGACCGCGAGTTGAGCGGTCTTGGTCATGCCATAGTCGAGCATTTCCTTAGGGACGTTGACTGCGGATTCGCTACTTATGAACACGACGCGGCCCCAGCCTTTCGCCACCATCCGCGGCAGGTAATGACGGCTCGCGCGCACGCCACTCATTACGTTCAACTGGAAGAGGTCAAGCCAGTCCTCATCGGGGATATTTGCGATATCCTCGACGCCGTTGTAGCTCCGGATGTGTGCTGTACCGACGTTGTTCACAAGGATATCGGCGTCCGGCGCATGCGCGATCAAGGCCTTTGCCCCCTCCGCTGTCGCAAGATCAGCGGCGATACCCGAGATGTCGCTGCCGGGGAAGGCCTGCCGCATCTGCCGCACCGCCTCATCGACCCGAGCGTTTCCACGGCCGTTGACGACGACCGATGCACCGGCACGCGCCAACCCCTCCGCCGTCGCGCGGCCGATACCGGCGGTGGATCCGGTAACAATGGCCTTGCGGCCTTTGAGTTCGATATTCATCTCATTCATCTCCAAAATTAAATAGGAAGCGCAATCAATCCACTGTCGTCTTCGCTGTTTCCGCCTCCGCTGCGTGGGCGAGGCTTTCGACCCAGTCTTGGTGATACCGGTAGAGTGCGCCGGGATGTTTGCGCCCGAGTTCATCGAGGAAGAAGGGGCCCTGCTGCGTTTCCTCGGTCAGCACATGGCAGCCATGGTCCGTAGGCGTGATGACCCAGCCATGGTATGCGCTTGAGCCGGTCTCGTCGCCATCAACTGTCGTCGCCCATGCGAGCCTGCGAAGGGGCTCGCATTCCGTCACGACCAGACTCATCGGAAATCCAACCGTCACACGGCTGTATCGCGTTCCGAGCGCCAGTTCCGGCTCCCCCGTCAGAATCTTGACCTGATCCTCGGCGGGAAAGTAGCTCGACCAATTCTCGGCTTCGACGAGCAGCTTCCAGACCGCGTCAGGCGGCGCCTTCACGTCAATGTCGTTGAGTGCGTAGATGGCCGACGTTTTCGGATCATATCGCTCGGGCCAAGTCACATGGTCGTACATCGATTACTGCTCCTTCTTGAACAAATCCTGGAAGATGAGCTGGCCCCAAGTGCGGCCGCGCGCGTGCACCAGCGCGCCACCCTCGTTGAGCTTTCCCAGCTTGACGGGTGCGAACCCGAGTTGTTTGGCCAAGGCCGCCACGGGAGCGATCGCGTCCTCGTCGTCGCTCGACAGAAAGACGACCCGGTGGCCGCCCTCGACGATCGGATCGGCAGCCAGGGTGGCCGCAACCAGGTGATTGAAACCTTTCACGAAACTTGGCGCCGGTGAACGCCTTCGCGACGAAGGCGGAGGACGGGAGGCCGTCCAGCTCTTCAGGCACTGGAAACGCGTTCATCGCCTCGATGACTGTCTTGCCTTCCCAGCTCGGCAGAGCCTTCGCAACCTCGCGATGCTCCCCGAACGGGACCGCCAAGATGATTGTGTCGGCCTCGAGTGCATCCCGCAGCGACTTGGCGACGACCGTGGGTCCAATCGCCCGAGCCTGCGGCGCCGACGCCTCGGGCGGCCGGCGGCTCGCGACGGCCACGTCGATGTTTCTACGGGCGAAGGCGTGGGCGAGGGCCTGACCTATCTTACCGAATCCTACAATTGCGTAGCTCATGATCTTCTCCGATCCGTGTTGGTATTGATTTCCCCGGCCTTCAACGGCGCTGGGTTATTCGTTGCGCTGTGTGGCGACCTTTGCGTGGTCGTTCCACCATGGACACGCTAGTTCCCGCCGGTCAGCCGCTTCCCGCGATCCGGCGCGATTTCAGATGGCCGAGAAGCCGCCATCGACGGATAACTCCACCCCATTCACGAAGCTCGAATCGTCGGAAGCAAGAAACAGCGCGGCCGTCGCAATTTCCTCAGGACGCCCCATCTTTCCCCGCGGGATCAGGGATTCGAACATCTGCTTCGCCTCCTCGGTGAGGACTTGGTCCTGCATCGGTGTGGCGATCGGCCCCGGGTGCAGCACGTTCACCCGGATATTCCTGCCCTTGAGTTCGTTGAGCCACCCGCGTGCGAATGCGTGCAGCGCCGCCTTGCTCGCCGCATACACGCTGTAACCAGGAAAACCTTTCACCGAAGCAACTGACCCGGTCATGAAGATCGATCCGCCATCGTTGAACAGCGGCAACGCCTTCTGAACCGTAAACAGCGTGCCGCGCGTATTCAGGCCGAAGGCCGCATCGAAGTGCTGCTCGGTAATCTCGCCCAGTGGGACGGCTTCGCCTGTGCCGGCGCTCGCGTACAGGACGTCGATCCTGCCCTTTTCCCGCTTGACTGTATCGAACAGGCGGTCGAGGTCGTCGAGATTGGCCGCGTCGCCGCGCACGCCGGTCACGTTCCGGCCGATCAGCTTGACGGCCTCGTCCAGCGCCTCCTGTCTCCGGCCCGTGATAAAAACATAGGCGCCTTCTTCAACGAACCGCTTGGCGCTCGCCAGCGCCATGCCGCTCGATCCACCCGTGATGACTGCAACCTTACCCTCAAGCTTTCCCATGACTTCTCCTTTCGTGGTGTCGGGACAGCATCTGCCCCCGAGAGCCTCGAAATGGGTCCGCCGGCGTCAGTTGTTGAGTGCGGAAGCGCGCACATCGGTGGTGCGAAATCGATCCGGTTGGACAACTGACGCCAGCCGCGACGATCGGTGTCCGCCGTTCGGAATTGGGCCGCACTCGTCGACATAGGCTATGATGAACGCCCGTACTGCTGTTCGATGTGTTAGATACGGGCTTTGGAAGGCGCACCGCGCGGTGCGGGATTGCACCATGATCGACTGGGATGACGTTCGCTACTTTCTTGCTGTCGCGCGCGGAGGCTCGGTGCGGGCCGCCGCCGAGCGCCTCGGGGTGAATCACTCGACCGTGCTGCGACGCATCGCCCAGCTCGAGGAACGCCTCGGGGCGCACATGTTCGAAAAGCTGCCTTCGGGCTACCGCCTGACGGCTGCGGGCGAGGAGGTCCTCGAGCTCGCGAACCAGATGGAAGCGTCGTCGCACCAGCTGGAGACGCGCGTCTTGGGGCGCGACCAGAGCGTTCGCGGGCTTCTGCGGGTGACGCTGGCGCCGCCCCTCGCGACACATCTGCTCATGCCGGACTTCGCCGATTTCGCGCGTCTGCATCCGGACATCGAGATGGAAATCTTGTCGTCCGGCGAGCTGGCAAATCTGACCAACCGAGAGGCCGACGTCGCGATCCGCGTCGTCTACGACCGCAAAACCCTGCCGCTCAATCTTCACGGCCTGAAGGGACCGGAGCTGTTCGGCGGCATCTACATGTCCTGCGATCGACTAGCCGCGTGGCGTGCGGGCGCGCCTGATCCCATCCGGTGGATCGTCATAAGCATTCATGGAATTCCGGAATGGGCCAGCGAGGGTGAGGTTCGCACCACCGGGGTTCCCTTCAGGACCACGGACGCCGAGGCGCAGATCGTTGCTGTACGGCAAGGGCTCGGGATCACGACACTGCCCTGCTTCGTCGGAGATGCCGACCCCCTACTGGTGAGGGTGCCGGGCACCGACCTGCACATGTACGGAACGCTCTGGCTTCTCACGGTGGGGGAGACACGCAAGACGAAGCGCGTGCGGCTCTTCACGGAGTTCGTATCCCGCAGGCTAGCCGCGTACGCTCCGCTTCTCGCGGGGCTGTCCATATCGCGCGACTGACGGCTGGCAGGTCGCCGATGGCGCTGTCTCGAGCGTACCGCTGTAGAAGGGCCATTCTCGGCGTCGAAAAACAATTGCTCTTTGAAGACTGTGGCGCGTACAGCTATTTCGAAATCCATGATTGGCATGAGAAGCTTTGCCCGAGCACCGCGCCGCACGAATGATGACGCGCAGCGCAACCAAATTGGGGAGGATTCAAAATATTGGTATGCGATGTTTGATTGTCACGGCTCATCCACTCAATCCAAGCCTTTGCCAAACGCTTTCGAACGCAGCTATCGACACCCTGATGGATGCGAAACACCAGTGCCGACATGTTGATCTGTATCGATCTGGCTTCTTCCCGGCTCTTACACCGGCGGAGCGCGCGAGCTACTATTCCGGATTCGAGACTACAGAGGTAGCTAAAGAGATTGAGGATCTTCTCTGGGCCGAGACTATCGTCTTGATTTTTCCCACGTGGTGGTTCGGACCTCCAGCTATATTGAAGGGCTGGTTCGACAGGGTATGGGTGCCTGGTATTGCATACGATCACGCAGGCGATCTTGGTGCCATACAACCGCGACTTCGCCAGTTAAGGAAGGTGGTTGCAATAACAACTTTGGGCTCACCTTGGTGGGTCGATTGGCTGATCCTCAGGCGGCCAGTGCGGCGTGTTCTCAAGACAGCTATTCTGAATACCTGTGCTCCTCAAGCCTCGCTTACGTTCCTTTCATTTTACAAGGTTGAAAGTCTGCCTAGGCAAGGTGTCGATGCTGCGATAAATCGCATTAGATCAATGCTACAGCATCTATAGCCAAGCCCCGTCACAATGCTCCTTTTCTTTGAAGGGCGCAGGTAGAGCAATGCCCGTGGGGACAGCGCGGCTCGTGACCGCTGCCCTTATCGGTATGTACGCGCATACGCGCCGAAAGCGTCACCATCGGTAGATGGCAGCACCGCGGATATCTACCGTCACGACATGGCATTCCTGGGCGCCGCCGCCACCGGCATCATCAACGAGGTGCGCGGCATCAACCGCGTCGTCTATGACGTGACGAGCAAACCGCCAGGCACAATCGAGTGGGAGTGACAAGGAGTACTGCGGAGTAGAAGAGGATAGAGCAGCATGTTTAAGGCGATGTTGGCTCGGCAATAATAGTCAATAGTCCCAGCCCCCGGCCACCCGGCGACGGCATAGACGAAGCATCTGGCCGATCGGCGAATGTCTGGAACGAACGTCCCACAGAGAAGGGTGGAGCAGCCTAGCCTTGCTGGGTTTGACAACCGGGGTCCGCGGCAACTGCCACCGGCGAGGCGTTGCATCTGCCGGCCATGTATCCTTTCGCTGGGTTCATCCGTCTTAGCTGTTCATGGGCACGGTCATCCTTGACATCGCCCTCCTGGACGAATTGGAGCGTGACAAATGAACAGCAAGCAGAGCCTAGCGAACAAGATACACTACGAAACGCTCGCGGAGGCTTTTCGCAGCGGTCGAGAATCGCCACAGGAAGCATCCGAGTGGTCCGTTTTGACGGCAGAACCGGGCGGCGTCGATTACGTCGAGACGAACGTCGGCGACAAGACCGCGCTGTGGGTTCAGCCAAAAACGGCGGCCAAAGACCGGGTCATGCTTTACCTGCACGGCGGTGGCTATGTCGGCGGATCGATCTGGACCCATCGCAAGATGGTCGGACACCTTGCTAAGGCGATCGGCTGTTACGCTCTGCTCGCTACGTACGACTACGTTTTCCAGAGCAAGTTTCCGCGCCAAATCGAGCAGGCCGTGACCGCGTTCGAATGGCTCGCCGAGCAGGGTGTCGCGCCGAAGCACACCATAGCTGCAGGCGATTCCGCTGGTGCTGGCCTGATCGTTGCGGCGGCGATGAAACTCCGCGATGCGGGACGGCCGCTGCCGGCCGCGATCCTCAGCATCTCTGGCTGGTATGATCTGTCGGCGAGCGGGCACTCCTACGAAAGCAACCGCGAGAAGGACGCCTTCTTCCAGAAGGCCAGCGTGGACATGCTCGCGTCGCAAGTCCTCGGTGGGGTCGATGTCCGACATCCGCTCGCCAGCCCGATCTTTGCCGATCTCAAGGGCCTGCCGCCGATCTATTTGCAGGCGGGCGAAGACGAAACCCTCGTGGACGACAGCCGAGCGCTCGCCGACCGTGCGAGGGCCGCCGGCGTCGAGGTGCGCCTGGACGTATTTCCGGGGATGCTGCACTCGTTCCAGATGATGGCTGGGCGTGCTCCCGAAGCCGACGACGCGATCGCGCGGTTGGCACAATGGGTTCGCCCAAGCTTGGTCTGGCCGCAACCGCGGCAATACGCGCTGAAGGTCAGGAGGTCGCATGACTGGCAAATTGAAACCAAGATGTGGCAGCTGAAGGACATGCCCGAGCGACCGACCGGCCTGTTCGACGCGCAGTATCGAGCCTTCCTCGAGACAGTGTGGGGCGTCCGCGCGCAACTGCATCGCTATTGCACTCGCATGACCGGCTCGCGGCTCGACGGCGAGGATCTCATGCAGGAGACGCTGTTCGAGGCCTACACGAAGATCGAGACCCTCGATGATCCCCGCAGGCTAAAACCCTGGTTGTTTCGCATCGCTCACAATCGCTGCATTGACTTTGTGAGGCGGCGCCATGCGCGCGAGCGAGCGGAAAGCGCCTATTCGGACGACATCGGCGTCATCGCTGCAGAGCCAGCGACCACTGATGCCCATCGCGCCGTCGAACGGCTGGTCGGTCACCTGCCGCCCAAGGAGCGCGCCTGCGTGCTCCTGAAGGATGTGTTCGACTATTCGCTGGAAGAGACCGCGGAACTCGTGGGCTCGACGGTTGGCGGCGTCAAATCCGCGCTCTCCCGTGGACGTGCGAAGCTCGCCGGCTTGCCCGCGGAACCTGTCGGTGAACCGAGCCGCCCGCTGGATCCCGACACCGCGCGGCTCTTGCAGCGCTATGTTGACCTCTTCAACCGCCATGACTGGGATGGCGTGCGGGGCCTGACCAGCGCCGATGCCCGGTTGCGGGTCGCCGATTGCTATGACGGCCTGCTCAGAAGCTCTCCCTATTTCGTCGAATACGAGCGAAACCCGGAGACGTGGACCATGGAGTTGGGGACGATCGACGGAGAACCCGTCCTCCTCGTGCTTTTCCAGCGAGGCGACCAGTGGCAGGTCGCGTGGCCGGTTCGTGTCCATGTCGCCGGTCGCGTCATCGACCGCATCGAAGACTATTATGCCTGCCCGTGGGTCGTTGGAAACGCCTCGGAGTCCGACTTGACGCTCACGCCTTGGCCAGCCGTTTTGGGAAGAGCATAAGGCGACGATTTCTCACTCTGGCTTGGCGGAGTCACGCTGGTGAATTCTCAACGAAAAATCGTGGCGTGCCTCGGATCGAGCAGCACGGCGGGCAAGGGCCAGGCATTCGATTGGATCGCGGAGCTCCGCCGGCGGCCGGGCAACGGGCAATTTGAGTTCCGGAATTTTGGCGTCGGCGGCGACTTGGCCTACAACGCGCTGCAGCGGTTGCCGGATGTGCTCGCCTGTCGTCCCGACAAGGTCATCGTCTGGGTCGGCGGGAATGATGTTCTCACGCTCGTGTCACGCAAAGTGCGGCGATTCTTTACGTTTTGGAAGCGTCTGCCCCGCACGCCTTCGCCCGATTGGTTCCACGAGAATCTGGCCGAGATAGCACGCAGGCTGAAGCGCGAGACGGCGGCGGACATCGGCCTTTGCTCGCTCCCTCCGATAGGAGAAGCGCCGGATTCGGACGACCCGTTCCAGAGCGAGCTCAACCGGCGGATCAAGGAATATTCTGCGATCGTGGCGGCCATCGCGCACGAGGAACGCTGCGGCTATGTCCCCTGAGGCGCTCACCGAGGCGGTTCGCGCCTCGCCTGGCCGGGCCTACACGGCGTTCAACTTTCTTCCATTCTATCGCGATGCTTTTCGCGTACTGGTGCTGCGGCAGCGTCCGGATGATGTCGCCCGCGTAAATGGCTGGCTATTTCACACCGACGGCGTGCACTTGAACAGCCGGGCAGGGCTGATCGTGGCGGATCGCCTACAGAAATTCGTTCAGGCCTGAACCCTGAGCGGCAAGGCTGTATCCGATTTGCGCACCTATCTGAATGTCTTATCGCGCAGGCTGGCGGCCGGTTTATCGACCTAGCAACATCGCCACGCGCGATGCCAAAAGTTTAACGACGAACCCTAGAGGATAACCCCGGTGGCTCGGCACGTCGTCAGGAATGACATCGCTGTCCGACTTGAACTTAGTGCAAATCCGCAGCTGCAGTGGCGGGAGTTCTCCGTGAAACCGCGCTCTGTATGCCGAGACCCAATGCGGACCTCTATCGAAGTTCATTAACATCGCTGAATTGCAGCACATGGCGATGACCCTATTCGTGGCTGAAGTTTCCTTAAGCTTGTAACCCCTCAGCAATTCGGCCCCCTTGGAGCACTCGATGCGGTCCTTTCGATAGAGGATGTATGCGGTGCCGCCATCGGGATCGCGTATGGCGCCAGCACCTGGCAAAGCTTCGATCTGATCAGCTCCCTTCCGGCAGTCGTCGCAGTAGCAGGCACTGCTCACGATCGGCCTGCCAAAGGCTTTGAGTTCGACGCCACCGCAAGAGCAAGTTGCGGTCATGATAGGTGAGTGCGTCATCTGCTGGTGATCATCATGCGATTGCCCTCGCTGTCCCGAAATTCCGCGATCGAGCGCCCCGGTTGCCATGGCGCAAGGCGCGGTTCTGCTATGATCTCGGCGCCTCGCGATTTGAGTCTCTGAACGGTGACTTCGATTTCGTTGTCAACCAGCACGAGGACGGGCTCCTCAGATGGTGTTTCGTCCTTGCGCCTTAGGAAGTGGAGGGTGGTTTCGGCACCTGGAAATCCGAGTTCGATCCATCGCCACCCATCATTGCCCATTGGCTGATCGGCGACGACGCGGCAGTTCAGGTGATCGATGTAGAATGCCTTGGCGCGTTCCTGGTCGAACACCGGAAGCTCCGCGAACTGGATGTGCATTGTCGATCTCTCCCCATTGCATCCCGGCTCAAATCAAACTAGACGGTCCAGTACTATGAGTCAATTAGCAGCGCAGGCGCCAGGGGCATGACCAGGACGCCCTCAGCAGGTGTTTCACAAGAACTCGACGAGCAGGGCCGATCGGCACAAAAGCGGCGGGCCATCCTCGATGCGGCGACAGAGGTGTTTCTGCAAAAAGGCTATCTGGCCACCAGTATGGATGAGATCGCAGCGCTTGCGGCGGTGTCGAAGCAGACCGTCTATAAAAATTTTCCAGGCAAGGAGACGCTGTTCGTGGAGATCGTAAGCAGCGTGACCAATCGAGCCAGCGATCGGGTCCACAGTGAAATGCCGGACCTCGCTGAGGGCGAGGATGTTGCCGAATATCTTCAGCGCTATGCGTACCGACAGCTTACCGTGGTGCTCACGCCGCGTGTCATGCAGCTGCGCCGTCTGGTGATCGGCGAGGTCGGCCGCTTCCCAGAACTGGCAAAGGCGCTCTTCGATGGCGGACCCGGGCGCGCAATTGCGGCGATGGCAGTGTTGTTCGAGCGCTTGGCTGATCGCGGCCTGCTTGCGATCGATGATCCGGCCGTCGCCGCTTCCCAGTTCAATTGGTTGATTATGGGCGAGCCATTGAACAGGGCCATGCTGTTGGGTGACGAGTCGATTCCGAAACCGGCGAAGCTTCGACGGCACGCCGCGGCCGGCGTGCGGGTGTTCCTTGCGTCATACGGCAAGTGAGGCACGCCACGGCGACGAGCGAATGCCGGGCGCTACCGTGCGGACCGTTCGGCCGTGTTTGACGGTCCTTTTTTTGGTCCCCAGTGGGTCGCGGCTTGTTGCGGCGCGGCTGTCGAAAATCGACCGATTGTTGTCGATAGTCGCCGAAACCGAGCTGATCCCGAATCGCCGAAATTCCCTTTTGAAATCAAGAGCGCAGATTTCTGACGGATCGCAGAGTCGGTTCTTTAGGGCGTGCAGAAAAGTTTGTGCTGCCGCCTCCTCGCGTTACCATGGCTCAAAACGATCGAGAGGGAATGAGCTCAAATTCGATCCGACGGACATTAGGATGTCGGGTGGGTTATGATCAGGCGGGAACGTACGTCACTCTGATCGCGTCCTCGCCAACCCGGTCGCTGGCCACGAGACGCAGCGGTGGCCGGGGGCCGGCGAAGAATGCCTTGCCGCGACCAAGCACGATGGGACGGAAGTAGAGCCGGTACTCATCGATAAGGCCAAGCTCGGTCAGACTACCCGCAAGCTCCGGTCCGGCGACTTCGATCTCGCCCTCGTGTTCGGCTTTAAGCGCCCTAACGAACCCTTTGAGATCGTCGTCCACCAGCGTGGCGTTCGGCCCGACCGACTTCAGGGTGCGAGAGACGACCCATTTCGGCTGCGCCCGCCAGGCCGCCGCAAAGTCGCGCCCGACCTGGTCCTGTCCCGGCTGATCCTCGTCCCAATAGCGCATTACCTCGTACATGCGCCGGCCGTAGAGGCTGCCGGCGATCCCGCGCACATGGGCGTTGAAGTGGCGATGGAGCGCCTCGCCCGGCATCGGCAGCCCGGGCCCGCCCTCGGCGCCAGCGACATAGCCGTCGAGCGACTGCATCATTCCGAACACAAGCTTCGCCATGCACAGGCTCCTATCGATCGACGACGATCCGAAGGGATCGCATTCATTTATACCTCGCCGTCACTTCGTCGGTTCGTTGGCTGCACACATTCTCTGACGTGTTCACGTTGGCCGGTAAATCTGCGCCACCGCGCCCCCCGGGAAGGCTTTCGAGCTCACCAGCTTGAGAGACATCGGCGCGACCAGTTCGGAGAACAGCGGCAGGTCTTTGCCCAGCGCCACGGGGGCCACCGTCAGGGCGAGCTGGTCGACCAGTCCTTGGGCGACGAGACTCCGGGCGAAGCTCACTCCGCCGTGGGCGATGATCGGCTTGCCCTCTTGGGCTTTCAACTTCGCGACTTCCTCCGCCAAGTCACCGCTCGCCACATAGGCCTCCGCCCAACTTTCACCACCGGGCTGTAACTTTGCCGGCTGACCGGTTCCCGCGTTGACGGCGCGAGCCTCATCGAGCGCCGCCGACTTGCTCACCTCCCTCAGGATCTCCGGTCCCCGTCGTGAGAAGACGGCCTTGGGGATCTGGTTCATCGGCGCCGCGAACTGGTCGCAGGAGATCGGCCACCAGGCGGCCATGTCACGGAAGCTGCGGCTGCCCATGATGTGCAGGCTCGAGTTCCATATGAACTCTACGCCCCAGGCCTTCGCCTCTTGATCGGCGCCGAACATCCATGTGTTTCGGCCATCCAGGTCACGGATCGATATGGACATCTTCAAGATCAGGTCTCTCATCGCTTCTTCCTAGCGCTGGTGAGACCGAAGGACGGGCCAGATCGGTCAGTTCCGACAATTCGTTGCGGGATAGTCCGACAACGCTTGCACGCCGCCGAAGAGGGATACCGAGCTTCCTTGCCTAGTCGGCGAGGGTGTCGTTGATGCCGCGCCAAATTCTGGTTCAGCGCCGTTTGTCAAAGCAGCGCACCTGAAGGTTGCGGCTGAGGCAACTGCCGTCCGCCAGGTGGCGAGAGGCATGTGAGACGAAGCCGGTGCACGCCGACTGATTTGACTCCCAAAAACGGATACGGGTCTTTCCGTAACGGCGCCAATCAGCTTATCGATTTTTCTCGGCCGGTTCTCCTTTCGTGGCGCCGAGGCGGGTAAGCAGATTGAGCGTGATCCTGCCGACATCGTTCATGGCGCCTGCGGCTGGCAGCGCGCCGCACCAGGCAACCGAGCTTGCGGAAAAGATCAAGCCGCCTGCTGCGAGCTTTCGCAGGGTCATTTCGGCGCAGCGGCGGGCGATGCGTTGCCTATCCCCGCCCTCGTACCAGCGCGTCGGATCCTGAAAGAAGCTGTCGGGAAATCCCGTCGCACGCGCGATCACGACGGTGTCAGCGGAAGTGCCGAGGGCTGGGTCCGTCGCATCCACTTCGTAGCCCGCGGCACCGCCCAGCACGATGCCGTCCGTGCCAAAGGTCGCATTTTCAACGCCTTCGAACAGCCATGCGCATCCTGCTTCATGGCTTTCCTCAGTGCGCGTGAAGGGGCGTGCGCCATCGAAACCCATCAATGAGATTGCACTGCCGATCAGCGAGAATTCGCCTCGGCCGCGGCAGCGGAGATAGCCGCCTGGTTCGTTGGTGATCGACAGCGCCTGTTCGGCGACCGGGCCGTCCCAGGTGCGGCCGGCCTCCAGCGGCGAGCGCCGCAACTCCATCAGATCGTCCTTGAAAGCCACAGTGGCAGCAAAGCCGTTTCCGCCGAGATAGGCGATGCTGCCGCCTTCGGCTACAAACTGCCGCAGCGCCTGCTCCATCTCGATCGACATATATTCGGGATGACTGCCGGTGACGACGGCTTGATGTCGACGCAAACCGTCTATGCCGCATTCGTGCAAATCGTGATCGGTCAGGATGTCAAACACGATTCCATTGTCGTGGCAGAATCGGAGGAAATGCAGATCGACCGGCAAATTGTGTGGGCAGCCGCAGAGCGGATAATCGTAATCGTCCCTGAGCGTCACTTTCGGCTTTTTGTAGGAGCAAATGGAAACACCGCTAAGGTCGGAATGGTAGTCGTAAAGGGATTTCAGATTGTTGGCGATCGCGAAGCGATGTCCGCGGTCGTCGCCTTTCCATTCATAAAGATGATCCGGGAGACATTCGTCCGCGTAAGCGAGATAGGTCGCCGTCGGCACGAGATACAACAGCGGCGACGAAACCTGTGAAGAGGTGACGAAGAACACCACGCGTTCGTAGCCACCCTCCCATTCGACCTGGAACGCGTAGACGCCTGGGTGTGCGTTTTCAGGGATCGTCGCGCGGTGCGATGCCGGCCACTCAAGCGGGCCGATATCGTCGTCGTGGCAATGGATAGCGTCGTAGTGCGACGGCACCAAGCGAGGCTCGAAGCTCGATCCGTCCCAGCGTGCCGAAGTCACGCAGAAGGCTGGCTGATTGATCACGTCGAGGAGCAACGGATCTGCTCCGCCCGACGACAGGATCGGCTGCGTTGGTAACAGCGTCGGGAAATCCCAGGCAATGGTCCCGTGTGGGGTGTCGAGCCGGATCGCAGCAAATTTCGCGTTGAGGGTAGGTTCGTGGTTGGTGGCACTTGCGCCGAAATGGATGCCGTGCGCCTGGAGGTTCCGCGCCGGGCCGCCAAAACCTTCATGGAGTTCGTAAGGCGCGAGACGGTCGTGGGATTTGATGCGCAGACGCGATTGTTCCTGCCGCAGGTCCAACTCGACGGTGAGCCACACACCAGTTGGCGCCTTCTTCTCGACAAAGGTTTCGTCACCGATTTTCACGACAAATGCGCCGTCGCGGAGGCGCAGCCCGAGGGCGCCTGCCTCCAGGATCGTGCGCGCACCTTCGTTGCGCGTGAGGAACAGCTCAAAACGTATGACGTGGACGGCTTGTACTTTGGCCAGTTCGCCGGCTCGCACGAACAGGAACGACCCTTGGTCGAAATGCCGACGCCGTGCTTCACCTACCGTTTCGATGGGCCAGGCGAGAAATTCCGGAGCCGGCTTGTCGAGCCGGCAAATTCGTGTGGCCTTTATCGGCCGATCGCATGACAGGCTGAGCTTGATCCGCTGGCCTGCTTTGGCACTCCAGGGGGTGGTATAGCCAACCACGCTCATCGCGTCGTGGTCTACTGCGCGCTTCATCTATCCCTCCCGATGAACTCCAGATGGGCTGGGGCGAACCGCGTAGTCCGGTCCGATGTCGGCCAATGCGCTGCCGCTCTGACAAGTTCCGCATGGCGCACTACAGCCATGATGTACATGCTTGTATAGATAAGCTGCATTCGGATAGTCTCGACGCGATCGGTCCAAGCGCGACATTACCAAGGAGGATGACATGCGCAACGCATCTCTCTTCGATCTGTCAGGCAGGAAGGCGCTTGTAACCGGCGCAAGCCGTGGCATCGGGCGCAGCATCGCCGAGGCGCTCAGCGCGGCCGGCGCCGACGTCGCGGTCACGGCGCGCAGCGTGGCCTCGCTCGAGAAGACGATTGCCGCCATCCGCACCGCCGGCGGGGTCGCGCATGCCATCGCCCTGGATGTCACCGATGTCGACCGCTGCCGGGCGGCGACTGCCGAGGCCGGCAGCCTGCTCGGAGGTCTCGATATTCTCGTCAACAATGCGGGGGTGGAAGAGGTCCGGCCTTCACTCGATGTCGACGAGGCCTTGTGGGACCGGATTGTCGATACGAATCTCAAAGGCGCCTTCTTCTGCGCCCAAGCCGCCGCGCGGCAGATGAGAGACGCCGGACGGCCCGGCGTCATTATCAATCTCTGCTCGCTGACCTCCGAGGTTGGGGTTCCCACGGCGGTGCCGTACGGCTCGTCGAAATCAGGCCTCCTCGGCATGACGCGGGCGCTTGCAGCGGAGTGGGCCGATCTCGGGATCCGGGTCAACGCCATTGCGCCTGGCTATTTCAGGACAGCGATGACAGACGTGTTCTACAGCAACGAGGCATGGCAGCAATCGATGCTCGCCAAGATTCCGCAGCGCCGTTTTGGTGATCTCTCGGACCTGCACGGAATCGCGGTGTTCCTCGCTTCGGATGCGGCAGCCTACATAACCGGCCAGTCCATTCCCGTGGATGGAGGCTTTCTCGCATCGATTTGAAGGCTTCAGGGGCCGGAGACGTGTCCCAGAAGTGATCGACAAGCGCTAATCGTAATTGCGTTCTAAGAAAAGGAGCCGCCATGTCTGACGTCAGCTTCCACCGCCTGTCATCCCTCAGTGTCGATCAGCGGGCCAGTTTACTGAAACGCGCCGAAGGAGATCTGTCTTCCTTCATCGAAAAGGTCCGTCCAATCATCCAGGCCGTCAAGGATGAAGGTGACGCGGCACTGCTCCGGTTTGCACGCGAACTCGACAAAGCCGATGTTGCCGACGGTGGACTGAAAGTTTCGGAAGCGGAGTTCGACGCGGCATTCGACAAGGTCGAAAAGGATGTCGTGGAGAGTATCCGGTTCGGCATCGAGAACATAAGGCATTTCCACGAGGAGCAGCGCCCGGAAACAATGTGGCTCAAGGAAGTTCGGCCAGGCGCCTATGCGGGCGACCGATACACACCGATTGCTTCCGTTGCGCTTTATGTTCCGCGCGGCAAAGGCGCCTTTCCCTCGGTGACGATGATGACCTCGGTTCCGGCGGTGATTGCCGGGGTTCCCCAGATCGCGATCGTGACGCCTGCGACTTCGGATGGTTCCGTCGACGCCGCGACGCTGGTTGCTGCCCGCATCGCCGGCGTGGAGACCGTGTACAAGTGCGGCGGCGCCCATGCGGTCGCCGCCGTCGCCTATGGGACCGAGACCGTGAAGCCTGCCATCAAGATCGTCGGGCCGGGGAGCCCCTGGGTGGTGGCGGCAAAGAGCGTGTTGTCCCCGATCATCAACACAGGTCTCCCCGCCGGTCCTTCCGAAGCGATCATTTTTGCCGATCACAGCGTCGACGGCGGCCTGGCCGCTCTTGACCTGTTGATCGAGGCCGAGCACGGGCCGGATTCCTCGGCCTACCTGGTGACGCACAGCCGCAAGGTCGCCGAAGCCGCGTTGATTGCGATACCGGAACACTGGTCCAGGATGAGCGAACAGCGTGTGGAGTTCTCACGCGCGGTGCTGACGGGGAAGCGCGGCGGCATCGTGCTGACCGAGTCGCTGGAGGACAGCTACCGGTTCATCAACGACTATGCGCCGGAGCACCTCGAGATTCTGTCAACGGAGCCATTTGCGCATCTCGGACGTATCACGGAAGCCGCCGAGATCCTCATGGGTCCGCATACGCCGGTGACCCTCGCCAACTTCGTCCTCGGGCCCAATGCGGTGCTGCCGACCAGCCGGTGGGCGCGAACCTTTGGACCGCTTTCCGTGACGGATTTCGTCAAGAGATCGTCGGTCGGCTATGTGACCTCGGCGGCCTATCCGGAACTCGCCCTGCATGCCCGCAGGCTCGCCCGCTACGAAGGATTCAGCTCGCATGAGAACGCGGTTTCGGAGATCCGCGATCGCTATCTCGCCGGCTGAGCGGAAATGATGACGATGAGGGCGGCGCGACTCTATGGACCCGGCGACTTGCGCGTCGAGGATATCGCCGCGCCAGGCGCTCCCGAACCAGGCTGGGTGAAGCTAAGGGTCGATGCCGCAGGCATTTGCGGTTCCGATCTCCACAACTTCCGCACGGGCCAATGGATAAGCCGATCGCCTTCGACGGCTGGCCATGAGCTGACAGGCACGGTGATTGCCATCGGCGAGGGCGTGGATACCGTCGGTGTTGGCGACCGAGTGGTCGCCGATTCCCGTTTCTGGTGTGGAGAATGCGCGCAATGCCATGCAGGCAAGCGGCATCTTTGCACGTCGCTGGGCTTCGTCGGCGAGATATGCGACGGCGGATTTGCCGAACAGGCGGTCCTGCCCGCACGCCTCCTGCACATCGTCGATGCCGTGCTTGACGAACGGGTCGCGGCGATGGCCGAGCCGCTGGCTGTAGCGTTGCACGCAGTGCGGCGTCTGCCGAAAACGGCCGGCTCCGTTCTTGTCGTCGGCTGCGGGACTATCGGCGGGCTTGCCGCACTGCTGCTTTCCCGGACATTCGCAGGTACCGTGCTCGTCGCCGACCGCAATCAGGGCCGCTGCGCCCGCGTGGCGCGTGTGACCGGCGCCAGCATCGTCGACTTGAACCGGGACGCCATTGCCGCCGCCACCGCGGATGCCCCCTTGCTCGCTGCCGTCGAAGCAACCGGCAGCGTCGCAGCACTCGGCCAGTTGCTCGGCGTTCTCGATGCCGGCGGCACCGTTGCGATGGTCGGCATATTCCATGGCCGCCTCGACATCGATCCCAACATTCTGGTTGAACGCGAAATCGCATTGCTGGGATGCCACGCCTTTGCCGATGAGCTTCCCGACGCCATTCGGATGCTCGGCGAATTGACCGAGCCCATGGTCGAACTGATCGACCGCGAGATCGGCCTGGATGATGTTCCCGCAGCCTATGAGCGGCTGTTGGCGGGGCAGGGCGATGGTTTGAAAACAATCATCCGGATGCGGTCTGCCGGGCGCGTGTGATTTCCGAACCTTGCCGGAAAGGATTTTTGTAATGATCACTTTGCCCGACACCGCCAGCCCTCTTTACGAGAAGGTCAAGGACTACATCCTGACGAACATCGGAACGGGGCGATGGAGCAAGGACCGCAAGCTGCCGTCCGAAAATGAATTCGTGGCGACACTCGGCGTGTCTCGGATGACGGTCCATCGTGCCTTGCGGGAGTTGACCTCTGCGGGTTTTCTGATCCGGCTCCAGGGCGTCGGCACATTCATCGCGCCACCTCGACCGCAATCCGCACTGATCGAGATCAACAACATCGCGGCGGAAATTGTCGCGCGGGGAAACAGGCATCGCTCCGAGGTTATCGTCCTCGAAAAGATCATGCCGACAAAGGAGCTCGCGCTTTCGTTCGAGTTTGCAAAGCGCGTGTCGGTCTATCATTCCATCGTCGTCAACTTCGAGAACGACCTGCCTGTGCAACTGGAAGAGCGCTTCGTCAACCCGGGCCTGATACCCGACTATGACAAGCAGGATTTTTCCAAGACAGCGACCTACGACTACCTCATGCAGAAAACCCCGGTGACGGAGGTCGAGCATATCATCTCAGCGACCCCTGCCGATACCGAAACGGCACGGCATCTGGGCATCGATACCGGCAGCTGCTGCCTGTTTCTGCATCGCCGGACATGGACGGGCGCCGTCGTTGCCACGATCAGCAAGCTGACTTACGTTGGCAGCCGCTACTCGCTTGGCAGTCGATATTCTCCATCCAAAAAAACCTGATCGCAGTGAAGCGAATCAGAGTCGGAAGGAGGGGCTAACTTGTATATGCATGTATGTATTTAGCCTTGACATCCGCTGTTGCTGACGTTGAAGTGTCGTCGCACTTTCGTTGAACGAACAGCTAAGATGCCGAGGCACGGTGCCGCAAGAGCAGAAGCCCGCATTCTCACCAGGCCGGATGTTTGGTTCAAAAAAGCGGCCTAATCATCAAGGGGAACAAGATGATGCGTAACCTAGCAGGACAATTTCGGGCACTCGTTATGGCTGCTGCCGTCGGGTTTGCCCCGGCGGTCTACGCGGCCGACACGACAATTCCGGCGACGCCTGAGGCAGGAACATTCAAGATCGGCATCGAGCCATGGCTTGGCTACGGCCAGTGGCACGTCGCCGAAGCCAAGGGTCTGTTCAAGGCAAACGGGCTGTCCGACGTGCAGATCGTGAACTTCGCCGAGGACAAGGACATCAACGCCGCCCTGGCGAGCGGCCAGCTCGATGCCGCCAACATCGCGACCCACACGGCTATGGGAATGGTTGCGGCCGGCCTGCCGGTGAAGATCGTGCTTCTGCTCGACGTCAGCATGACGGCAGACGCCATGATCGCCGGCAAGGACGTCGCCTCCGTCGCCGACCTCAAGGGCAAACAGGTGGCTTTCGAGGAAGGCACGACGAGCGACATCCTGCTCAAATACGCGCTCGCCAAGAATGGCATGTCCATCGCCGATGTCCAGCCGGTTCCAATGCCGGCGGCGGATGCCGGCAGTGCGTTGATCGCCGGCCAGGTCCCGGTGGCGGTGACCTATGAGCCCTATCTCACCGCGGCCAGGGCACAGAACAAGGACGTCAAGCTGCTCTTCACCGCAGGCGAAGATCCCGGCCTGATCAGCGACGTGTTCGTGGTGCGCGATGAGGTGATCAAGTCGCGTCCCGGCCAGGTGCTTGCCATGATCAAAACCTGGGATGCGGCCCTGAAGGCTTACAATGCCGACACGCCCGACGGCCGGGCGATCATCTCCAAGGCAGTCGGTTCGAGCGTCGAAGACCTCAACACCGCCTTTGATGGCGTGCGTTACTATACTCTCGCCGAAAACAAGGATGCGCTGACGGGCGAATTTTCCACCAAGACATTCGCCGATGTCGAGGCAGCCGCCAAGAACGCCGGGCTGCTTCAGGCGGACGTGACGCCGGAGCAGATGATCGACCCGTCATTCGTCAAGGCCGCGAAATGACGAGGGCCGGCTCGCGGTGGTGACGCAAATGTCCGCGCAGCGTGCGACCAAGCCAAGCCCGTCTCACGCAGCGCCGGGGCCGGTGATCAAACAGCCGATGCGCCGTCGCCGATCCTCCGGGATCGGCGCGCCCATCGCACGCTCGCGCTTCCTGATGATAGCAGTGGCGGTTTTTGCCGGCCTCGGTCTCGCCTGGTGGGCGGCAACGGGGCTGGGGCTGGTAAAGCCGATTTTCCTGCCCTCGCCGGGGAGCGTGGTGACCCAGCTCGGCAAGCTCTCGGGTGACGGCACGCTGTGGCTGGATGTCAGAGCCTCGATATACCGTATTTCCATTGGCTTCCTCATCGCCTCGGCATTGGCGATTCCGATTGGCGTGCTGATCGGCAGCTTCAGGACTTGGGAAGCGGCGATCGAGCCGCTTGTCGATTTCATCCGCTACATGCCGGTGGTCGCTTTCGTGCCCCTCTCCATCCTGTGGTCGGGGACGGGCGATGCCCAGAAGTTCCTGATCATCTTCATCGGCACCTTCTTTCAGCAGGTGCTGATGATCATGGACAATGTGAAGCGGGTTCCCGCTGATTTCATTGGCCTTGGCAGGACACTCGGCCTGCCGGATCGCAGGATCTTGACCCGCATCGTGGTTCCCAGCGCCTTGCCAGGCATCTGGGACACGTTGCGCATCAGTCTCGGCTGGGCATGGACCTGGCTGGTGTTGGCGGAACTTGTCGCGGCGACATCAGGGCTCGGCTACCGCATCACCGTGTCCCAGCGTTATTTCCAGACAAACACCATCATCGGCTACATCCTGCTGCTGGGCGTGCTTGGCCTCATTACCGACCAGGTCATGAAGGCACTGGGAAAAGTGCTGTTCCGGCAGGAGGGCCACGTGCAATGAGGCCGGGCCGATGAGTTTGCCCAAACTGCGGATCGAGGGTCTCCACAAGAGCTTCGGCACGGGCGCGCGGCGCACGGAAGTGCTGCGCGATATCAATCTCGATCTTGCCGACAACGAGTTCGTCTCGCTGGTGGGCACGTCGGGTTGCGGCAAGAGCACGCTGCTGTCGATCGTTGCCGGACTGCAGGATTTCGACGCGGGAGATCTTGCCATCGATGGCGCGCCAATCCTGCAGCCGGGCCTCGACCGCGGCGTCGTCTTCCAGTCCTACACCCTGCTTCCCTGGCTGACGGCGCAGCAGAATATCGAGTTCGCCCTCAAGGCCGCGGGTCATGATCGCGCGACCTGCCGCAGGATAGCACGCGAGCATCTCGATCTGGTCAAGCTCCCTCACAGCGCCAATCGTTATCCGTCTGAGCTTTCGGGCGGCATGAAGCAACGGGTGGCCATAGCGCGTGCTCTTTCCTATCGACCCAAAATGCTTCTGATGGACGAGCCCTTTGGCGCGCTCGATGCCTTGACCAGGCATCAGATGCAGGAACTCCTGACGCAGATCTGGGAGGAGCACAGGCTCACCGTGCTCTTCGTCACCCATGATGTGGAAGAAGCCGTCTACCTGTCGGACCGCATCGTCGTGATGGGGATCGGCCCGGGACGCATCATGCAGACCTTCAATGTCGATATCGAGCGCCCGCGCCGGGAAGAGGTCATGGAAACCCCGGCCTTTATGGATTTGCAGCGCAGCGTACACAAGGCGATCCGCGAGGCTTCAAAACGTCCCGAAATGGTTTAGGCGGGCCACTCAATTACTTACAATCGGCGACCAGCGTTGCGCCCAATCTCGATATCGCGCCATCGCGATTCCTGACCAGGGGAGCCGCGATCGGCGTCTTTCTCCTCAACCTCGAAAAAAATTTGCAGGACAATGTCGATTTCCTAAACTCCGTTCGTCGTTTCGATGCCGGCCGGTGAGTCCGGCTCAACAAGGAGACAGACGATGCGTGTGATGGTGCTCGTGAAGGCTACCGAGGACAGCGAAAAGGGCTTTGTCCCCACGCCCGAGGCGAAGGAGGCGATGGAGGCGATGGGCAGGTTTAACGACGAGCTGCGCAATGCCGGCATCTTGCTCGACGCCGATGGCCTCAAGCCCTCCTCGCAGGGCAAGCGCGTTGCGTTCGATGGTCCCCGCCGGACGGTCATCGACGGGCCTTTCGCCGAGACCCGCGAACTGGTCGCCGGCTTTTGGCTCTGGGAAGTCAAGGACATGGACGAGGCGGTCGCCTGGGTGAAGCGCTGCCCCAATCCCATGCCGGGACCGAGCGAGATTGAAATCCGGCCGCTGTACGAGATGGCTGATTGGCAATGGGAATCTGACGCCGGAGGTCACGGAAATCCATGACCGGACGCGCGAGAAGCTCAGCGGCAACTGAACCTGTTGGCCGCAACCTGTTTTGCCTTCGTTATGGCTTTGGCCGATAAGGCAGCATGACGGCAGGCGAGACGCAGCAGGCGATCGAGGCGATTTTTCGCATTGAACGTGCCCGGCTCATCGCGGGCCTGGCCCGCCTCGTGCGCAATGTCGATCTTGCAGAGGAACTGGTGCAGGACGCCCTCGTCATAGCCCTATCCGAATGGTCCAGGACCGGCGTTCCGGCCAATCCCGGCGCTTGGCTGATGACGGTCGCCAAACGCCGCGCCATCGACGCGATCCGTCACGACAAGATGCGCGAGCGCAAGCATGAGGAGATCGCGCGGGAGCTGGACGGCGAGTGCGATGGTACGGCCGAGGGAAACGAAATGGCCATGAACGACGATCTTGGCGACGAGCTGCTGGGCCTCATCTTCACAGCCTGCCACCCCATACTTTCGGCCGACGCCCGCGCGGCCCTCACGCTGCGTGTCATCGGCGGCCTGACGACGGACGAGATCGCCCGTGCTTTCCTGTCGAGCGAGGTGACGATCGCCCAGCGCATCGTCCGCGCAAAGAGGACGATCGGAAAGGCCGGGCTCAGCTTCGAGGTGCCGCGCGGCGCCGAGCGTGCGGCGCGTCTGTCCTCGGTGCTGGAGGTCATCTATCTCATCTTCAATGAAGGCTATGCTGCCACGGCAGGCGACGACCTTGTCCGGCCGAGCCTGTGCCTGGAGGCACAACGGCTCGGCCGCATGCTGGCGGGGTTGATGGCCGAGGATGCCGAGGTGTTCGGCCTGCTGGCTCTGATGGAAATCCAGGCATCGCGCCTGCCGGCACGCATCGGGCCGGACGGCGCCCTCTTGACCCTGACCGAGCAAAACCGCGCGCGCTGGGACCAGCTGCTGATCCGCCGAGGCCTTGACGCGCTGGCCCGTGCCGAAGCCCTCGGGGGCGATGGCCCCTATGTGTTGCAGGCCGCGCTTGCAGCCTGTCACGCGCGGGCGCGCAGTCCGGCCGAAACCGACTGGCCCCGCATCGCAGCGCTCTACGACCGGCTGCGTGCAGTGATGCCCTCGCCGGTGGTCGATCTCAATCGAGCGGTCGCCCACAGCATGGCCTTCGGGCCCGAAGCGGGCCTGCGGCTGGTAGACGAGATTGCCGACGCCGCCGCCTTGCGCAATTATGCGCCATTGCCGGCGGCGAGGGGCGATTTTCTGTTTCGGGCCGGCCGGCTGGCCGAGGCCCGCGCCGAATTCGAGGCTGCGGCCAAGCTCACCCGCAACGTGCGCGAAGCGGCCTTTCTCCTCGCCCGCGCAGACGCTTGTGGTTGACAGCATCGCTCTCCGTGCCCGACGCGCCGCTCGGCAACATCGAAAGCCGCCAGTTCGCTCCCGGCCAGCTCCCTTCAATGAGCGTGATCAGCTCGCAACGCGAAAGGGATTAACGATGCGCAAGCCTTCGTCGAGCGCCATTGCGTGCTGCATGTCCTCTGACCAAAGTGTATCGCAGCCAGCGTGAACCGCCGCGGAGACGATCATCGCGTCATAGGTGGAAAGGCCGTACCGCTCGGCGAGCCTCAATCCTGTTTCGTGGGTCTCGAGCGTGAGCGGATGAACCGTCAACAGGCCGCGCAGCGTGGTCAGCAGCGCATGCGTGTCGTCCCATGACATTTGCATCTTCCGACGCGCGACATTGGTGAGTTCATTGAGAACCTGCACGCTGATCGCCCCGCCATCGGCGATGGCCGCCTCGGCCCGATCCGCCTTCGCCGTGTCGCCTGACGCGATATGAAGAAGGACATTGGTATCGAAAAAACTAACGGGCATTTGCCTCGTCCCGATCGAATTTGAAGTCAGCGGGAAGCCGACCGCGGAAGGCGCGGAGACGCTTCAGCAACTCCTCACGCCCGGGCTTCCGCGCGACGCCAAGCTGGCGGGCGTCAGCGACATGGATTTCGATCTCATCGCCTTCCCTGAGTTCAAGCGCTTCGACCACAGCGGCGGGAAGGCGGACCGCAAGACTGTTTCCCCATTTGGCGACCTGCATGCCACTTCCTCTCTTAGATATACGCTGGAAGAAATGTATATCCACAAGTCGTCAAGGTCAAGAATTGCAGCCAATCGGTTTATTCATTTTGGAGGAGAGGGCCTCGATCATGCCAGCAACTGCGTCGGCACGCCGAGAATCGGTCCTGCCTCGGCGAGCCGCTGGTCGAGGGTCCACACCGTGGCGCCATGCTCCGATGCCGTCGCGAGGTGCAGGGCGTCGCCAGCACGAAGCCCGAGCATATGCTGATCGGCGAATTTCGCGGCGACCCGAAAATGCCCGCCCGTCACCGGCAGCACGGTGAAGCTCTCAGCGACAAGCCTATTGAACATCGCGAGCGCTGCCGCGCGTTGCTCCAGGTCGATCTGTCCGGTCCGAAGCTTGATCGCCATGGCGGAGGACATCTCGGTGATGGTCCAGCCGCTGATCACAAGTTGCGCTGGGTCCTGCTCCACCAGCCAGCCCTGAACGCGCGCGGTCATGGCTTCGTTGGATAGCGCCGCGATGATCAGCGAAGTATCGAGATAGGACGTCAATAGCGATCGCCATCTCGCATCGATCGCACCAGATCGGCGGCAGCCTGAGCCTGCAGAGGCATGGTTGCGGTCAGGGATTGGAGCACGACGGCGTCGATCCGTTTGCGAGGGCGGGCCACGGCCGTGAGCCTGGCGACCGGCTTGCCACGCCGGGTTATGTCGATCGAGTCTCCAGCTTCAACCCGGTCGACGAGCTCACTCAGATGTGCCTTGGCGTCCGCCAGATTGACCGCGTCCATGTCACGCTCCTGACCATGTAGATAGTCATATAGCGCATCATACTTGACGATTCCAGCGCAGAGTACTTTGGCACACCAGGCTGCCCCAGGTCAGCGACTGTCGCGGCGCGCGACCATTTTCTCGTTCCACTTCTTGAAGACCGCTGTGTGAGCGAAGCAGGTGATCGCTCCTGCAACGAGAATTATGCCGCTTCCCGCTTGACTCACACATATCCCGGTGGTTATACATCGATCAATAGCCGAAGGGTTATCGATCCCAATGCCAAACGCTCACGATGTACTCTTCAGAACGCTTGCCGATCCGACTCGGCGCGCTATTTTTGAGCGGCTGTGTCGCGAAGGAGAGCAGACGGTCGGGGCTCTAACGGCTCAGGCCGGGATCTCGCAACCGGCCGTGTCAAAACATCTCGGCGTTTTGAGGCAGGCCGGGCTCGTGCGCGACCGCCATGCAGGGCGACAGACCCATTATAGCGCGCAGCTTGCTGCGCTTGCCCCCCTGATTGACTGGACAAGCCAGATGACCGGGTTCTGGCAGAGCCGGTTCGACGACCTCGAAGACCTGCTCAAAAGGATGGACCAGTGAACGAAATGGCGACCGAAACGCTCTCCGTCATTGTTGAACGGGAAATCGCTTATCCGCCCGAGAAGATCTGGCGCGCGCTCACGCAACCACACTTGATCGAGGAGTGGCTCATGAAAAATGACTTCAAACCTGTCGCGAACCACCGCTTCAATCTTCACGCAGACTGGGGCGCTGTCGAATGTCAGGTGCAGACGGTCGAGCCGAACAGAACACTGACTTACACGTGGGATACCAAGGATCTCAAGAGTGTCGTCTCCTGGACCCTCACCCCCACGAGCACCGGAGCCCGCTTGCGCATGGAACAGTCGGGCTTCCGGCCGGATCAGCAGCCTTACTTCCGGGGTGCCAAAGTGGGCTGGCCGAGGTTCTTTGACGACCTGGAGCAGGTTCTGGCGCGGACGGACTGAGATCCGCTGGGCTATCCAAGCAAGGGCTCTGTTACAGAGCGACATCACGAGGCGATAATGGAGGCAAGCCAATGAAGATCAAGTTGGCCAAAGTATACGTGGACGACCAGGAAAAGGCACTGGGCTTTTACACCGAAACGCTCGGCTTTACCAAGAAGGCCGATTTCAGCAATGGGCCGTTTCGCTGGCTGACCGTTGGATCACCCGACGAGCCGGACGGTGCCGAGCTGCAACTCGCGCTCAATGACAACCCCGCTGCAAAGACCTACCAGCAAGCCATTCTCCAGCAGGGCCAGCCCGCGGTCATGTTCTTCACCGATAACGTCAAGGGCGACTACGAGCGCATAAAAGCGCGCGGCGCCGAGTTCACGATGCCGCCGACCGAAGTAACCGGCTCGACCATCGCCCAGCTGAACGACAACTGCGGCAATCTCGTTCAAATCACCCAACTGGCGCGCTGGTAAAGCATGCGTTCAGTGGCGTGGCTGCCCGGCGGGAGTCGCCAAACGGGCCGCCCGATCCGCTTCGGTTCGTCTTCAGAGGAGGTCTCAATGGATTGGAACAAATGGGTTCGGCAGATCCACCGCTGGCTGTCGATTATCTTTGCGGCGGTCGTCGCCGCCATCTTCATTAGCCTGGGAGTAGGCAAGGAACCCGCCTACTGGGTATACCTCTTGCCGCTGTTTCCACTCGGCTTGCTCCTGCTTACCGGTCTGTACATGTTCGTGCTGCCTTACGCTCCCAAGTGGCGCAACGCGGGGGGCACCGGCGCATTGGAGTGAACGCATGGCCAACAAGACGTCCATCAAGTCAGCGGCGGTCGCGAAGAAGCCCGCCGCCAAGCCTGTAGCCGCCAAGCCGGTCCTCCTCGCAGGCGGCAACCCGCAGATTCCGAACGGTGATGGTGACGCTCCTGTGCAGGCCTACATCGCGGCCATGCCTGGCTGGAAACGCGACGTCGGCCGTCGCCTCGACGCGCTCATCGAGCGCAACGTTCCCAACCTGCGCAAGGCCGTCAAATGGAACTCGCCCTTCTATGGCGTCGAGGGTCAAGGCTGGTTCCTCAACTTCCATTGCTTCACAAAGTACATCAAGCTGGCTTTCTTCCGCGGCACGTCGCTGCATCCTGTCCCTCCAGGCGAGTCCAAGCACAAGGACGTGCGCTACCTCGACATCCGCGAGGACGACCAGCTCGACGAAGCTCAACTCACCGACTGGGTAAAGCAAGCCGGCCAGTTGCCTGGCGAGCAAATGTGAGTGGAATGCGAGTCATTCCCGCAAACCCGGTGCCGACTAGCGGTATTCATGTGACGGGCGAGCGGCAACAACCCTAGGGAAAGCGACAATGATGATGAAGAGTGGCTCAATGGAAGGAAATGCAGAGAGCTCTCCCTCTCAGCTGATAGATGCGAGGATCAGTGAGCTGGGCGATTGGCGAGGCAAGACGCTTTCCCATGTCCGCGCTCTCGTCAAGCAGGCTGACCCGGAAGTGGTCGAGGAGTGGAAGTGGCGAGGCGTTCCGGTGTGGTCGCACGCCGGAATAATCTGCACCGGCGAGACCTACAAGAACGTCGTGAAGGTGACCTTCGCAAAGGGCGCCTCCCTGCCGGATCCTGCAGGCCTGTTCAACTCCAGTCTCGAAGGCAACACCAGGCGCGCCATCGATATCCGTGAGGGCGAAGACATAGATGAGAATGCGTTCAAGGCGCTGATACGCGCTGCTGCCGCCCTGAACACGGCCCGATAGTCAGCTCCGGCCGATATGGTCGGCTAGCGGGCCGAGAGCGGCGAGCAAAGCTTCGCCGGTGGCTTGCGTCGCGTTCTCATGCGGCGCGCGCAGGTTCAGCCAGCGTCTGTCGCCGGACCGTACCGCCAGCACTGCCTTCATCGCGGAGATGAGGCCGGCGTCCTGGATGATTTTGCGGAACGCCTTGATGGCGGCATCCGCGTCAGTAATGTCCTCTCCCGCCAGCGCAGCGTCGTAGACGGCCCGGATCGCTGCGGCATTCAGATTGATCGTCGCCGAGATGCAGCCCGCAGCACCGTTGGCGAGGCCTTTCGTCAGCTGTGCTTCCGAACTAGGGAACACCGCGACCCCTGGAGCTGCCGCAATGACCGCCGCGGTGTTGTTCCAATCGCCGGCGCTGTCCTTGTAAGCCACCACGACATCCGGAAACGCTTCGCTCAAGCGGGCGGTCAACGCCGGGCTCACCGGTACGCCGGAATTCTGCGGGATGTGGTAGAGGATCATCCTCATCGCCGGGTTCGCCACCCGTTCGATCAGCTCGCCATAGTAGCGGGCCTGTCCGTTGTCGCCGGCGGCCGTATAGAAGAACGACGGCAGCACCATCACCCCGGCACAGCCGAGCCCGACGGCATGCGCCGTCAGCTCGACGGTCTCGGCAAGTGCTGTGACACCGGTGCCGGGCATCAGATGGCCTGGCGAAATGCCGGCCTCGACCAGCCACTCCAGCGCTTGCATGCGCTCGCGCAACGAGACGGACAACGCCTCGCCCGTGGTGCCGAACGGCGACAGGAAATGCGCTCCCTGATCCAGCACCCATTTGGCGTGTGATATCCAGAGGTCGCGGGCAATGCGGCCGTCGTTTTCGAACGGCGTCAGAATCGGTGCGATGGTTCCTTGTGGGCGGATCATGTGCGTCCTTCTACGGGTGAAAATCTGTGCTGTGCTCAAAGCCGGCATCAGAAATGTCGAGCAAGCTACATGAAGCAGTGTTGCTGAGTACCGGCCGTTCGACCTCGAAAGCAAGCGGCTCGCGCATAGGCGCGCGATTGTGATCGGGCAGCGGTTCTGAGGCTCTCTAGGTATATACTTGTCACGGGATAACGTCGTCCGGCCGAAAGGGGGGTGACAAACGAGTTCTGCTGTTTCATCAATGCCGCCTTTTGAGGAGAAGCCCATGCGGAGGATCGGCGTCGGCATTATCGGCTGCGGCAACATTTCGGATGCCTATCTGAAGGCATCGCCACAATTCCCGGTGCTCGACATTGTCGGCGTCGCCGACATCAACCGGGCGGCAGCCGAGGCGAAAGCAGCGGCCCACGGCCTGGCTGCCATGCCGGTCGACGCGCTGTTGGCCGATCCGCGCGTCGAGATCGTGCTCAATCTGACGACGCCGCAGCATCATGTGCCGGTCGGCCTGCAGGCTGTCGGGCAAGGCAAGCACGTCTATTCCGAGAAGCCGCTGGCAACGACGCTCAGCGACGCCGAGCGGCTGGTCGCGGCCGCGCGCGAAAAGGGCGTGCGCGTCGGCTGCGCACCCGACACCTTTCTTGGCGGCTCCCACCAGACGGCGCGGCGCCTGGTCGATAAGGATACGGTCGGGACCATTGTCGCCGGCTCTGCCTTCATGCAGGTGCCCGGCCACGAGCTCTGGCATCCCAATCCGGATTTCTACTATCAGCCCGGCGGTGGGCCAATGCTCGACATGGGACCGTACTATCTGACCTGCCTGGTCAATCTCCTGGGTCCGGTAAAATCCGTGACCGGGCAGGCGAAGTCTTCCTACGCCACCCGCACCATCGGTTCTGGACCGCGCCAGGGCGAAACCATCCGGGTCGAGGTGCCGACCCATATTTCCGGGCTGCTCGCATTCGAGAATGGCGCCGCGGTCTCGATCACCACCAGCTTCGACGTCTGGAAGCATGAACACAATCACATCGAACTTTACGGAACCACGGGCTCGATGATCGTCTCCGATCCCAACCAGTTCCAGGGCGACATCAGGACCAGCCAGCGCAAGGGCGACTGGACGGTGGCCGATCAGATCAATTCCTATGGCGACGGCAATTACCGGGGCCTCGGCCTTGCCGACATGGCGCAGGCGATCGTCTCGGGCAGACAACACCGCGCCAGTCTCGACCTTTCCCTCCATGTCCTGGAAATCATGGAATCGATCATCTCTTCATCTGAGACAGGGCGGCGTATCGATCTCAGATATGGCTGCGCCCGGCCGGCGCCGATGCGCGCCGATCTGCCTTTTGGAATTCTGGAATAGGGAACAATGCGATGAGCAAGACGGCACTGATTTTCTGGGGCGGCTGGGAAGGTCACACCCCGGCCCGAAGCGCCGAAATCGTCAAGGAGATGCTGGCCGGCAACGGCTTCGACGTGCAGCTGGAGCAGGGGACTTCGGCACTTGCCGATCCGCAGCTGGGCAAGCTCGATCTCATTGTCCCGGTGATCACCATGTCGACAATCGAAAAGCCGGAGCTGCAAAACCTGACCAGCGCCGTCAGGGCCGGCACCGGCCTTGCGGGCTTTCACGGCACCATGTGCGACAGCTTCCGCAACGAACCGGAATATCAGTTCATGACCGGCGGCCAGTGGATCGCCCATCCCGGCAACATCATCGACTATCACGTCGACATCACCAGTCCAGACGATCCGGTCGTGCAAGGCATCGACGGCTTCGCCTACCGTTCAGAGCAGTATTACATGCATGTCGATCCGACCAACGAGGTGCTGGCGACGACTACTTTCACCGGCGAGCATCTCGATTTCATCGCCGGCGTCGTCATGCCGGTTGTCTGGAAGCGCCGCTACGGCAAGGGCCGCGTCTTCTACAGCGCGCTCGGGCACACCGCCGACGAGTTCGCCGTGCCGCAAATGCGCACGATGTTCGAACGCGGCGCGATTTGGGCCAGCCGAAACTCGGACCTTGAATAGCCGTTCAATCTGAACGCCACGTATCGTTGTAATCTCTCATAGGGCGGCCGCCCGAACGCGGACACAGGCACTGGACTGCGGCAATTGACTGCCATGGTAGCATCCAATACACCGGGGTCTCATCGAAAATTCCATGGCTGGAGGTCGAATGGAGCAGACGTGGCGATGGTTTGGGCCGAGCGACGCGGCAACGCTTGCCCATGCCAGGCAGGCCGGCGCGACCGGCATCGTGACGGCACTGCACGACATCCCTTACGGCGAAGTCTGGCCGATTGACGCCATCAGGCAGCGCCAGGCGCTTATCGAGGCGGATCCGGCGATGGGCCTGAAATGGAGCGTCGTCGAGAGTGTGCCCGTGCACGAAGACATCAAGCTCGGCCGCGGCGATCTCGACCGGCTCTACGACAATTTCAGGCAGACCTTACGGAATCTCGGCGCCTGCGGTGTGCGCACGGTCTGCTATAACTTCATGCTGATCCTCGACTGGACCCGGACCGACCTGGCTGCGCCGCTGCCGGGCGGCGGACGGGCGCTCCGCATGAACATGCACGAGCTTGCCGCGTTCGATTGCTACATGCTGCAGCGCAAGGGATCGGAGCGCGACTATGCGTCCGATGTTCTCCAGCGGGCGAGCGAATGGTTCGAGACGACGCCGGGTGCGTCAAAAGAGCGTCTGCTTGCCAACATCATGGCCGGCCTGCCAGGCGCCTTCAAGCGCTACGACGTAGCGGAATTGCGCGAAGTGGTGGCCGAGCAGTCGAGCCTGTCGCACGACCGGCTGCGTGAGAACGTCGTCCGTTTTCTCGAAAACGTTCTGCCGGCGGCCGAAGAGGCGGGCGTCACGTTGGCGATCCACCCGGACGATCCGCCGCGCGATCTCGTCGGCCTGTGCCGGATCGTCAAGAACGCGGACGACATCGCCTTTATCCTGGACGCAGTGCCATCGGCTAATAGCGGCCTTACCTTGTGCACGGGGTCGCTGGGCGCCAACCCGGCCAATGACGTGCCCGCCATCGCCAGCCGCTTTGCGCACAAGATCAACTTCGTGCATCTGCGCAACGTCAGCAAGGACCCGGACGGCTCGTTCATGGAATCCGAGCATCTGAGCGGCGATGTCGACATGGTCTCGGTGGTCTCGATCTTGCTCGACGAGCAGCAACGCCGCCGCGACGCCGGCGAACCGGCGGCGTTGCTGCCGTTTCGCCCGGATCATGGCCATGAGCTGATCGATGACGCTGCGCGGCACACCCATCCCGGCTATCCCGTGATCGGCCGTCTTCGCGGCCTTGCCGAATTGAGAGGCGTGATGACGGCGATTGCCCATCAGCGCGGCTACCGGCTGCAATGACGGCGCCCCGCCTGCTTTGCGTCGGCGCGCTCACCTACGATACGATCTTGCGCCTCGATGTCCTGCCCTCCGGCGCCGGCAAGTTCCTGCCAAGCGAGGCCGTGCAGATCGCGGCCGGCATGGCAGCAAGCGCGGCCGCGTCGGCCAGCCGCCAGGGCGGTCAGGTCTGGCTATGGGCAAGCGTCGGCAACGATGCCGTCGGCCGGGACGTCACCGCCCAGATGGAGGCGGAGCGGGTCGACTGTTCGCTGGTGCGAAAGGTCGAGGGCGGCCGCTCGGCCATTGCTACGATCCTGGTCGATGCCGCCGGCGAGCGTATGATCGTGCCCTTCTACGATGCCGTCACGCAAGCCGATCCGGACCGTCTTCCACATGCAGATTTTTCCCGCTTCGACGCCGTGCTGGTCGATGTCCGCTGGCCCGGAGCCGCCGCGCTGGCGCTGGCGAAGGCTCGCGAGTGCGGCATCCCGGCGATCCTTGACGCCGATGTCGCGTCGCGACCGGTGCTCGACCGGTTGCTGCCGCTCGCCTCGCATGTCGTTGCTTCGCTGCCGGCGGCACGCATCCTTTGCGGTCCGGAGATATCCGCCGGTTCTGCCGTCGCCATTCTCGGCGAACGGACCGGCGCCTTCGTGGCGGTCACCGATGGCGCGAACGGCACCGTGTTCCGCTACTCGGGCCGCAATGACGTCCGTCATCTGCCGTCGCCGCGGGTCGAAGCCGTCGACACCCTGGCGGCAGGCGACGTGTTCCACGGCACCTTCGCTCTCGGCCTGGCCGAAGGTTGGGACGAAGAGCGGGCGATAGCAGTGGCCAGCGCCGCCGCCGCCCTGAAATGCCTGCGTTTTGGCGGACGGCTCGGCGCGCCGACGCGCGCGGAAACGCTGGCTTTCATGCAAGGATCGACATGACGCCGAACACGCTTGGGCCGGTTCGGTGGAAAGAGCACGTCGAGTGGCGTCCGTCGGCTACCATGGCAGTCGCTGCGCAACTGTTCGAGGGAGGATAAATGGCTGAGTTCAAAAAACGCGCACTGGTCACCGGGGCGGCCATGGGCATCGGCCGTGCTGTCGCCGAAAGACTGGCCGAGCAAGGCGTCGACCTGATCCTGTTCGACCGGGCGGGCGATCAGTTGGATGAGGTAGCGGCGCAGCTTTCGGCGCGCGGCGTGACCGTGCACACCGTGCTTGGCTCGACCGCCGACACTGAGGCCTGTGGCCGCGCCGTCGAGCTTGCCCGGTCCGCGTTCGGCGGGCTCGACATGCTCTCCCACAATGCCGGCATCCAGCGTTACGGAACGGTGGAGACCACGGACGAGGCGCTTTGGGACGAGGTGATGAACGTCAACCTCAAGGCTGCCTACCTGCTCTCCCGCGCGGCGATGCCGCTGCTGCGGCAAAGCCGCGGCGCCATCGTCCATATGAGCTCGGTGCAGGGTCTGGCCAGCCAGGAAGGGGTTCTGGCCTACAGCACGGCCAAGCACGGCCTGATCGGCCTGGTCAAATCGATGGCCGTCGACTATGCGCCGCTCGGCGTGCGCGTCAATGCCGTCGCTCCGGGTGCGGTCGACACGCCGATGCTGCGGGATGCGGTCAAACTCAACGATAAGCCCGACGAGATCCTGCGCATCCTCGACAATATGCATCCGCTCGGCCGTACCGCCCGGCCGCAAGAGATTGCCGCAGTCGTCGCCTTCCTGCTGTCCGACGATGCCTCCTTCGTCACCGGCGAGGTCGTACGCGTCGATGGCGGCCTGCTGGCGCGCATCGGCGGTTCTCCGCGCAAGGAATAACGTCGGCGCTGCTGCTTGCGCAGGCATTTCATGAACGGCTTGACGCTGCAGAGCCTATAAGGGGTCGCCGATGGCAGGGCTTTTGGGAATGCGGACCACCACCGAGGGGCGGTTGGGCGAAACCGGCCCCGGCGTATCGGTCGCGGCGAGGACGTTCGAGGTTCTGCTCGACCAGATCCTGACCTTCCGTCTGAAGCCGCATGAAGTGATCTCGGAAAAGGCGATGTCGGAAGCCCTTGGCGTGAGCCGCACGCCGGTCAGGGAGGCGCTCGCCCGGCTGGCCGGTCTTGGCTTGATCGACATTTATCCGCAGCGCGGCAGCATGGTGGCGCCGCTCCGGATTGCCGATCTCGAGAAATCGCAGTTCCTGCGCGAAGCGCTCGAAGTCGGCCTGATCAAGCGCGCGGTCGAGAGCCCGCGCCGTGCCGACCTGCTTGCCGTGCTCAAAGGCGAACTGGCCGTCCAGGAGACGTTCGCCTCAATCGCGGACGACAGGCGCTTCTTCAAGTCGGACGAGCTGTTCCACCAGCACATCGCCAGCCATGCCGGCTTCCCCGGAATCTGGGCCGACATCAGCGCGGCGAAGCTGCACATGGACCGCTTCCGCTTCCTGTCTTTTCCGCGCCTCGACAGCATGTCGGTGGTCCTCGGCCAGCATCGGCGGATTGTCGATGCGCTTGAGCAGGCCGACGCGTTTGCGGCGGAAGAGGCGATGCGAACGCATCTTCGCCGCATCTTCGAGGTGCTCGAAATCGTCCAGCAGCGCTATCCCCACTATTTCGAGGCCCCAGGCTCGACGGGAAAGAGGACCGAAGCAGCTGCCGTCGGTTTGGCCGAACGTCAACCAATAGTGTGAGCCCGCTGTCAGCCGGCTCAATCCAAGCCTACTTCGGCGCTTCCGAAGGTGTCTTGGTCTTGCTGCCGGATTTGTCGGAAGCTGGCTCGGCTTTGCGATCTTGACCCTCGCCGCCTTGCTCCTTGCGGAGCTGCTTTTCCACTATCGATCGCGATCCTTCCGCCGGGTCTTGTTCAGGATGAGTATCGGTTCCCGTCATGTCGGCTCCTATCCATTTTGATCAATTGCGTGCGGCGTGGGCTGACCTCCGCCGCCGGTTCTGTCGCGCCCGATCATCAGCCAGGCGGCGAACAGCACGACCAGTACGACCACGATCCAGGCGACGAAACGAGGCATCGGCCTCATGTCCCTCGCCGCCGCTTGCTGCCGCGTGCCTCCGGATCGGAGCCGGCCTCGACCGTTGGATCGGGCACGACCGGGCCGCGTTCGGCCTCGGAACCCTCAGCTTCGATCTCCTGCACGGCCTGATCCCAGTGCTCGCGCTCGCGTCCTTGCGGACGGCCTTCGCGCTCCCAGATCTCATGGGCTCGCTGCCTGATACGCTCTTCCCTGTCCATGGCCTTTGCCTCCTCATCCCCTAATCCGGCGATCGCTGGTTTGTTCCGCGGTGCCAGCGCCGTTCATCGCGGTTCAGTTGACCTGATCACCCAGCGCTCTAGATCAACCTTCGCGCCGAAGTCGCTTGGTGCGGGGAGAACAATCGTGTGGCAGCAACGCTACAAGCACGTATTGTAAATGCCGTTACAGCCGTCGGTCTTCGACCAGACCGCCCGTGCTTGCTGCTGATAATATTTGTATTGACGGCATGCTCGCCTTCCGACCAGGTCGAGCAGCAGTCGAAAACCGCGGCTTCCGCCACACAGACCGCATCGCTGGTCCTGGAGAGCTGGATCGCTGGGGGAGCCCCGTCGGAATACACGTCGCGCACTTTGCAATCGGTCGGCAAGGCGCTCGCCGATGCCGGTGCGCAAATCCAGTCCGCCAAGTCGCCTGAGCCCAGCGGGCAAGCCGGTCTGACGATGGCGGTTGGACGGCTTTCGGCAGCGGTAATTCGCGCGGCGACGGCCGTGCAGAACGGCAACCGCTCGGAAGTGGAACACGCGCAGCAGGATCTGCGGGCCGCCGCCGCCGATCTGAGCACGTCCTACGCGAAATATTTCGCGCCGAAATCATGAAGAAGCTGCTCGAAATATCGCTCGGCGTCGTCACCAGCGTTGGCGGCTTTCTTGAGGTCGGATCAGTGGCGACCGCCGCTCAGGCCGGCGCGGCGTTCAGGTTTCAGCTGATATGGGCCGTCGTCCTGGGCACGATCTGCATCATCTTCCTGGTCGAAATGGCCGGACGCTTCGCCGCAGTTAGCCATCACACCATCGCCGACGGGATCCGGGAACGGTTTGGCTTCAACGCCTTTCTGTGGCCGTTGCTTGCGACCTTGCTGGTCAATTTCCTGGTCATGGCAGCCGAAATCGGCGGTGTTGCCATTGCGCTCGAGCTCGCCACCGGCATCGGCTTTCATTGGTGGGCGCTGCCGGTCGCTTTTCTGGCATGGCTGTTCCTCTGGAAAGGCACGTTCGGCTTCATCGAAAAAGGCGTCTCGATCCTCGGTCTCGTCACGCTGTGCTTCGTGGTTGGCGCTATCATGCTGAGACCCGATTGGGGGCAGGTCGCGGCCGGCGCCGTGCCCACTCTGCCGGACCACGACCCGGCCAAATACTGGTTCATGGCGGTCAGCATTCTTGGCGCGTCGATATCGCCTTACCTGTTCATGTTCTATTCGTCGGGAGCGATCGAGGATCAGTGGGACAGGAGCTATCTCGGAGCCAATCGGGCGATTGCCGGCATTGGCATGAGTTTTGGCGGCACGATCGCGATCGGTGTGCTGATCGTGGCGGCGCTCGTGCTGGCGGCGCACGGCATAGAGCAGGTCGACGACTACCATCAATTGCCGCTGATGCTGATCCAGATCTTCGGTTTCTGGGGATTCATCCTGTTCGTCGCATCGCTCGGCATTGCCTGCTTCGGTGCCGCGCTCGAAATCGGGCTGCAGCAAGCCTATCTCGTGGCGCAGGGTTTCGGCTGGACGTGGGGCGAGGACCAGAAACCGCGCGACGATCCCGGCTTCAGCACCGTCTACACTGTCTCGCTGTTTCTCGCCGCCATTCCGATCGCACTGGGTCTCGATCCGCTGAAGCTAACCATCTTTTCCATGGCGCTGACGGCCGCCAGCCTGCCGCTGACCGTGGTGCCGTTCCTTTTCCTGCTGAATGACGAGCGTTATGTCGGCGAGCACCGCAATGGCATGATCGGGAATGCCGCGGTCATCTTCATCATTGCGCTCGGTTTCGTGCTCGCGATCGTGACCATTCCTTTGCAGATATTCGGAGGCACGTGATGGATTTGCTACGCGACATTCTGGACAAGCAAGTGGTCGACCGCGAGCAGGTCAAGATCGGCAAGGTGGACGGTCTGGTGGCCGAGCTCAGGCCAGGCAAGCCGCCCAAAATCGTTGCGGTCGAGCTCGGCTCGATCACGCTGGCGCGTCGGCTTGGCGAGCGACCCGGGCGCTGGATGGCGCGGCTTGCGGCAAGGCTCGGCGGCAAGCGCCATGCCGAGCCGCACCGCATCGCCTGGAACAAGGTGCGCGACATCGGCGTCGACATCGAGTTCGATATCGACGTCCGCGAAACGGCGATCTTCGACTGGCAGGACTGGCTGCGCGATCATGTCATTGGGCGCATCCCGGGAGCTGGATGATGGCCACCATCAATCTCGAGCAATTGGCTGGCAGGAATGTGCTTTCGCAGCGCGGCAAAAGCATCGGTCATATCGAGGAGATACGCGCCGAACCGGATGGCGACGACCTGGTGATTAGCGAGTACCATGTCGGCATCTACGCGGCCTTCGAGCGTCTGTCCGCTTCGGCCATCGGCATTGCGGTCCTCAATGTCTTTGGACTGCGCAGTCGCGACAGCATGTACCGCATCCCTTGGGACAAGCTCGACATCTCCGATCCGGCGCGGCCGCGGTTGTTATGCGCGACGGAAGAACTTTCCGGTATGAAGGGGAGTATCGAGGGCGATAAACCGGAATGAACGATACTTTCCCGCCGTCGGAGAATGGGGTCCAGTGAAAGTCCTGGTTACCGGCGCCACCGGCCTGATCGGTGCCTCGGTCGTGGCACGCCTTCTTTCCGAAGGACATGAGGTGATCGGATTGGTCCGCAGCCCCGGCGCAAACCGGACCGGCAATTATCAATTGCTGGTGCTGGACATGGCGGTGGCGCTGCAGCCCGAAGACTGGCTACCGCATCTCAGGGGCATAGACGCCGTCGTCAATTGTGCCGGCGTTCTGCAGGATAGCCCTCGTGAAAAGACGCGCGAAGTCCATCGCGAGGCGGCGGCAGCACTCTTCCTCGCCTGTGCGCGGGCAGGGGTTGCCCGGGTGATCCACTTCTCGGCAATCGGCGTCGATCGGGCGCAGCCTTCGACGTTCTCGGCGACGAAACTGGCCGGCGACCAAGCGCTTATGGCGCTTGATCTGGATTGGGTGATCCTGCGCCCGTCCGTGGTGCTCGGCCGGCCGGTGTTTGGGGCCAGCGCATTGTTTAGGGGTCTCGCCTCGCTGCCGGTGCTGCCGTCCATGCCCGCCACCGGCCGGCTCCAGGTGGTACTACTCGACGATGTGGTCTCAACAGTCGTCTTCCTTCTCGATCCCGACAGTCCGTCTCGCGTCGTGTTGGAACTTGTCGGTCCCGAACAGCTGAGCATGGACGAGGTCGTCGGCAGCTATCGCCGATGGCTCGGCTGGGCTCCTGCAGCCAGGTTTGTCTTGCCGGCGGCTGTTGCAAGGCTTCTCTACCGCCTCGGCGACCTTGCCGCGATGTTCGGCTGGCGTCCACCGATGCGCACCAACGCGGCCAGAGAGATCGGCCGAGGAGCGGTTGGAGATCCCTCGGACTGGACCGCTGCGACCGGCATACGCCCGCAAACCCTGGCGGGCTTCCTCGCGCTCAATCCGGCAACGGTGCAGGAAAAATGGTTTGCCCGGCTGTATTTCATCAAGCCGGCGATCTTCGTCGTCCTGCCCTTCTTCTGGATCATGACGGGAATCGTGTCGCTGACAACCGGCTACGGCAGCGGCGTCGATCTGATGCAAGGCACGGGGGCCGGCATCCTGTCGGCACCGGCCGTGATCGCCGGCGCTCTTGCCGACATCGCCGTCGGCGTGCTCATAGCCTGGCGGCCGGCGGCGCGAAAAGGCCTCTATGGCGGCATCGCGCTCTCGCTCTTCTACCTGGTCGTCGGAAGCTTCCTGAGCCCCGAGCTGTGGAACGACCCGCTTGGGCCGTTCCTCAAGGTGTTGCCGATCCTGGTGCTGCACTTTGTGGCCTTGGCAGTGCTGGAGGAGCGTTGATGCTCTATTTCCTGCTGAAATTTCTGCATGTCATCGGCGCATCCGTGCTGCTTGGTACCGGCGCCGGTATCGCTTTCTTCATGCTGCTCGCCCACAGGACCGGCAATGCCGCGACGGTTGCGGCGGTGGCGCGTATCGTCGTCGTCGCCGACTTCCTTTTCACCGCGACGGCCGTGGTCGCGCAGCCTTTGACCGGAGCCGCGCTCGCCTGGCAGGCAGGCTACTCGCTGTCGGAGGGCTGGATCGTACTTTCGATCGCGCTCTATATCTTCACCGGAATGTTCTGGCTCCCGGTCGTCTGGATGCAAATGCAGATGCGCAAGCTGGCATCGCAAGCCGCCACTGCAGGCGCGCCGTTGCCGCCGCGCTATCATCGGCTCTTCTGGCTGTGGTTCGCCTTCGGCTTCCCCGCCTTCGCTGCGGTACTCGGGATTTTCTGGCTGATGATCACTCGGCCTGCGATCGACTGGTGAAGACAGGCCGCGTGCAGCTGCCGGGATCAGCGATGACTTTCATTTCAGCGAATAGAGATAGGCCGCGATATCCCGCGCCTCCTGCTCGGAAATTCTGGTCGAAGGCATTGCCGTGTGCGGATTGATCTCTCTTGCGGCGCGTATCCAACGAACCATGTTTCGCGGGTTGTTGGACAATACGCCGCCGATATAGACCCGGGTGGCCAAGCTGGCGTCGAGGCGTGGACCGACCAGTCCCTGCGCGCCGGGCACGCCAGTGATCGTGTGGCATCCGGCACAGCCATTGGCCATGATGATTGGTATGGCGCGGGCGCCAACACCGCCGGTTGCATTGTCGGCCTTCTGCTCCACTCGACGGCTTTGCTCGAAGTACAACGCGATCCCGGCCAGGGCTGCAACAAGCACGACAATTGCCGCGGCGCCGAGGATGGGTCCGGACGGAGTGAAGCGCGATGTTGCGCGCACGCCGATGCTGCCAGGGGCATTGTCCGTCTTATGCGCGACCCTGACGAGGCGCTCCGGCCACAACGTCAGCGCCGCCCAAGCTGCGGCCAGCACGGCAATTGCCGTCCCGGCACCAATGACCAGCTTAGACAGCCTGGAGCGCATGCGACGCCTCCCATCTTCTCTGTCCACTTGAGCGAATCCACAGACCGGCCAGCAGCAACGCGGCTCCGCCATAAATCAGGCCGGCCGGAACCCACATCACCGAGCCGGCGAGCTGCTGGTCCTCGAGCGGGCTAAGGCTCCACAATTCCGCGCCGGCTGCGTTTACCGGGTACCACAGCCTTGGCGAGACCAGCAGCAGCACCCCGAGCAGGCCGGTGTGCAGCGAGGTGAAAAAGAGGTGCATGACTGCGCTGCCGTAGGCTTGTTCGCGGCCTGAACGCGGCAGCAGCACCCACCAGAACAGCAGCCCCGTACCGAAGAAGCTGGCATGTTGCGCATAATGCAGGACACCCTGTGCAAGCGCCGCCTCGAACAGCGCCGGAACGTGCCACGCCCATATCGCGACGCCGTGCAGGAAGGTCGCGGCTAGAGGGCGGCTGACGGCGGCCCAAACGGCTCGAAGCACCTTCGCCTGCCCGGCTGCGCCAAATGCCAGCCGCAGCTTGATCGGCAATGCCCACATCATCGCCGCCGCCGGACGGGAGGCGACCAGCAGGGGTGCCGCCATCGCCATCAACAGCTCGTGCTCGATCATGTGGGCGGTGAAAACGCGCTCACCCAATGCATGGAGCGGACTGACCAGTGCTGCCGCCAAAATGGCCCAGCCGGTCGCAAACAGCAAGGCTTGCCGCAACCGCAACGGGCGGCTGCGGGCACTCCGCCGCCACAGCCGAAAGGCGCCTGCCGCGTAAAGCAGTGCGATCATGGTTAGTGGCAGCGTGATCGGCAACGCCAGCGTCCAGCCGGCCTGCGGGGCGCCGGCACCGTAGCAGATCGAGGTCGAGAAGAGCGCGTCGAAGCTCATCGTAGGCAGCCGTCAACAATGAGCGAAGCCGCGCCTTGCATGACGATTACCAGCGCAAACAGCACCGCGCTGAGAATGCCGATATTGGCGACGAAATGCTCGGTGCCGCGCGTACGATCCGGTTTAAAGGCGGCGCCACCTTGCTGTCGCGCCCGCCACGAAAGCACGCCGCCGAGCAAGGCCAGCACTGTCAGCACCAGCGCAATGACCGGTATGACGGGAATGCCGTGGGCGCACTGCCACTCCACGACCGCGTAATTCAGCTGCGTCGACACCGCCCAGGCCAAAGGTCCGGACAACAGCCCGCCCCATGATGTGCCCAAGCGAAGCGCACGCATCTCAGTCAAGCCTCGGCATCCAGTAGATCAACAGATAGATCGGGATCCAGGTCGCGACCACGAAATCCCAGTAGAAGACGTTGTCGCCAACGTCCCCGAAACGCCGGCCGCTATAGCCATGGCGCGTGAACATCAGGACCGTCAGCACCAGCGTGTCGCCGACGTCGGTAATCAGGTGCGTTGTGTGAAGGCCGAGCAGGACCCACAACATCGAGCCGTACGCATTGGTATCCCAATAAATGTTGAGGGCCGGAAATTCGAACCACCGCACGACAAGCGGTGCGATACCGAGCAGCGACATGACGATCAGGCCGATGCGCACGGGCACCATGGCACAGGCTTCGGCGTAGCGGTTCAGTATGTGATTGGGCACCACGCTGGCGAGCAGCAACAGCGTGACGATGGTGCCCGGCCAATGGTTGGGCGGCGGCACGCCCAATGGCCATTTGGGCGACAGATAGGCGAGGTAAAGATAGGTGCCTGCGGCGAGCGCAAAGCCGGTGCCTTCCAGCGCCATGAAGGCGAGAGTGCCCCACCAGGTCGGGCTGCGCGGTCCGATCCCGAAGGTCGGGAGTTTGGAAAGATCGGCGACAAGACGCTGTTTCATTCCTCATCCTCCGGATCGCCTTTCGGCCAGAACCAACCGATCAAAGTGATGGCGATCGGCCCGGCTCCCCAGACCACCGCCCACGGGCTGAAGATCGAATAGAGAAAGGTGGCGCCGACGGCGAGCGCGGCGAACAATGGCCAGATCGACGGCGTCGCCGACTTCTCGCGCACCTCTGGATGCGCCTCTGCCACGGTCGAAATGACAAGTTCGCGCGCGTCGACGCGAAGCCCGGTCGCGACAGGCAGCGTGTCACGTTCGGCCCAGAGCGGCTCGGCGTGGGTAACCACCGGGATCCGAGCGAAATTATAGCTCGGCGGTGGAGAGCTCGTCGCCCATTCCAGCGTGCCGGCATTCCAGGGATTGTCCCCGGCCGGGGCGCCCCTCGAGGCGCTGTACACCAGGTTTATAGTGAACAGAACGAAGCTTAGGAACAGGATGATCGCGCCGGCTGTGATGAACAGGTTGATGTTGCCCCAGCCGAGTTCCACCGGATAGGTGTAGACCCGCCGCGGCATGCCCCACAGGCCGACAATGTGCATCGGAAAGAACGCCGCATTGAAGCCCAGGAAGGCAAGCCAGAAGTGCCAGCGTCCGAGACGTTTGCTCATCATCCGGCCGGTGATCTTGGGGAACCAGAAATAGGTCGCGCCGAGCAGCGGGAACACCGACCCGCCGATCAGCACGTAATGGAAATGCGCGACCACGAAATAGGTGTCGTGCACTTGCAGGTCCAATGGCACCGACGCCAGCATCACCCCAGTCAGGCCGCCCGCGACGAACGTGAAGAAGAAGCCGAACACGAACAGCAGCGGCGTTCTGATTATCGGGCGTCCGTCCCACAATGTCGCCAGCCAGCAGAAGATCTGCAACCCGTTCGGAATGGCGATCAGCATGCTCGAGGCCGTGAAGAAGCTCGCGCCGAGCTTGGGCAGACCGGTTGCGAACATGTGGTGAACCCACAGGCCGAACGACAGAAAGCCGACTGCGATCAAGGCGAGTACCATGCCCAGATAGCCGAATACCGGACGCCGGGCGAAAGCGGCGATGATCGAGGACACCATGCCGGTAGCCGGCAGGAATATGATGTAGACTTCGGGGTGGCCGAAGAACCAGAACAGGTGCTGGAACAGCAATACGTCGCCGCCCTCGGCGGGATTGAAGATATGGGTGCCGACCAGCCGGTCGAGGATCAGGAACGTCGACGTGATCATGACCGCCGGCATGGCGAACACGATGACGAAGGAGGTGACCAGCATCGCCCAGACGTAGAGCGGAATCTTGTCCAGCGACATGCCCGGCGCACGCTGCTTCAGCACGGTGACGATGGTGGCAACCGCGACCGCCAACGATGACACTTCGGTATAGGTGATCATCTGCGCCCACACGTCGGAACGCTTGCCCGGCCCGAATTCAGGGCCGGACAGCGGCACGTAGGAGAACCAGCCGACGTCGGGCGCCATGTCGAGTGCAAACGACACCCAGGCGAAGAGGCCACCGGAGAGATAAATCCAGAAGCTGAATGCATTGAGGCGCGGAAAGGCGATGTTGCGGGTGCCGACCATCAGCGGCACGAGGTAGATGCCGGTCGCCTGGACGATCGGCACCGCAAACAGGAACATCATGGTCACGCCATGCATGGTGAACAGCTGGTTGTAGCGGTCGGGCCCGATCAGCCCGCGCTCCGGCCCCGACAGTTGGATGCGCATGGCAACGGCGCTGAGGCCACCGAGGCACAGGAAGGCGAAAGCGGTGATCAGGTAGCGCCGCGCGACAATCTTGTGGTCGACGCTCGAGAGCGCACCGATGATGCCCGGCGCCGTCTGCCATGTCCGCGCCAGCCAGCGGTCAAGGCTGGAGTCGTCGAGGCTGGTATCGCGAGGACCGTCGCGCTCGGGGGCCAGGTCTCCTTTGCCGGCCGCTGCTCGCTCGCCGGCGAGCCGACGCTCACGGGCCACGTCGGCGCTGCTCATTTCAGGCCCTCGAGATAGGCGACGATCGCATTCAGTTCGTCCCCGTCCAGTCGCACCACGGGCATGTGGGCGCCTGGCTTGATCCCCTGCGGATTGGCTATCCAGGCTGCGAGATTGCCGCGGCTCATTGTCAGCGTGCCGGCAGCGAGCGTTTGCCTGCTTGCGATATGGGTGAGGTTTGGGGCGACCGTGCCGCCGGCGATGGTGCCGCCGATCTTGTGGCACATCACGCATGGCCGTTTGAGGAACAGGTCGTGGCCGGTTTTGGCCTCGGCCGACACGGGAGCGGCCGCCGGCCGCAGCTGATCGTTCAGCCAGGCATCGAAGACGGGCCGAGGTTCGGCGATGATGAAGGTGCTCATATTGGCATGCTGCGCGCCGCAGAACTCGGCGCATTGCCCGCGATAGACGCCGGGCTTGTCCGCCTTCAGATCGAGAACGTTCTCGTGGCCGGGGATAAGGTCCAGCTTGCCCGAGAGGTTCGGCACCCAGAAGGAATGGATAACGTCGGTCGAGGTCACCACAAGCCGCACCGGCTCGCCCGCCGGGATGTGGATTTCATTGGCGGTCGTCAGGATGCGGTTCGGCTGATCGTTTTCGTAGCGCACCTCCCACCACCATTGATGCCCGGTCACCCGGATCGTCAGCGCCGCATCCGAGCCGATGGCGGCGAGCGTCCGGTTAGCGAAGTAGCTCAGCAGCGTCAGGCCGACCAGGATCAGGGCGGTAGCGGCGAGTGCGGCGACGACAATTCGCATCTTGCTGCGCTCGGCGGCAGCGTCGAGGACAAGCGGGTCGCCGAGCGGCGCCGGGCGCCGGGCCAATGGCACGATCAGCACGGCCATCACCAGAAGCCAGACCACCGTGCACAGCGCGGTGAAGAACCAGATCAGCCATGCGAGTTCGCCCGCGGCCGGCCCCTTTGGGTCGAGCGCGGATTGCCAGCCGCTGCACCCTGCAAGGAGCAGGATGCAGGCCGTGCACCCGCACACCGTCCAGACACCGCGGCTCACGGCGACTTCCCCAGCGTCGCGGCGTCCGGCAGGCGATTCTCGGATGGATGGGGCATCATGTCGTCGTCGCGGCCCGGCGCGGCGGAGGACGGTGCGTTGCCGCTCAGTGCCCGGACGAAGGCAGCAAGCTCCCATATCTGGTCATCCGGGATCGTGTCGCGGAAGCTCGGCATGCCGTTTGGCCGGCCGTCCCTGATCGTGGCGTGGATGCTTTCGATCGAGCTGCCATAGAGCCACTTCTGGTCCATGAGCGCCGGGCCCATGCCGCCGCCGCCATTGGCATGGCAGCCGGAACAGTTGAACCAGTTGAACAGACGCTTGCCCTCGCTGAGGTGTAAGGCGTTGGCCTCGAACACGCCGGCCTTGCTGTCCGACGAGGTCGGCCGTTGGCCGCCCGGCTCGAGGGCAGTCACGGCTGCCGGTTGATCGCCCGAGCCGAGCGCCGATTGTGGACGCGTGTCGCGTTCCTCACGCTGGCAAGCGGCAACCGCGAGGATTGCGAACACCAGCAAGAGAAGACCTCGCTTCATTTCAAGGCGCTCCGACAGGATCGAGGCGGGGCACCTGGTAGGTCGCCAGGATCGCGTCGATCTCGGCGCGGCGTCTGGTCAGGGCGGCGTTCACCTCGCTGCGCAGCGTATCGTCGCCACGGCGCACTCCCATCGAGATGTCGAAGATCATCGGCAGTTGCGGGCCGTCCACGCGCGGCGAAACCGGCGTGATCCGCAGCGCCACCTTCTGCCTGGATGCAAAGTAGCCGGCCAACGGTCCCCAGACGACGGCCATATCGATGTCGCCATTCGCGACCGCCTCAATGATGCGCGCTGGCGGGTTCGGCGCCGAATAGTCCCCATAGACGGGGAAACCGATGAGATGGCCGACGATGCCACGACGGCCAAGCGCCTGGACGGGGGGCGAGTTGGCGCCATCGTCGCCGATCAGCTGGACGCCGATGTGCAGATCGCGCAGGCGAGGATCGTTGAAGGACGTGATTTCCGGCGCATCCTTGCGTGTCACGAACACATAGGAAGACCGGTAGTAGGGCGCGGTGGTGCGCAGCATCTCAAGATTGGCGGGCGCGCCGGGCACCAGATCGCATAGCCCGGCCTTCAGCGTGTTGCGGACGAAGCCACGGCGCTGTGCCCACCATGTGTAGGAAACAGTCGCGCCAAGCTCCGTCGCGACGAGTTCGGCGATCTTGTTTTCAAAGCCTTGCCTGGCGGCATTGGAGAACGGCATGTTGTTGGGATCAGCGCAGATCCTCAATTCGCGCGCATCGGCAACGGCGGCGACGAGCGAGAGCGCCAGTGCGCCGACCGCGGCGCCAACCCGCCGGGAAGATTTTCTCCGTGCGCGCGCAACTCGGCCGGTCGTCTCAAGGGAGCCGGAACACATACAGTGTACCTCCCGGCGTGGTTACATCCTTCAGATCCTTCATGACGTTGACGAAGCCGAGCGCGGCGGTGGCGTCGCGCGGATCGAGATCGCCGGATACGATCGCGCCGGCCCAGCCGCCGACGCCCGAAAGAATCGCGACATATTGGTGCCCGTCCGGGCCGCGATAGGTGACCGGCTGGCCGATGATGCCGGACGACGTTTTGAACTGCCACAGCAGTTCGCCGGTCCTGGCGCTGACCGCCTTGAACCAGCCTTCCATAGTGCCATAGAACACGATGTTGCCGGCGGTGGCGACGGCGCCGCTCCACACCGGAAAGTTCTCCTTCAGGCTCCACGCCGGCTTGGCGGCGGCGACATCCCAGGCGGTGAAAGCACCGCGATTGCCGCCCGGCCCGGGGATCATGCGCACGTTCATGCCGACATAGGGCGTGCCGGCGATGTAATTCACCTCGACGCCCTCTTCATCCATGCAGAGATTGTTGTGCGGGATGTAGAGCAGACCGGTCTTGGGCGAGAATGCCGAAGGCTGCCAGTCCTTGAGGCCCGATGCGGTCGGGCAGATGTCGCGCACGACCTTGCCGGTGCCGGTCTTCTTGTCCGGATTTACAATCAGCCGGCCGGTCTTGAGGTCGACGCCCGTGCTGGAATTGACTGGCCCGAAGGGGACTGCCGACAGGACCTCGCCTGTGGTGCGATCCAACAGATAGACGTAGCCGTTGCGTTCCGGTCGGACCAGCACCTTGCGGGGCTTGCCCTGCCAGGTCATGTCGAGCAGCACCTGTTCGTTGATGCCGTCGTAGTCGTGCAAATCGTGCGGGGTCCATTGATAGAACCATTTGGCTGCGCCGGTGTCGGGATCGCGGGCAAAGATTCCGGCGGTCCATTTGTTGTCGCCGGGCCGCAGATCCGGATTCCACGGACCGGGATTTCCGGTGCCATGGAAGATCAGGTTTAGGTCCGGGTCATAGGAGATCCAGCCCCACACATTGCCGCCGCCGATCTTCCAGGCGTCGGGCGGCCACGACGTCACGCCGAGATCCTTGCCCTTGTCCATGTCGTAATGCGGCTTGAAATCGGGGCCGATCAGCACCTCGGCGTCCGGGCCGGTATTGTAGGCCGTCCAGACGACGTGCCCGTCGCTGGCGTCGAGCGCCTTGATCCAGCCGCGTACGCCCATTTCGCCGCCGGAATTGCCGACCAGAACTTTGCCCTTCACCACCAGCGGCGCCATGGTGATGGTCTCGCCGATATTGATGTTGCCGATATGGGTGTTCCAGACCGGTTTGCCGGTGGCCGCATCGACGGCGATGGCATGGCCATCGAGCGTGTTGAAATAGATGCGCCCTTCGAAGAAGGCTGCACCGCGGTTGACCACGTCGCAACAGGCAACTCCCTGCGCGGCGGGCTCGGGGTTGGGCTCGAATTTCCACTTCATCGGCGCGCCGGGCTTGGTAAGGTCAAGCGCATAGAGGATGTTGGGGAAGGGCGTCACGATGTACATCGTGTTGCCGACGACCAGGGGCGCGGCCTCCTGGCCCTTGTTGACGCCGGTCGAGAAGGTGAAGGCCACCTGCAGGTTCTTGACGTTGTCCTCGGTGATCTCCGCAAGTTCGCTGTAGCGGGTCGAGGCGTAGTTCTTTGCCGGCATCGCCCATTGGCCGTCGTCGGGCGGAGCAGCTGCGGCAGGCGGATTTATCGCAAAGCTTGACGTTGACTGAGCAACCGCCGCGGTAGTCAGCGCGAAGCCTGCCAGCAGCGTCCATCCCAGCATCGCAGCCAATGGCCTCTTTCCCCTTTTGCCAGGCACCCTATTTTTCGCCGCCACCAGTCGCGCTTGCCTCATTGGCTGTCGAGTTTGCCGACGTTGGCGCAGAGCTCCATTAGCTGCAGCTGCGCCGTGTTTGTTGAACACTCTCCAACGCGTGAGCGGCGCAGAAGTGCCAAATGCAACGAAATAAATGTCGGATTCGGTTGGCCAAAGTCGGCGGCCGGGCGCTCGGGACAGCCGATCCGAATGTTAGCACTCAAGTCGGAAGTAAATCTATTCCCGGTGGTCCGGGTTCGGCTGGAACGGAGCGGCGCTTTTCGCAGTTGTGTCGAATGCTGTCTGCAGTCGAGCAACTGGCTCAATCGGTAAAAGAGCGGCGAGCGATCTTGTTCGTTGGAGCCGGGGTGTCGATGAGCGTCGGCTTGCCGTCCTGGCAAAAGCTCATCGAACACATGCAAAAAGAGCTCGGTCTGGACGAGGATACGATCGGTGCGCCGGAGGCCAGCTATCAGGCGCTTGCCGAATACTACCGGCTGAAGCAGGGGAGCCTCGGCCCTTTGCGCAGCTGGATGGATCGTGAATGGAGCGTCTCGCGGGAGAAAGTGCAGGGCTCGGCGATCCACAAGCTCATCGTGTCGCTCGATTTTCCGATCATCTACACGACAAACTACGACCGAAATCTCGAAGTTGCCTTCGAGATCCATAGCCGGCCCTTTGTCAAAGTCGCCAATGCGAAGGATTTGCCAAAGGCCACTGGCGAGGTGACGCAGATCATCAAATTCCACGGCGATTTCGACGACGACAAATCTTTGGTCCTGGCGGAGACCGACTATTTCGACCGGCTATCCTTCGATTCGCCGCTCGACGTGAAATTTCGGGCCGACGCGCTCGGGCGCACCATCCTGTTCATCGGCTACAGCATGTCCGACATGAACATCCGTCTGCTGCTGCACCGGCTTTGGCAGACCTGGCGCCGCTCCGGCTATGACAAGAATCGCCCGAAATCCTTCATCTTCATGTCGCAGCCGAGCATCGTCCAGGAGGCTGTCCTCGGCCGCTGGGGCATCGATATGCTGACCGAAGCGGCCGACGATCCTGAGGACGCGCTGCTCGCATTCCTGAACGAACTCAAGGACAGGGTGGGCCGGCCAGAAAGCGCGTGAGAGAACCTGCGGAAAGCAGATTGGTCCGGCAGTGGGAACCGGCTGATCCGATGTGAGTTCGGGAGGACTAACGTATCCGGGACCGAGCCTCGATGAGCGGACGCAAACACAAGCGCAGAGTGCATGCCAAAGACGGCCTGTCGGCCGAGCAGGCCTATGAGGTCAATTTCTTTGCCCGCAGGTGCGGCCTGACCAGGGACGAAGCACTCAAGATGATGCGAAATGCCGGCAGGTCCAACGATGGCACCAAGGCATCTGGCGAATCCGGGCCGAAGTAGCCGCATGGGTTCTACATAGCGGGCGGCCGGGACGGTCATCCGGCACAGCTGCTTCGTCGTCGGTCTCGGTAATCCGCATGGCAGTCGGTGGTGGCGCGCACCGCTGAGGATCGAGCGATGCAGCGGCCGCCGATGGAACATCCGCCGACAATTTTCGTTGACATGCTCCACAAGGCGAGAGGTCGAACATGTCGAAGTTCCAAGCCGCTACCCCGGAGCGTTTGCAGCAGCTCAGGCTTGAGGCGACAGCGCACTTTGCGCCGCTCATACTGCGCGAGGCGCTGGTGCGTCTCTGCCGAGCGTGTGGAAGCGAGAGCCTCGAACGGTTCGAGAAGACCATGGTTGACCAAATCGAGGCATCGCGTGACGAAAAGGCCGATTTCGACACGATGAAGGAATTTGCCATCGAACAGCTCTATGGCTGGATTCGAGAGGTCAGGTCTTCACCGGACATGACACAGCCGCTGGAGAATGTAGACACCCGAAGGACCCCTGGCCGCTCGGAAGAGCCGCAGACGCTGGAAGACCAGCTGCAGGCGGGTCTGGAGGATTCTTTCCCCGCAAGCGACCCGCCGGCTGTTGTTTCCACCGCGATCCCCGGCGGATCGAAGAAGCTGGTCGGAACCGACGAGGTCCTCAGGCAGCAGCGGGAGAAAAAGGCCGAGGAAGCCAGCCATTCGTGATAAACGGCTCTGCGGGGAAGCAGCCTGCCGGTTCACCCGCCGTCCGGCATGAAGGCTGTCCGGGCATGTGTGTCATGCGGCTCGCCTTCGACAAGAATCTTCGCTTCCAAAGCCGCGTCGATAAATGCTTCGCGGGCTTCCGCTGCCGTAATCTGGCCGATCTGGGCGCCATCCAGTGCATCTCCCGCCATCAGCGACAACGGGGCATTGCGGGCAGGCCATTTCTCGCTTTTGAGGCAGTAAGAAGCCTCGAAAACGGAGCTGACCATTCGCGATCGTCCCGGCTTGCCGAAGTAGATGCAAACCGGAGCATCGAACTTTATCTCCAGCATGGCGGTCCTCCCGATTTAACCACCCTTGATATAAATTAGCCTCAGCGGGTCACATGGCCTGCTGGGCATTTTAGCCGACGTCGCGAACCGCAGTGGGATTGGTGCCTGCTGGTATTTCGGCGGCGATATCGTAGGCCAGAATGCCCGCCTTGCGGGCGAATGAATCGAACGCCGCGCGCACCGTCTCGACGTCGACCTCGTCAGCCAGCCCGGCGCGACAGGCGTCGAACGCCGCCTTGTGCGCCGGACCGCGGCTCGGCCATTCGTTTAAGACGTCATAGGCCTGCCAGATATTTTCGACATAGCGAGGGAAACCAAGGCCGACGAGAATTGGAACGGGGCGGCCAAACGATTTTTTTGTCATCTGTGTCTCCGCGAAAGAGCCTGTCGCATCAACGCTGGGCGGACGCGAGGCCCATGCTCTTTAACGCGGGATTGCTGCACGGGTTGCAGCGGGTTTGTTCGATCGTGCGCCGGCCGATGCTGGCGTCATTTGTTGGTCCGCATCTTTTGCCGGGGATTGATACCGCCTTGAGGCGTGGTGTCGTTCTCGACATCGCCTTCGAACGTGTTGTCGCCCTGATCGAGCCGGTCGCCCTCCTTGATCGTGCCCTTGGAACTGCCGATGCCGGGATCGTTGGCAAGGTCGCTATCGGCCGGCGTTTTGCCTTTGGCGTGCTTGTTTCCTGTCATGGGTTCCTCCTGTTTTGAGGTGGCGGACTGTCCTTGAGGTGGCGGCCCAGGCTCGCTGCGAAAATCGCGTTTCGACACGCCAATGGCGGCGCCCCGGATTTTCGGACGGCTTAGATTCCAACTCCGCGATCCCGACGGTTGTTCCGTCAAAAATATCGCCGTCGGCCGGGATTGCCCAGCCAAGCCGCTCCGGTTCCTGGACCGGGTGATTTTCGCCAGCCGGAACGATCTTTCGCCCAATGCATTTAACTGGTCTGCGCTCACGAACTCATTCTGGACGGGAGCTGGACCATTGCCACCTACAGCCTACGCCTTGGCGACTCGCGAAACCGAAGAAGTTTCCATCGTCGACCTCATACCCGCTTTGAGGGCTTTCGCCCGCACCTTCTGCCGCACTCCCGATGATGCCGACGACCTGGTCCAGGAGACGCTGACCAAGGGCTTGGCCAACATTGACAAGTTCGAAGCTGGAACGCGCATGAAGTCATGGCTCTTCACGATCATGCGCAACACCTACTACACGCGTGTCAGGGCCGCGGTGAGGGAAGCGCCCGGCCTGCTCGACTGCGCTTCGCTGCGGCCGATCTCGGAAGCGACGCAGGAATGGTCCGTACAGGGCAAGGAGGTCCACCAGGCCATCCAGAGTCTTCCCGAGCACCAGCGCGAGGTTCTGATGTTGATAGGCGTTCTGGGCATCAGCTATGAGGAAACGGCCGAAATATGCGGTTGCGCGGTGGGAACCGTGAAGAGCCGGCTCAACAGGGCACGCGCCGGCGTGCTGGAATACCTTGGCGAAAGTTCCTCGCAGACCCTGATGGAAAGGCGCAGCTATCTGTCCGAAGGACGACTGGACTTCGAAGCCGAGAGGCGCCGCTAATATACATGTCACGCTAATTACTGCTTTCGCGCAAGCGCCTTTCGACAAGCGCATGCTGCAATTCGATCGCAAGTTTGGTCAGCCGGTCAGGAACCCTTTCCTGTTCGATGGCCGCAAGCAAGGAAGCGATTTCCCGGTCTATGGTCAGATCGGCACGCGTGCTGACGGAATCTTCCCTTGAGCGAGACATCGCGTTCTCTTGGCAAATGTTGGTTCCTTCAGCTCACTCTGGTGGCAACAGTGCGAGTTTGCAAGAATTTGCAGGCCATCCATGCGACCGGCTTCGGTCCTTGCACAGCTTCGTCAGCGGTTGGGCTCTCGCTGCGTTTCAATTGCTCGCCGGCTGCAAGCCATATGCTGGCGCAACGATCAGTCTTCAGGCCGCCGATCCGCTGAATGATCCTGGTACTGCTCGGACTTGACCCGATTGCCGTCGAGCCCACGCTCCTTGGTGTGCTGCTTCTTGTCTCTGTTGGACAGAACGGCGTTCTCTCCGATCTTGTCCTTGGGAAGATCGGTCATCGCGCCAGCGCCAGCGCCTTTGCCGTGACTGCCGCGACCGATGTGCTTCTTGCTGCCGGACGCCATCTTGTTCTCCTTCATACTGTCGAATAGCGGCTTTTCCCGTTCGGCATCCGAACCATAGTTGGGCCGCAATGTTCCGCTGGAAATCGTAAGCAGGAAGGCATCGCCGTCCCAGTGCCGGAAAGGCTTTTCGCCGTCGACGAGGACTTGCATGCCATTTGCGTTGGCGAAGTTATGGACATCGGCGCGATCCAGCGCCGGCGATCCGCGATATGAATAATTCAAAAGCGCGGCCATGCCCGGCCTCTTCAGCACGCGCGCGATTTCCACGAAATGTCGCTCCGCAAGGCCGGCCAGCACCAGATAGGGAAAGCTGTCGACGGCCAGCACGCGGTCGAAGCTGGCATCGCAAAAATCGGCAAGATCGAAACCGCGCGCAGGGCGGAATTCTACATTGCCGAGCCCGGCGCATCGCCGGCGGGCGATCGAGATCATCGCTGGGGATATATCGCTGCCCACGATCCGGTGCGACAGAGCGGAGAGCGCCTGTTCGAACCGACCGATACCACAGCCGATATCCAGTGTGTCGCGGTCAGTGCCGGTAAAGCCTCGCCTCTCCAGCCATGCAACGATCTCAGCCGTAGCGGCAGAGAGCTTTTCCTCATTGCCCAGCGATGACAGCTGCACGCTCGCCGCCGGGGAGATCGCCGCCGCCGCGTCAAACCCGGCCGCCAGCCGCTTGACGACCGCATCGTCGGTCTCGTCCTCGCCACGCTCGTGCCGAACGGCACCACCTGTTTTGCGCAGCGTGGCGAAGATCTCGGGCCTGCGCCGCAGCAGGTCGGCAATCCGTTGCAGTTTTGCCGTGTTTCGCGGGTCAGCCGAGTGCGTGTTTTGCGCAATCTTCGCCAATTCTGCAGCATCGATTCCTGTCTCGAAACGGAGAGCCAGCCTTGCGATGACGGCTTCGACGCCGGCACCGTCTGCCATGCAATCCTCCAGCACCCGCCTTGCTGATGTCGACCGCCGAGATTCCGGCTGGGTCGCGCTCATCGCCCTTTGCTCCGCGTCCAGATCTTGCGCATCGTCCACCGGTCTACGGCGCCCCAGCTGTACTTGTAGGCCTCTTGTCCGCGCAGAAAATCGAACTCTTCCGCGCCTTCGCAGATCGCCTGCCTTATCGCTTGGCCGATGAGCAGCGCGCCGGGACTTTCCTCGGCATAGGCCGGATCGAAGCCACCGAGATAAGCGCAAGCGCGGCCACGATGATGGAACCCGTAATAGGCGCCCACGATCGCGTTACCGATCGTGATAAGCCAGCATCGGGCAAGCACCTGTGCGACCAGCTGCGGCAGCGCCTGACGGTGGAATGCTTCCACGCGGGAATCGGACAGAACGCCGTCGCCGTGTCCGGCCCAGCGCGCGCGGTGAAGGCGGATCAGATGGTCGAGGAATGTCTGCGGATCGGACAAAGCGGGTTCGATGGAGACACTGCCGCGTCTCGACGCGGCCCTGTGGGCGCGGCGCAATTGGCGCCTCCGCCGCGCCGGAACACAGCCTTGAAGCGTCTGGTCGCCGGCGAGGGCGAGCACCGGGCAAGCGGCGTGACCGACGGCTTGGCACGATTCGAGCGCGGCATGCCTGATGGCAAGGCCGGCGCCGCCGGGAGGCAGGTCCTGCAAGATCCACTGTGTCCAGCCGACGGAAAGAACGGCGCCACCGATGACTGCGCCGACCGGTTCGGCGATCTCGGGAAGACAAAGGACATCCAGATAGTCGCTCAACGAAATGCCGAGCGGAAGCAATCGCGCGCCGGCATCGTGGCGTTCCAGATAGAGTGGCGCCAGGCCGACCAGATCGTCGCCACGCCAGATGGCGACCGTCGCTAGCTCGCCGGGAGCAAATGTCCGCCACCATGGCAGCAACCATGCGGGAGACTGGAACGGCCTCGCCGAGGAACTGCGCGACCAGAGTTCCCACCAGTGCGGCTCGAGGGCTTCGAGGTCCGCTGGATCGTCGATAATCTCACTGCGGAGCATGTCGCGCTCGCTTTGCCGTCGCGAGCTGCCCGCTGTCTGTGCCGAGCCGTGCCAGCGCCCGATAGGCGTCCATGTAGGAGGAAATCATGCGGTCGAGTGAAAAGCGCCGCCGCGCCTCGGCCCGGCAGGTCTCGGGGTCCAGGCTGGGTGCGGCAGCGATGGCTTCGGCCATCTCGTCGACATCCCCGACCAGATACCCGGTCTTGCCGTGCTCGACCACATCCGGCAGTGCGCCATTCGGGAAGGCCACCACGGGGGTGCCGCAGGCGAGCGCCTCCATGGCGACGAGCGAACTGGTTTCCGCGGCAAGGCTCGGGATGACTAGGCAGCGGGCTGTATTCAGCAGGCGCCGCTTGGCGACAAAGCCGAGCGGACCAAGGAAGCGGCGCCGGTCGTCCAGCCGGGGTTCGACCTCGTCGCGAAAATACGCTGTGTGCGTTTCATAGGGGTAGACCTTGCCACCGATGACCAGCGGCACGCTGGCCTTCTTGGCTGCGTCCAGCGCCAGATGGATGCCCTTTTCCGGGCAGACGCGGCCGAGCACGAGCGCAAAGTCGTGTTTGGCCTGCGGTTCGCTCAGCGCGTCGACGTCCACTCCGTTGGGAATCGGCCCGATCAGCCTGGCTCCCGGCGGCGCGGTTCTTTGCTGAGCCGCCGATACCGCATGCAGCCACAGATCCTCCCGCGCCGGATTGAGAGCGTCGGCCGGATACCAGTCGAGCGGCAAATGCAAGGTCACCAATGTCGGCCCGTCGCCCGGCAGATAGGCATCGAAATCGATACCGTGCAAATGGACCACGTCGATTGGCCAGCGAGCGCGTGCGGTAGCAATTGCGGCACAATGAACACGCTGCGCCCGGCGCTTCGCCGCTTCATCGAGCACGCCCGGTTCGGCCGGCGTCTCGATGAGGACACCCGCAGCGCTCGAGCCCTGGCAGCCGATCACGATCGAGCGGTGTCCGGCCTGTACGAGCGCCTGGTCGAGCACCGACAGCACCTGCTCGGCACCACCGACCGCATCCGGCCCGACCGGGGCGAGGGGATAGGCGACGTTGAGGACGGTGAGCGTCATGGCTGGAGAGCCGAAGCTCCTCACGCTGCGGAGGCGCGCAGCCTGCCGACCGAAGGGGCAGCGATGCTGCCGGCATATCGGCGCGTCATTGCCGCGCAGAAGTCGGCGAATTCCTCCGGCACCAGCGGCGGACTGCTGTGGTGCGGCATCATTCCGCGGTGTTCCGGCGTGAAGCAGAAAGTAACCGTCACGTCGAAGTCGGCCAAAGCCTCCATCTGCCGGTCGAACCAGTCAAGTGCGTTCGGCCTGAAGCTGTCGGCCCAGGAAAGCCCGGTGCGCAGATTGGTGACGCCGAGCCGTTTCATCCAGGCAACGGCGTCGTCCAGCCGGTGATCTTCGAAATGGAACCACTGCACCAGTCCCATTGCCGGCGTGTGGTGCAGGAACTCCTCGAGCGCGGGCTTTGGCGTGCCGTCCTGGCGGAGCAGGCCCATGTAGAAATGGCGGTAGTAAGACGAGCCTTCCGCCTCGCGATGGCGCGTCGTCGCTTCCCACTCGCGCGGCAGGTCGTAGAGGCTGTACCATTGGATGCGCGGTGCGTTGCCGATCAGCAATTCCGCGGTCCGGCGCAGGCCCCAGACCTGTACCTCCTCGGCGCCGAAGGTCGACACGCCGACCTCGCTGACCCATACCGGAAGATCGGTGACAGCCGAAATCTCGCCGATCTTCTGCGGCCATTCGTGGATCTGCCAGAGGTTCCAGTCGAGCGGGAAACCGTGCACGGCGACAGCATCGACATGATCGAGCACGTCGAACTCCTTCATCCGTGTCATGAAACCGGCATCGATCGGCGAGATGCCGCCAAGGACCTTGGTCAAGGCCGGATTCTCCGACGCGATCGCGTCGGCGACCAGGGTTGCCATGTTGGCGAAGCGGCTCCAGTCGGGGTCGAGCTCGGGATCCCAGTGGGATTTGTTGTTGGGCTCGTTCCAGATCATCGCGGCTTCAATCATTTATTTGTCCTTTCGACGGGTAGACGACGCCGCCACCGGCCGGCACGTCGGCGGTGCGGCAGAAATAGACCTCCTGCTCCGGTTGCAGGACGATCTCGAAGCCGGCGCTGCGCAGCATGGCTTCGGTGCAGGCGCGATTGGGAATCCACCAGTTGGTCGGGTCGTCGGCGTAACGATGCTCGATGAAATGCAGCTTTGGGAAATCCGGCCGGTCGAACAGGTCGTGCGTCCAGAAATGATAATTCTGCTCGAGCGCCGGCACGTTGGTGCTGCCGCGCTGCATCGACTGGAAGATCATCAGGTCCCGGGCGACGTGCTCCCGGATCAGATCGAGAGCGAGCAAGGGATGGCGCAAATGGTAGAGCACGCCCATGAACAGCACGATGTCGAACCGCTCATGCAGGGCGCCAACGTCGTAGACCGAGAGCTGCCGGAATTCGATGTCGCAGTCCGCAACCTCGGCGGCAAAGCGCGCCTGCGCCAGGTAAGCCTCATCGAAATCGATGCCAAGCACGCGGCCGGCGCCGCGGCGTTTCATCTCGATCGAATAGAAACCCGCATTGCAGCCTATGTCGAGCACCGCCTTGCCGGAAAGATCGGCGGGGATGGCGTCCGCGAATTTGCGCCATTTGATCAGCGGATAGTTGCCAAGGAAATGGTCGGGAGCGGTTTCGATGCCGGCCAGTTCCATATTGTGGAACCATGGGCCGAGCGCATCGATACGGCGGCGGATTTCGGCATCGGAATGCAGCATGGCTAGCCTCCTTCGCCTGCGAGGACAGGGACGTGCTGGTGGCCGGGCAGCGTAATGGCGACTTGGTCGTCCTTGGTACCGGCGGCGCTTTCAAGCAGGCGAAGTGCGGTGCGGTAGCCGTTGAAGGTGCCGACGTCGACATAGGCGGTGCCAGCCTTGATGCCATAGGCATCGCCTCCGGCGGCGAGATAGGCATTGACCAGCGTGCCGATATATTCGTCGCACCGGTCCCGTTCCCGCCACAGCGCGGCGAGCTGGTGAAGGGTGCGGCCGGGCATCTTGAACGCACCCCAGATCCAGTTCGATTGGGCATTCTGCTGCTTGACCTGGATTTGCTTCACCCGGTCGTCCTGGTCGACAACGACGGCATCGAAGAACTCCGGCTGGTCCACCGGAAACAGCAGGAAGGACAGGCCGTCGTCCGGGAGGGCCAGGAAGCCGTCTTCGGGAAACCAGATCGTATCGGGCAACCCGACCAGAACGGTCTCATCGGCTGTGACGAGCGGTGCGGCACGGAAGATGGCGTCGCAAAGGCCGACCGGAGAGGGCTGCACCACAAACAGCGCAGTCGCGTCGGCATAGCCGGCAGAATAATATTCGAGGATATCCGACTTACCCGAGCCGATGACGAAGCAGATCTTGTCGGCCCCCGCGCGCACCATGCGGCGCACCAGGTATTCGCTGACCGCGCAAGGCCGCTCGGTGTTGCCGTCGATGCGGCTGCCGACCGGCAGAAGCTCCTTCGAAAAGCCGAGCGGCTGGATGCGGCTTCCCCGTCCGGCTGCGGGCACGATGCCCAACATCAAACTGCCTCCTTCAACGGCTCGCCATGCGTGGAGCCGTGCAGTGCATCGGACAGGATGCGGTCGAATTCCTTCGCGCGCCGCGCCGAGGTGTGTTCGTCCAGCACCCGCTCGCGCGCTCGGCGGCGGATAGCGTTAAGCTCGGCGTCGGACAGGTCGAGCGCGGCGACCACGTCGTCGGTGCTGTTCGCCACGACGATCTCTTCGCCGGGCCGGAAAAAGGCCTCCAGTCCCGGCCATGTGTCGCTCACCATCGCGGCACCGCAAGCGGCGGCTTCGAACAGCCGGCCGGAAGGACACCAGCCCCTTTCGGCCATCGCCTCGCGGGTCACGTTCAGGGTCAGCCGTGATGATGAAAAGAAGGCGGGGTGGTCGGCCGGCGGCAGATGCCGGACGAAGAAAATATTGTCGCTCCACGGGAATTCCTGCGGATATTGTGCGCCGCCAATGATGAAGCGGCGCTCCGGCAGGCGCGCAGCCGGACTGACCAGCAGCCTCTCGACCCCGACCTGGCGGTCTGCCGCATAGGTCCCGAGATAGGAAAGGTCGCCGGCAAACTCCGGCCTGGGCGGAGCCGGCCGGTGTCGCTCTGGATCGACATGGCCGTAGAGCGGCATGACGCGGCGTGCACCCAGCATCGACTTCAATGCGTCGATCGCGGTGCCTCCCGTGTAGCTCAGCACGAGATCGAAATCGCGAAGCCCTTCCGGCCCGAAATAGGCCGGAGGCTCACCTTGTTCGATCCGCGCCAGTGTCACCGGCGTATCCAGATCGTAGAACACCTTCAGCCCGCGACAGGCCTGGTGGGCAAGGCGCGATGCGCTCACGGCATCGGGGCAATAGGAGGTGACGATGACCACATCGGCCTCATTCATCGCCTGCTCGGCAACGCGCTGGATGTCCTCCCAATCCTGATAAAGGACGAGGTTGCCGCCATCCAATTGGTCGAGGTCGCGCGTCCCGGCATAATAGGGAGTGTTGCGTTCGAAGAAGGTGATAGACCAGCCCAGCCCGGCCATCGCCCGGATCAATCCGCGCCACAGCGTGGCGTGCCCATTGCCCCACGACGATGTCACGGTAAGACCGAAAATGACCATGCGCATCCGGCAATTCCTCGTCAGGCAGCTTCGTTGAGTCTGATCAGCTTCGACCCCCAGTCCCCCCAAACAACCGTGGTGATCGACGCTGGGTCGATATCGAAGCGAAAGCAGTTTCCCAGCGACAGGCCGAGCACCTTGCACACGGCGGCCTTGATGACGTCGGCATGGCTGACAAGTGCGACGCCCTGGTTCTGGTAGGTGCCGCGGACCTGCTCGATCAATGAGACGACGCGTTGCTGCACGTCCAGCATGGTCTCGCCGCTCGGTGTTCTCGCCTGCTGACGCTGGTCGTTCCACACTCGCCAGTCGGCATCCTGGTTCAGCTCTTCGAAGGTCTTTCCCGACCAGGTGCCGAAGTCGATCTCATCGAGTTCCTCGCGGATCACGATCTCACCGGCATTGCAGGCGAGCGCGATCGGGTTGGCAGTCTCCTGCGTGCGTTCGCGCGGGCTGCAGAAGATTGCCGCTATCGCCTCGCGTGCCATGCGGTCTGCCAGATGCGAGGCCTGTGCCTTGCCGGCTTCGCCGAGGCAAACGCCGGCCATCCGTCCGGCAAGATAACAGCCGACATTGTCGTGCGCGGCGTGGCGCACCAGAAAGAACGTCGTCGTCATTCCGCGGCATCGAGCATCGGCTCGTCCTTGCCGGCGATGAAAGAGAGCGTGCGCTGGCGGGCTTCCGCGTCGGTGAACTGCTCGGGCGGCGATTTCATGAAATAGCTGCAGGGACCGGTCAGCGCGCCCGCGATACCGCGGTCGAGCGCCAGCTTGGCGCAACGCACCGCATCGATGACGACGCCGGCCGAATTGGGCGAATCCCACACTTCCAGCTTGAGCTCGGCATTCAGCGGCACACCGCCGAAGGTCGTGCCTTCGACCCGGATATAGGCCCACTTGCGATCGGTCAGCCACGGGACATGGTCGCTCGGCCCGACGTGAATGTTGCCGGGCTCCAGGGGAACGTCGATCTGGCTGGTGACGGATTGCGTCTTTGAGATCTTCTTCGATTCCAGTCGCTCGCGCTCCAGCATGTTGAGGAAGTCGGTGTTGCCGCCGAAATTGAGCTGGTAGGTGCGATCGATACGCACGCCGCGCTCGCGGAACAGGTTGGCGAGCAGACGATGTACGATCGTCGCACCGACCTGGCTCTTGATGTCGTCGCCGATCAGCGGCAGGCCGTGCTGCTCGAAGCGGCGGCGCCACTCCGGCCGCGAGGCGATGAAGACGGGTATGCAGTTGACGAAGGCGCAGCCGGCCTCGAGCGCGCACTCGGCATAAAAGCGCGTTGCCTCCTCCGAACCGACAGGCAGATAGGACACCAGGATTTCGGCGCCGCTTTCGGCGAGGATCTTGCTGATGTTGGCGACGGGGTCGTCGGCCTCCTGGATCTCGTCGCGCAGATATTTGCCGATGCCGTCCAGTGTCGGCCCGCGTTCGACGCGAACGCCGGTAGCCGCCACATCGGCAAAGCGGAAAGTATTGTTCGGCGCGCTGTAGATCGCGTCTGCCACATCGCGTCCGACCTTGCCCTTGGCGACGTCGAAAGCGCAGACCACTTCGATGTCCTTGACATGATAGCCGCCAAGATCGGCATGCATCAGCCCGGGTATGGGCTCATTGCTCCTTGCGTCGCGGTAATAGGTGATGCCCTGAACAAGGGAGGAGGCGCAGTTGCCGACGCCGACTATTCCGATCCGAACTTTCTTCGATCCCACGAAACCGCTGCCTATGCTGTTGAAGGTAAGTTCTTCGTGCCAAACCGCCTGCCTCGCTGATTGTTCCTTGCCGGCTGCAAAAATCGTGCAACCGATGGTGGATCAAAGTAGCGCTCGCCGAGTTGTGCAGTGAGGCCAACCGGGACGGGACAATGATCGTCTATGGCGACCACAAGCGAATTGAGAGCGCGGGATATGTTCGCGGCTCAGCCTGCAAAGCGGCCGGGCACATTGCGGACATGCCAAGCGGGATCGAACGCCACGCAGCCCTGGTCGGCCTGTTCATCAAGATCTCGGAATTGGTCCAGGGCCTTGCCGATGCTGAATTCGAGGCCAACTGCATGGACAGGAATTCCCGACAGCGGATCGCGGGCGCAAATCTCCTGGTCGGCTTGGCCCGGGACGTGGGCAGATCGTGGGCGGCCGGATTCGCGATCGACGGCCCGGTCCGTGCGGACGTGCCGCGAATGCTGGCCGAACTCGATTGCGACGGCGAAATCCTCATCGACACGGCCGAGGGCTACGCCCATTACGCGCTCTATCCGGAGAGCTATTTCGTCGCCGCGCGGCAGTCGGGTCTCGATGCGAACACATGCGTAATCGGCATCCGCAGCATCGGCCTGGGGCTTGCAGCGATGGTGGCTGCAGCCATCGGCGCACCGGCACCCGTCAGCGTCCGTCCGACCGGTCATCCGTTTCGCAGGCGGCTTGCCGCCGATCCGGAACTGATCGGTAGCTGGATGACGAAGCCGTCGGCCCGCTTTGCCATCGTCGACGAAGGCCCGGGCCTGTCAGGAAGTTCGTTTCACGCCGTCGTCGCATGGCTGCAAAGGCTGGGCATCGATGCCGGGCGCATCCATCTGTTCCCCAGCCATTCGGGTGGGCCGGGTCCCGAGGCATCGGCGGACAGTCGTGAGGCATGGACGGTTTGCCAAAAACACACCGCGGATTTCGAACGGACTTTCCCCGCTGGATCCGCTGTCCCGACGTTGCGGGATTGGGTGGCCAGGACGATCGGCCGCACAGCGGCCAGCCTGACCGAAACATCCGCCGGAGAGTGGCGTCGCTTGCACTATGGCTCGCTGGATCATTGGCCACCTGTTCACCGCGGCTTCGAGCGGCGAAAGTTCCTCGCTTTTGCGGGCCGGGGAAAATGGTCGGTCAAATTCGTTGGCCTCGGCGAAATCGGAATGCAAAAGGCCGAGACCGCCAGGAAGCTGCACGATGCAGGCTTTGGCCCGGAAGTCGCCGGGCTGTGCCATGGCTTTCTCGTCGAACGCTGGATCGACGGTGCAACGCTGGACCGGGCAAGGCTTTCGAAAGAAAAAATGGTCACTCGTCTCGCGCACTATCTGTCCTGGCGGGCAGCCAATCTGCCCGCCTCCGAACCGGGCGCCTCGCTGGAGGCGCTTGCCGACATGGCCGTGCGGAATACAAGCGAGGCTTTGGGCGAAAGCCGCGCGGCGGAGCTGCGGAACTGGTTCTCGAAACAGGCTCCACCAAAGACCATGCAGCGGGTCGAAATCGACGGGCGGCTTCATCCGTGGGAGTTCATCCTTTCGCGCGGCGGAACGCTGATCAAGACGGACGCCCTCGACCATTGTCGGTCGCACGATCTGGTCGGCTGCCAGGACATCGCCTGGGACATTGCTGGCGCCCGTGTCGAGTACAGCCTCGCCGACGCGGCGACTGCGGCACTGCGCAAAGCTGTCGAGGCGACTACGTCTCGTCCCGTCGATGCCAAACTGGTCCACTACTACGAGCCCTGCTATCTCGCCTTCCAGCTTGGCTTGTGGAGCATGGCTGAGCGATCGGGCGATGATCGGGAACAGATCCGGCTGGCGGCCGCGGCAAGACGTTACGCTGCCGCGCTGCTTCGTTTCCTGGAAAGCCAAGGCGACCTGCCGCCGCTCGAGCGGGATCAGTCCAGCCGGCGCAGCATATCCGCTTCCTTTTCGAGGATGGCCGCCACCTCCTCGCGCTGAAGATGCGTCATCATCAGGCTCACACAACATTCCAGATAGGTGATGGAGGCGCGCCGCAGGAAGGCAGCCGTCTCCTTTGCGGCCATTTGTTCGATGTCTTTGGCGGATCGCTTCGGATGCACAATCGTCTCCATGCCGGTACCTTGACAGAACCAGAAGCTGGACGGGTTGTTCCCGCGACGAGAAAAAGTGACCAAATCCGAGACGACGGCGCTTTCCGTCGTGACCAAGCAGCGGCCAGACGCTCCCCGCCTTCAGGCCGGCAGGTTTTGCAGCCGGCCTGAGGCAGAACGCACGGTGGCGCCAATTCGACGTCTTCTGTCGACCATCTGCGCCGTCTCAAGCTCGGCAAAATAGGCGATTGTGCGCATCAAACCCTGCCTGAGCGGCACTTTGGGCGACCAGCCGAGAAGCTTCCTTGCACGGGAAATGTCGGGTTGCCGACGACGAGGATCGTCTTGCGGCAGCGGCAGGAATTTCAAGTCCGATTTGGTGGCGGTCATGCCTCTCACCAGGCCCGCCAGTTGCAGGATGGTGAACTCCCCCGGATTGCCTAGATTGATCGGCTGGCGCGGATTGGGATTGACCTCCATCAACCGGATCAAGCCGTCGACCAGATCGGAAACGTAGCAGAACGACCTGGTCTGCAGCCCGTCGCCGAATATCGTCAGCGGCCGTCTCTCGAGTGCCTGCATGATCAGATTGGAAACGATCCGTCCGTCCGCAGGGTCCATCCTGGGACCATAGGTGTTGAAGATGCGCGCGACACGGATATCGGCTTTTCCCATTCTCAGATAGTCGAAGCACAAGGTTTCGGCGGTGCGCTTGCCTTCGTCATAGCAGGCACGGGGGCCGATGCAGTTCACGTGGCCGACATAGTCTTCCTTCTGCGGATGCTGTTCGGGATCGCCATAAATTTCGCTGGTGGACGCCTGCACGAACCAGGCGCCATTGCGGGCGGCGAGCTCCAGCAGATTGAGCGTTCCGATGACGCAAGTCCGTGTCGTGTGGACCGGGTCGGCCTGATAGCGCGGCGGCGAGGCCGCGCACGCCATGTTGAAGATGCGGTCAACCGGTTCGCCAAGCTCCAACGGTCGGCAAATGTCCTGCTTGATCAACCGAAAATCCGGACGATCGGCGATCGATGCTATGTTCTCCATGCGGCCGGTAAGGAAATTGTCGACGCAGATCACGCGCCAGCCGGCCTGGAGCATTGTCTCGCAAAGATGCGAACCGAGGAAACCGGCGCCGCCGGCGACAAGCACGGTCCTGGTCCGTTGCGCCTTTCTTGATAGCTGCATCTCTATTTTCTCCCGTCTGCGGGTCATGCTGCGCTCTCGACATCCAGATCGAGAGCAGAACGTGGCGATTTGGCCTGCGCCAGCAGCGAAACGAATTCGCGGGCTCTCGCGGTGCTTGTGTGGGCTGCCAGGATGAGCGCGCGCGCTTGCCTGGCCATGGCAAGCCGGGCGCTGTCGGATTCCCCAGACAGGATGCCGATTACGTCCTCGGTCCTGCGCGCCGTGTGGATCGTCCGCTCTGGAAACAGGCTGTCCAGTCCGGCCCAGCTATCGCTGATGATCGCCGTGCCGCAGGCGGCTGCCTCGAAGAGGCGTACGCTGGGCGACCATCCGGCCGCGATCATGGAACTGCGCGTGACGTTCAACGTGTAGCGTTGGCGGCTATAAAAGGCGGCGTGATCTGCCGGCGGCAGGTGTTCGATGCGATCGACATTGTCCGGCCAGGCGATTTCGCGCGGATATTGCGAGCCTGCCACGACGAAGCGGCGCTCCGGCATGCGACGCGCCGGTTCGAACAGCAGGGCCTCCAGCGTCGCCTGGCGGTCGGGGCTGTAGGTGCCGAGATAGCCGAGATCCCAGCGGATTGGATCACCGGTTCCGTGATGCCGTTCCGGGTCGACGGAGCAGTAGAGCGGCTCGGCCCGCCTCGCGCCGAATTCCGCCGTCAGACGGGCAAGCGTCGGCCCGCCGGTGAAGGAGAAGTAGACGTCGAAATACGGGACCTGCCGCCTGGCAATGTACTCGCAATCATCGGTCGAAAGCTTTGCCAGCGTGATCGGCGTGTCGATGTCGTAGAAGCAGAACTGACCCGTGCATAGCGATGCCACGACGTCGATGATTTCAGGGCCTTCGGGAACGAAGGAGCCGACGACCACGATATCGGCATCGCGCAGGCAGCGCGCAAAATTGCGGCGAAGATCATCGATCGTTTCATAGTAGCGCAAGGCGCAGAAATCGGGATCGCGCAGATCCCGGTGACTTGCGTACCACGGCACGTCGCGTTCGAGAAAGGTGACGCGGTGACCGAGTTCGTGGAAACCTTTAAGCAGCCCCCGAAAGGTGGTGGCGTGGCCGTTTCCCCAGGATGAGGAGAGCGACAGGCCAAGAAAGACGATGTCGAGCGGCTTTGTCATTCGGCCGCCTCCACGGTCGGACGCTCGAAATGGCGCCTGAAGATAGCGTCGGCTAAAACGGCACGTGTCGTATAGGTATGTTCGCCAAGCACGCGCCGAAGCGCCGATGTCCCGATCGCCTTAGCCCGTTCGGCACTAAGGCTTTGCATGATCTCGGCGACGTCCTCGCCATCGCGCGCGACCAGGATTTCCTCGCCGGGTTTCAGGAACAGGTCGACGCCGAGCCAGGCGTCGGTGATGAGGCATGCGCCGGCGCCCGCCGCCTCAAAAACGCGCGTCGCAGGTGAAAAGCCATTGGCCGCCATGCTGTCGCGGCTGATGTTCAGCACCGCCTTGGCCGTGACGTTCAATGCATTGTGGTCGCGCGTGCCGACATGGCCGAGCCATCGGACATTGGCGGGCATCTGCTTGTCGCCCCAGCCCGATCCGCCGAGCAGGAAGCGCTGATCGGCGGAGCGGCCGGCCGGGTCGAGGAAGAAGGCCTCGACGCGCGCCTCGCGGTCCGGCAGCCGGTTGCCGAGAAAGGCGAGATCGCAGGCAAAGCGAATGTCCTTGCCGACCGGATGATGCGTTTCCGGATCGAGCGCGTTGTAGATCGGCACGCATTCGGCCGCCCCCATTGCCCGATAGGCCCAGACCACCGGGTCGCCGCCGCCATAGGTCAGCACGAGGGCGATTTCCTGCAGCGCGCGATGCAGCGGATGGTCGGGCTCGTCGCGTAACTGGCCAAGCGTCGCCGGCGCATCGACATCCCAGAATACGGTGAGCGCATCGGCACGGGCGTGATCGAGCACCGCCCGCAACAGCGCGTCGTCGGCGAAACCGACGCCGCTCGCCTTGACGACGATATCTGCCTCCGCCGCCCGCGCCGCCACCTGCATCAGCGCCTGTGGGGTCGCCTCATAGACGACGACGGCACACCAGTCCGGCGCCTCGATGTCGCGGTTCTTCTGGCGATCGTAGACATCGGGCTCATAGAAGGTGATGTCATAGCCGAGCCTGGCCAGAGCCTTGAGCAGCCCGCGGTAATAGGTGGCCGCGCCGTTCCAGTAGGACGACAGCAGGCTTGACCCGTAAAATGCAATCTTCATTCGGCGGCCTCCGTTGCAAGGATCGTGTCGGCGGCTTGGCGGCGCCCGCATTCGGCGAGCACGCCGAACAATTGATCCGCCCGGTGCCGGCATGTGTGCCGCAAGCGGATGGTCTCGAGGCCCGATGTCGCCAGAGAAGCGGCGAGATCCGCGTCGTGCAGCACGGCGCGAAGATGACGCCGCATCTCGGAACCGTTGTTTGCAAACAGAAAATCTACGCCGGGCCTGAACAGGCGTTCGACATCGGACCACGGCGCCGAAACGAGCGGGATGCCGCAGGCGAGCGCCTCGAACATGCGGATGGTCGGGATGCCGGGCAGGCTTTCGCGGTATGGACGCCTGGGGATGTGCACTGTGATGCGGTTTGCTGCAAACGCCTTCGGCACGTCGGCGTTGGCGATCCAACCTTCGTAGTGCAGGCCGGCGGCCGCAAGGTCGGCGAGCGCTTGCCGTGGATAGCGAACGCCGTGGACAGTGCCGCTCAATCCTAGCTCACGCACCGGCTCGACCAGGAATTCCCCGATTTCGGCGCTGCGCTCGTCGTCGCCCCAATTGCCGATCCAGATCAGGTCGGCGCTGCGCTCGATTTCAGGATGGGGCTGGAACAGATGGTCATCGGCTGCCTCGTGCCAGGTAAAGACCCGCTTGCCCCATCCGGCGCGAAGATAGCTTTCCCGCAGCGCCTCGCCGAAGGCGAGCACGCCGTCGTAATGTTCAAGCTGCAAGGCAGAAATCGCTTGCGTGGCCGAGATGACGCGATGGTGCGTGTCGTGGAACAGCAGCGTGAAACGGCCGCCAGTTGCTTTCGCCTTGCCCAGCCGCGCAACAAGGTCCGGCTCGGTCCACTCATGCACGATCACCACATCGGCATCGGATATCCAGGCTTCGTGGTCGAAAGCGGCATCGTAGGTCACCGGCATCAACTCGGGGAAATCCTTCCGGAATCGCTCGATCGCGAAGGACCCTTTCTCGGCTACCAGGTTCGACCGGCTCCAACCGTCGGCGGGTTCCAGCGCGATCGTCTGGTGCCCGCGCGCGACCAGCTCACGCATGATGCCGCGCAGGAAATGTGCGTTGCCGTGGTTCCAGTCGGAAACGATCGAATGGGTGTAGAACAAAAACCGCATGATCAACTATCCGCCATGGTGGCCAGGGCCGCCTTGTCGTAGACGCCGCGCATGGCAGTCGCCTGTCTTGCCAATGAAAATCTGCGGCTTCGGCGGGCGGCTGCCTCACCGAGTTCTCGCCGGCGCTGCGCGTCGCTACAAAGGTTGTTGATGCATCTGGCGAGATCGTCCGGATCGCGCGCGTCGTAGAATAAGGCCGCGCCGTCCCACAATTCGCGATAGGTCGAGATATCGGCGAGCACCAAAGGCGTCTTCGACATCGCGGCTTCCAGCGTGGCCAGACCGAACGGTTCGTAGAGCGACGGCGATACGAAAATGCCGGCCCGGGCCATCAGCAAGCGCACTTCCTCATGCGGCACCGGCCCGACGGGAACCGCATGACTGAAGCCAACATGCTGGCCGTCCGGCCCTTGCAGCGAACCGGCGACGAAAACCGGCCATTGCGTCAGGGAGGCGGCCTGGTCCAGCACCGCCGCATTCTTTCCTTCGTCCCACCAGCGCGCGGCGGCGAAAACGACCGATTCCCGCCTTTCGCTCTTCGCGCCGGGCCGTGCGCCGTTGCCGACGACGCTCAGGCGCGCGATCGGCCCGTAGCAGGTTTCGAGCATGTCGGCATGGCTGCGGCTGGGCGCAACGACCATGCCTGCTTTGTCGAAACCGCGCCGGTTGCGGTCCTTCTGCCAAGCCCATTCGCCGTCTGCCGCCTGTCCTTTGACGGCGTGGAACCATGTCACCACGCAGGAATGCGACACCGCCACGACGGGGCAGGGCACGTCCAGCCCCGCAGCCTGCGTCGGCGCATTGAGATGGAGGACGTCGATGGCGTAGTCACGTATGAGTGGGTGCAGCTCCTGCTGCAATGTGTCGAGATCGTGCTCGTTGCGGGTCATCCAGTCGGGCGGTGTGGCGAGCCAGGTCAGCGCCGCGAATGACTGGGCCTCCTCGGCCTGCTGCCTGGACGGTTCCGGACCAAGCCCGGCAAGCACGACGCTGTCGCCGCCGGCGACCAGTTGCCTGGCCAGATCGAGCGCATAACGCCAGACGCCCCCAACGGCATCGACAGTCATCAGGATACGCCGCGGCCGCGGGCTCAGTGTCCGCAACATGTGGCCTCCAATTCGGCCAGCGGACGCGGCCGCTTCTCCTGGATGTCGCTGAACGTTCGGAAGGATGCGAGATAATGTTCATGCGCGCGCTCCCAGGCGAGATCGTCCGGCTCGCCCCAAAGTTCGCGGTAGCTCGGCGAACTCGGATAAGGATACAGCGGCACCGGTTCGTTGGCCCAAACGCCGTTGTCGATCAGGTGCTTCCGCCAATAATCGACGAGCGCGGGATCGTCCTCGACCACGCCGATCAGATTGGCCTGCACGAACGGCACGTGGCGCCTTGCGTCGACCAGCAGCGCGGCCAGCTCCTCGGTGCCCAAACGGCAGCGTTTTGCCAGCATGGCGCGGCCTTCCACAGTCAAGCTTTCGAGCCCCGCCTCTATGGAGACGCAGCCGGCGGCGCCGAGCAGCCTCAGCAGTTCCGGTTTCCAGAGGTCGATACGGGTCTGCACGCCGAACTTCACATCGCGATCGACCAGCGCCTCCAGCAAAGCCTTTTGCGGCAGGAAGATCTCGTCGATGAAGTAGATGTAGCCGACGCCCTGTGCGATCAGCCGGTCGATCTCCGCGATCACTGCTTCGTGGTTCCGGCGGCGATAGGCATCGCGGAAATCGATCTTGGCGCAGAAGCTGCAATTGTACGGGCAGCCGCGCGACGCCTCGACCTCCGCACCGAAACCGACCTGGTTGTCGTCGAAGCGGTGATGGTGGTGCGAATGCGCGGCAATCCAGTCCGACGGCCATTCGAGCGGCGGGTGATCGATGAACGAGCTCGCATGCACGCCGCCGTTCGAGACCAGTTTTCCATCCTCGAAATGGGCGGTGGACGGCACCGCGCTCCAGTCGTCGCGCCGGGCAAGTTCAGCGACCACTTCCTCGCATTCGCCGCGCACGACAATGTCGACGCCAAGCTTGCGTAATGTCGGCGCCGGCGTCGCCGAGCCATGCGGACCGACGGCGACGGTGCGCCCGCCGCGTCCGGCAAGCCGGTTGAGGAAATCGGCCGGCACCCGCAACTCGGGCGGTGCACAGCGCCAGAACAGGTAGGTCGGCGCGGTGCTGACGACGGTCATGTCAGGCTCGAATGCGGCGACGCGATCGGCGAGCGCGGCGTTGTCGAGCTTCTGGATCTGCCCGTCCAGCATCAGCACCTCGTGGCCGGCGGCTTCGAGCAGCGCTTTCGAATAGCCGAGTTCGAGCGGCAGATGCGGCTGGCGGCAGCCGAAATAGATGCTGTCCTGGTACGTCCAGGACGGATTGACCAGAGCGACCCTCATGCCACGTACCTCGCCGGTTCGGGATGCGGGTCGAGGCGATGACGCTGCAGCCAGTCGGCGAGGTCGCGGATGCCGTTTTGCCACGGGACGTGCGCTTTCCATCCCAGTGCCGCCTCGATCGCCCGTGTGTCGGCGACGAAGAACGGTTGGTCGCCGGTGCGTTCGCGGTCGTAACGAATCGGAACGTCCCGTTTCGTTATGTTGCGGATCTCCTTCAGCAGCATGCGCAGGCTGACGGCGTTTTCCGGTCCGCCGCCGAGATTGAATGCTTGGCCCTTGATCGCCTCGATGCGGTCGAGCACGGCGCGATAAGCCGCGACCGCGTCGGCAACATGGAGGATGTCGCGCACCTGCTTGCCATCACCGTAGATGGTGATCGGCCGGTCGGAGAACGCGTTAAGCAGGAAATGGGCGACCCAGCCCTGATCCTCCGTCCCGAACTGGCGCGGTCCATAGATGCAGCTCATGCGCAGCACCGCCGTCGGCAGATCGTATGACTTGGCGTAGTCGAGGACATACTGGTCCGCCGCGCCCTTGGAGCAGCCATAGGGCGTGCAGAAATCGAGGCCGCGCGTCTCGTCGACGCCGTGCGCTCGGATGCCCGCATCGCAAGGCGCGTATCTGCCGTCTTCTTCGCGCATGGCAAGGTCGGCGAGGCGGCCATAGACCTTGTTGGTGCTGGCGAAAACGACGGGGATGCGCTTGCCGCTGCGGCGAGCGGCTTCCAGGACGTTGAACGTCCCGCGCAGGTTGATGTCGAAATCCTCGTCCGGCCGAACCAGGCTCGTGGTGACGGCGGTCTGCGCGGCAAAGTGGAAAACCGCCCTCGAGCCTGCCACCAACGGCGTGAGCGCCTCGGCGTCACGGACATCGGCGATTTCGACAGCGAGGCGGTTGCCGTGCTTTTGCGTCAGCCATTCCAGGTTCTGTTCGACGCCGGGACGGCTCAGATTGTCGATGACCAGCACCGGCTCGCCGTCCGACAACAGGCTGTCGGCGAGGTTCGAGCCGATGAAGCCGCTGCCGCCGATAATGGCGACGGGCGCATCGTGAAAATTGCGTGAATCCGGTCTCATGATACAAGCCCTCGCGCTTCGAGTTCCCGCTTCATCTCGGCGCTGCGATCGATGGCGACCGTGTTACGCACCCAGGCGACGAAATCGCCGAGCGAATGCTCCAGCCGGTGCTGCGGCTGGAAGCCGAGCAGTTCGCGCGCCTTGGAGATGTCGGCAAAGCAGTTGCGGATATCGCCGGAGCGTGCCTTGCCGAGGATTTCGGGCTGGCGGCCAGGCACGCCCATCGCTTCGGCGAGCAGCCGGGCGACCTCGCTGACCGCGTAGGCCCGCCCGCTGCCGATGTTGATGACGTGACCGCGCGCCTGGGGCTGTTCCAGCGCCAGCCGGAAGGCGAGGGCGACATCGCGTACATGAACGAAGTCGCGCTGCTGTTCGCCGTCTTCGAAAATCAGCGGCCGCTGGCCATTGGCGATGCGCGAGGCGAAGTTCGCCAACACGCCGGTATACGGGTTGGAGAGTGCCTGTCCGGCACCGAAGACATTGAACAGGCGCAGCGCCACCGCATCGACGCCATAGGCTTCGCCGAAGATCAGCACGGCTCGTTCCTGGGCATATTTCGTCAGCGCGTAGATCGAGGCGAGGTCGACCGGTTTCTGCTCGTCGGTCGGCAGCGGCAACAGGACTTCACCTTCCGGCGACAGGGGATTCCATTGGCCGCTACGGATGTCGTCCGGCTGCCGTCTTGCATTGTCGATGCGCCGGCCGTCCGGCGTGGCATAGAGACCCTCCCCATAGACGCTCATCGACGACGCAACGACGATCCGTTCGATCGGCCGTTTGATCAGTGCCTCCAGCAACGTGGCGGTGCCGAGGTCGTTGGCGCCCACATAGCGGGCGATCTCGTACATGGACTGGCCGACGCCCACTTCAGCCGCCAGGTGAATGATCGCGTCGACATCGTCGACCGCCTCTGCGACGGCATCGCGATCGCGAACGTCGCCTTTGATCAGCTTGGCGCCTGGCGGCAGGCTGATTGCCTCGCCGCCATGCACCTGGTCCAGCAGCGCATCGAGAATTGAAACCCCATAGCCATGTTCAACGAGTTCCTGGGCGACGTGGCGGCCGATAAAACCGCAGCCTCCCGTGACCAGTATACGTTTCACGACAACTCCTCATACGAATGGCTTTGCCGCCCCAAACTTCCGGGCGAAAGGTTTGTTCCCTTGCTTCAACAAAGTTCAGGAGGCTCGCCGGGGTAGGTTCAACCAGGCGTGGGAACATCGAAGGCTGCTTGGTGTTAGGAGCCATGTTCGACCAACCGCGCGCACATGCCGGGCAGCGATGCATCTGCTGGTTGTGTGGAGGCAGACCGGCAACGCGGGGGGTCTCGCGGTCTGCGGTGGAATCGAAGGGAGATTGCGATGTCTGAATCGAAGACGACCACCGATCACGACGAAATCCGCCGTTGGGCCGAGGATCGCGACGGGCGGCCGGCGGTGGTGCGCACCAAGGGCGAGGGCGGCATACTGCGCATCGACTTCGGCGAGCCTGAAGAGACGTTCGAGCCCGTTGAATGGGACGAGTTCTTCAGGATCTTCGATGAGAACGAACTGGCGTTCCTCTACCAGGATGAGACCAGCGGCGGAAAGACTAGCCGCTTCAACAAGTTCGTCGAGCGCAGCCGGAAAGGCTAACATCGTCTAGTACCCCTGCACAGAGGATTCGACGGGTTCGATGGGTTGTAGCCTGGGTAGGATATCGGGTTTGACGAGCAGTTCAATGCTGCGCGCGAGGCCCGGTTGCCTGTGGATCAATCCGGCCCGCTCGAGGGTGAGCACCATCTGATGGACGGAAGGCGCGGTGACGCTGAAGAAGCGCTGCATGTCGCGTTGGCCGCAGAACTATTCGAGACGACGGAAGCGATCGAGCGCGTCCTCGTCATAAGGGAGGCCTCCCAACTCTCGGGGTGCGCCGAGGCTAGACTTCGCCTGGAAAAGGCGACGACGCGCATCATCGACTATGGCGGCGGCGACCTCACGCAAGAACCCTTTCACGTGAGGATCGTGCTTGCAGATGGCGTCGCCGCCTACGTCGGATCGGCCAACCTGCTCAGGCGCTCGAAGGCAGCAAACCCGAGTGCGGAATGTTATCGACGGTCCGGCTGTTCATGCCGTCAAAGTGCTCATCGATGCGGTTGCCAACATGGCGGAAGCAATCTCCACCAGGTGCTGACCACGAAACGGTATCATGGAACTATTGCCAATGCCGTCATGGCGAGAGTGTTAGCGCAATCGCTGTCACCGGAAGCGCGCGCTTATGTGCCGTGCTGGAATGCACATGAAGAATCCGCGTCCGCGCGGCCTCGTCGATTTCCTTGCCTTCGAGGAAATCGTCGATCTGTTCATACGTGACGCCATGGGCATCTTCGTCAGGACGAAGCGGGACAAGGTTCTCCAGGTCGGCGGTCGGGATCTTGTCGACGAGTTCGGGCGGAGCGCCCAGATGCGCGGCCAAGGCTCGCACCCTGCGTTTGTTTAGCCCCGAAAGAGGAAGGATATCGGCGGCGCCGTCGCCGAACTTGGTGAAGAAGCCCATCAGTGCCTCGGCCGCATGGTCGGTGCCGATGACCAGTCCTCGGCTGGCGCCGGCGAGCGCGAACTGGGCAATCATGCGCTGACGCGCCTTGATGTTGCCAAGCAAGAAATCCTCGCGGCCTGCGTCGCCGAACTCGACACCAGCCCGCTTGATCGAATCTAGCATTGCGTCGGCAGCCGGCTTGATGTCGACCCGATGCACTTCGTCCGCCCCTATGGTGTCCAAAGCCCGCTGGGCGTCGCTCTCGTCGGCCTGGTTGCCATACGGGAGCCGAACGGCCAGGAATTTGGCGTCGTATCCAGCCGTTCGCAGTTCCTCAACGGCCCGTTGAGCCAGAAGGGCCGCGGCAAGTGAATCCACCCCGCCGCTGATCCCCAGCACATAGGTGCTGAGCCCCGATGCACGCAGATACGTGCCGAGAAAGTCGATACGCCGGCGTGCCTCCAGCGCGACGTCAACACTGGGAGCGACACCCAACGCGTTGATAATCATTTCCTGTTCGGTCATTGGCAGTGGGTGGTCCTGATATCACAGCAATGACGGGTTCGATGGGTTGTAGCCTGGGTAAGATATCGGGTTTGACGAGCAGTTCAATGCTGTGCGCGAGGCTGGGTTGCCTGCGGATCAATCCAGCGCGCTCAAGGGCGAGCACCATCTGATGGACGGAAGGTGCGGTGACGCCGAAGAAGCGCAACGGCACCGCAAACCTGTTCGTCTCCTCGACGCGCATCGTTCCTGGCGTGAGGTCAAGGTCGCCGAACGGCGCGCAGCACAAGACTTTGCCCACTGCATGCGCGACCTCGTCGATATTCATTACCCCAGGCCGAACGCGTCGGGGTGGTGCTCGACAATCTATCAACCCACACGCCCGCCGCGCCCTATCAGGCCCTGCCGCCATCAGAGGTGCGACGCATCCTGCGACGGCTGGAGTTCCACTACACGCCCAAGCACGCCAGCTGGCTCAACATGGTCGAGATCGAAATCGGCGTTCTGCGCGGCCAGTGCCTCGATCGTCGCATCGACAGCTACGATCGCCTCGTCACAGAGACCGCTTTCTGGGAGCACCTGCGAAACAAAACTAGCGCCCGCCGCAACTGGATGTTCTCAACCGAACAGGCGCGCCTCAAATTGGCCAAGGCCTATCCAAAGCCAACCGCCAAAGAGTCATAATCCCTGTGCAGAGGTACTAGTTGCCGGCCGGGCATGGTCAGTGCAGCAGGTTTGCTCCGCGTGCCTTGACGATGTTTCGCATGATGCCGTTAAGCCAGTCCTCGGTGGAGGAACCGGATCGTCTCCTGTCGATCTCGCCGATCGCCTGCTCGAGCGTCCGCTCGACCAGCCGGTCGGAAGCGTCAACGTCTCCCAGCAGCAGACGCGCTGCGAGCCTGAGCTTAGGCAGCAGGGAAAATACGTCGTCTGACGGCTCGGTCGCCAGATTTCCGCTTGATGCTTTGGGCTCGGAGGGGAAGAGAGCTTCGAAAACAGCCTGGCCGTCCGAGGATTTTCTGAGGCTGCTGGCATACCGAAGGCGCTCAGGAATAACGATGTCTTCGTCGCCGCTGAAAAACACGAACGGCACGCCGCGGCGCATCAGTTCGTCCGCGATCGGGAATACCCGTCTTCCGTTGAGATTGACGTCCAGGATTGCGGCTTCCGCCTCATCGGTATGCTTCGACGCCTGTTCGACTGTCGCCACGGGGCCAAGCACGACGGCGCCCATCTTGCTGAAATAACGTGCAAGATCGCCCGCCAGCATCCATTCGTCCTCGACGATCAGGATATGCAAGCCTTGCAGGTCGCGCACCTCATTGTTCCTTCTTTTTGCGGGAGTCACGGCGGTCGGCGCGGACTTGTACAAAATGACGGGACAAAGCCTCTTGCAACCGTTCCGCGCGCGCGAGCAGACGAGGCGGGATTTCTTCGGATACCGGGACCTTGGCCAGATCCGGCGAACGTAACGAGATTTGTTTTGCCGGCTTTATCTCAGGTGGTCGTTTTGCCATTGGAACCGCCTCGAAAACCGGATGTTAATGCCCACCGGCGGTGCTTTGTTCCGTTCGAGGACTATTTACTGGCATGAGGCTCGGTCCGGTCCCTAAAGCACGTCGCGTTTTGCCGGCCTCATGCGACGCGCTTTAGGCTGTTGTTTTTATTCATCTCGTCATCGCAAAACCGCTGCACACTTTTGCGCCACATGCATTAGTCTGAGGTCCGATTTGGCGGTTCGCAGCCGCGGCTGTTACCGAGGCGTGGCATGGTATTCCAGAACGGAAGATTTCCCATTGTCGGCGTCGGCGCATCGGCCGGCGGCATTCCTGCGATGGAGGGCCTGTTCAAAGGACTGACCGGCGACACCGGCATGGCGTTCGTCGTCGTCACTAATCTGAGCCCAGAGCGCGAAAGCCTGCTGCATGACGTTATCGCACGTTACACCGGCATGCCGGTCATCGTCGCCGAGGAGGGCATGGCGGTCCAACCCGACCAAGTCTATGTGATGCCGCAAAACGTCGTCCTCACCATCCGTAAGGGCGAGCTTTCGCTGCGCCGGCCGAACACGCTTAACCGCGAGCGCAAACCGATCGACATCTTCTTCCGTGCACTGGCCGAGGACCAAGGGGAGTACGCCATAGGCATCATCCTGTCGGGGGGCGATTCGGACGGCACGCTGGGCGCCAGGGCGATCAAGGAACATGGCGGACTGACGATTGCCCAAGCCTCCAACGGTTCCGGCGCGCGCAACCCGGACATGCCGCAAAGCGCGATTTCGAGCGGCCTGATCGATATCGAAGCGCCCGCCGAGGAGATCGGCGCAAAGCTTCAGGCGTTTGGCCGCGGCTTCAATGTGCTGAACGGGCTGGCCGAGGGGGGTGGCGAGCACAAGGCTGACATGGATCGGGCCGCCGATGAAATCGACCCCACTCTGCGCGGCCATTCCGGTCACGACTTTTCCAGCTATAAGACGAAGACGTTCTCCGCCAATGAAGAGGCGCAGTCGACTAATGAGGAGCTTGAGGCCTCGAAGGAGGAGAAGCAGTCGCTCAACGAAGAGCTCAGCACCATCAACGCAGAGCTGACCAGCAAGATTGAGGAGCTCGACCGCGCCAACAGCGATCTCAGAAACCTGTTCGAAAGCACAGAGATCGCAACCATCTTCCTCGACCGCAACCTTGTGGTGCGGACCTTTACCCCCGCTGCATCGGCCGTCTTCAATCTGCGCCCATCCGATGTCGGACAGCCGCTGACCGACCTTTCAAGCCAGCTCGACTATCCCGAGCTGAAGCCTCACATCGAGGCAGTGTTCGAGACGGGAGAGACCCTGAACCATCACCTTGCGCGCGACGACAAGGGCCGGTTCTACCTGGTTCGCATCAACCCGTACCGGGACAAGAGCGGCAGCATCCAGGGCGTCGTCGTGACCCTGATCGACGTGACGACGCTGGCGCAGGCGGAAGAGCGTCAGCAGGTGCTCATCTCCGAGCTGAACCATCGCGTCAAGAACATGCTGGCGGTTGTCGCCAGCATCACCAACCGGACCCGTGAAAACTCGGCATCGAAAGAGGAGTTCGCCGAAGCCTTGATCGGGCGCCTGCATGCAATGTCGCGAGCCTATAGTCTGCTCTCGCGCGAGAGCTGGACGGAAGCCTCCGTCGAGGAGCTGCTGCGTCAGGAACTCGATCCCTTCGGCCCCGAACGGTTTGAGCTCGATGGCAAGAGGGTAAATCTCAAGCCGGCACAAGGGCTTTCCTTCGGCATGGCCATCCATGAACTGGCGACGAATGCCGCCAAGTATGGCGCACTGTCGAAACCTGCCGGGCGGATAGTTGTGAAATGGTCGGTGGCGGACGGAACCTTCAAGCTCGTCTGGCGCGAGAAGGGCGGCCCCCGCATCAAGGAGCCAACCGACAGCGGCTTCGGCCTTACCCTTCTGCGCGGAGAAATCGGCTACAGGCTGGGCGGAAAAGTTGAAACAAGTTTCCGCTCAAATGGTTTGGAGGCGGAAATTGCATTCCCTCTGACCCGCGAGGGCTCGTCGTGACCGGAAAGGTGCGTGTGCTGATCGTCGAGGACGAATGGCTGATCGCCGACGATGCGGCGGCTTACCTGCGCAAAGCCGGCCATCAGGTGGTTGGACCGGTTTCGTCGGTGACGGCGGCACTCCGGCTCATTGGCGAAGGCGGCGTCGACGCGGCGTTACTGGATATCCAGTTGAACGACGAAACCAGCTATCCGATTGCGGAAGCGTTGCGGACGCGTGGTGTTCCGTTCGCCTTCCTCTCAGGCTTTGGTGAACGCGAAATTCCGGCCGGGTTCCGCGCTTGCAGGATCGTGCAGAAGCCGGCGAGCCAGAGTGCGATCCTGAATGCCGTGGATGAACTCGCGCGAGCCGGCTGAGGTCGCGATTTGAAAGTCGCGCCAGGTCACATCGGCGTGGTGCGTGCCTGCCGCGAACGACGAACGCCTATGGCAATATCCGCACCGGTACCGATTTGACCGCCGGAACATGAGCCTTCTCGGCTCTGTGCCACAAAGGAACCAGCGGGTTGAGCTCGGGGTAGTAACCGGCGCAATTTCCCTCCGGCACCGAGTAAGGTGTAACGCGCAGCCCGTGCACGCGGCGCTCCACACCGTCCTGCGCATTGGCTTCGAGATCGACTTCCTGTCCGGCGCTCAAACCGAGGCGCTGGATATCCTTCTCGTTCATCAACAGCACCATGCGTGTGCCGCTGATGCCGCGCAGCCGGTCGTTGTAGCCGTAGACGGTCGTGTTGAACTGGTCGTTGGAGCGCACCGTGATCAGTGTCAGCACATCGCGGCCGGCGACATCGATGTCGGGATCAGTTTCAAGGCCACTTGGCAGCTTGAAGTTGGCCTTCTTGTTCGGCGTCTCCCACACCCGCTTGCTCGCCTTGATGTCGCGATGGAAGCCGCCGGGCGTCAGGAAACGCTCGTTGAAGTCGCGGAAATGTTGGGGGTAGCAGCGCTCGATTTCGTCGCGGATGCGGGAATAATCCCCAACCCACTCGTCCCATGGGATCGAACTCCTGCCCGGCACTGTCGCCTTGGCAAGCTCGGCAACGATCCTGGGCTCGGAAAGCAGATGCGGCGAAGCCGGAGGTCGCGATCCGAACGAGCCGTGGATACAGGCGGTGGAATCCTCTACCGACACCCTTTGGTCGCCGCTCGCCTGATGATCTCTTTCCAGCCGTGACAGGCAAGGCAGCAGGTAGGTTGTCCGGCCGGCGATCAGCTGGCTGCGGTTGAGCTTGGTCGCGATCTCGACATGCAGGTCGAGCCCACGCCAGGCTTTCTCGACCAGGCCGGTTTCCGGAACGGCCCGCACGAAATTGCCGCCGAGCCCGACGAAGCCCTTGACCGATCCGTCGATGACGCCTTCGCAGGTCTCGACCGTATCGAGGCCTTTTTCGCGCGGCGGTTCGAAGGCGTAGAATTCGGCGAACTTGTCGAGCGGCACGAGCTCGGGTTTTTCCGATATGCCGACGGTGCGCTGCCCCTGGACATTGGAATGGCCGCGCAGCGGCGAAATGCCGGCGCCGGGTTTTCCGATGTTGCCGCGAGCATCAAAAGGTTGCACAGCATCTGGACGTTCTCGGTGCCGTGCCGATGCTGGGTCAAGCCCATGCCGTAATTGCCGATCACCGCGTTGGCATGGCTGTAGACCTCGGCGACATGCTCCAGGTCGGTCTGCGCAATGCCGGATCGCGCGACGATATCGCTCCACTGGGTTTTGCGCAGGAAGGCTTCGAATTCGGCGAAGCCATGCGTGTGCTCGGCGATGAAAGCTGTGTCGAGGACACGCGTCCTGCCGCTTTCGCGGGCGGCATCGTCGAGGGCCAGCAACGCCTTGGCGATACCCGTCATCGCGGCGATATCGCCGCCAGAACGAACCTGGAAGTAGTCGCTGGACATTTTGGTACCCGGTCCGGGCGACAGCATGTCGAGGGGGTTTTGCGGATTCTTGAAGCGCTTCAGTCCCCGCTCGGGCAAGGGATTGAAAGTGAAGACGGGCACGTTGCGTTGACGTGCCTCCTGCAGCGGATGCAGCAGGCGCGGCGCCGTCACCCCGGTGTTGTGCCCGAAGAAGAACATCATGTCGCATTTCGCAAAGTCTTCGAGCTGCACGGTCCCGACCGGCGAGCCGATCGATTCCGGCAAGCCGACCGAGGTCGATTCATGACACATGTTGGACGAATCGGGCAGGTTCGAAGACCCATAGATCCGCGCAAAAAGCTGGTACATGAACGAGGCCTCGAGCGAGGCCCGGCCAGACGTGTAGAACACTACCGATTTGGGATCGAGCCGCCGCAGTTCGGCAGCTATGTCGCGGAACGCATCGTCCCAGGAGACCGGCTCGTAACGGTCGGTGGCGGCACTGTAGCGCATGGGCTCTGTTAGCCTGCCCTGTTTCTCCAGATCGTGGTCCGGCCAATCGAGCAGTTCCGTCACCGAATGCTCGGCGAAGAAAGCGGGTTCGCAGCGCAGCTTGGTCTGGTCCCACATCGTCGCCTTGGCGCCGTTTTCACAGAATTCGAAAGGCCTCGGCTGGGCTGGCTTTGCCCATGAGCAAGACACGCACATATAGCCGTCGGCCTTGTTCTGCTTGAGCAGCGTGCTCCATATCCCGGACAATAGCAGGCCTTCGCCTCGCGCCTTGCGGACCAGGGATTTGAGCGATCCCCAGCCGCCTGTCGGGTGGTCGTATTTCTTGGTTTCGATGCGATCGGTTACGGCGGGTCTCATGCAAGCCGCTCCCTGTGGAAGAGCACTCATACGAACCCGCCGTGAGGCTGGATGTTCCCGGGCCGGCTCCGTATCGTCACGCCGTCCCGTCTAACCGGAACCATTTCCGCCATTGTTTGTTCGGCTCGAAGAAAGGAGCCGCGCGAAATGGAGCGACGTAACGCGTTAATTGCGATGGTGATTTCGGCCATCATCATCGTCGGCTTTCTCATAGGCTTTTTGTACGGCGATATGGGCTGGCAGACTTCGCCGCTCAAAAGAGCCCCTGAGCAGAACCAGGGTGGCAATGCTCCGGCCGATACCTCGCCTGCCGCCGGCATCAAGAAGAACCCAAAGGAAAATACCGAAATGCCAGGCCAGCAATGACGTAGGGCCAGCAATGAAATCCAGCAGCAAGGCAATACCACGAACTGAAACGGGGTCCTGTTTTTGCGGCGCCATAACGGCGGAGATGCGCGGCGAGCCTTTCTGGATTTGCTCCGATCACGATGACGACTGCCGCAAGGCGATAGGAAGCCCTCTGTCGGTGTGGGTCGGTTATCGGCCTTCCGAATTCACATTGCTCACCGGCACGCCGAAGACCTTTTCGAAAACCCCAGCCGTGCTTCGGTCCTTCTGTGCGGATTGCGGAACATCGATCGGCTATGTCGACCAGGGCCTGCCCGACGAACTCTATCTGGCGATCGGCTTCCTCGATCATCCCGAACGGTTTCCGCCGCAGGCCCACGCATATTGGGACATGAGGCTTCCCTGGGTCGACTTTCCAGACGAGCTGCCGCGGGTGGGGGCGTATTCGAGGCGGCGCGATCCGGCCTTCGGAAATCCGGCGGAACGCTAGCTTTCGATCCCCTCGCTGGTTGGAAAACGTGCCATTCGGGGCCGCGTACGAAAACAACAATTGGCGCGCGGCCGAAAACGCGCAATTATCGGCGAATGGGCCGCCGTTTGGATGACAAGCTCGATTGCAAGGCCTGCGGGACGATCCTGATGGAGATTCCCGACAACCCGAAGGATTCGACGCCGATCCATTGCAGCAATTGCGGCGCCTATCTCGGCGAATGGGGCGATCTGCAGGAGGATTTCTTCAGGCAGGCGTTCGGTGCCCAGGCCTTCGATCTGAACAACGGAAACATCATCAAGAAATAATCCTGGATCCCGCCGGCCCCAAGCCACGGCCTGTGGACCCGGCTCGTTGCGGCAATCACCGTTAGTGTCGGACCCTCGGGAACCTTTCTCCCGAGCCGCTTGTTTGGGTGACGGAAGGAGAAACGCCATGAGCACAAAACCTCCCCCTGTGCCGCCGAAGAATCTGAGCCCAAAGGGCGCCGGTGAAAAAAAATCGGTAGCAGCCGACCAGGCACCGCAATCCACCGTGCCGGATCCCGACAAGCAGGGCCAGCAAGGCAATACGAAGGTCAACACCACCCATCAAGGCAACGTCCAGGATCGCTAGGTCATGTCCACGTCGAAGAAGACTCCTGCCAGCATCCGCCAGGGCGGTCCCGGCGCCGCGCACGAAAACGCCAAGAAGCCGCTGAGCGTCGAAAAGCCGCCGGCCGACTCCGACCGTCGCAGCCACAGCAAGGTCTCCGGCGGCGGCGGCGAACGCGACAGCCACCATACCCACGACCCCGAAAAGAAAGGCGACACTCGGCCCGCGCATCAGGGCAAGTGAAATCGGGCGGCGACGTGACGATCGGTGAGGTTCGAGCGAAGTGTCAGCGGGGACGCCGCGCCGAGGCGAACGGCACGACATTGTCGACATTTGCCACCGGCAAATCGAACAACATCGGAAGCCCCCGCGTCGCGGCCATCTCAACGATCAGCTCTTCGATGGAGTGATTGGTCAGACGGGTCTCGACGCCCAGCCGGATCATCGCCGCCAGCTTGTGCACCGGCACTGGCACGGACTTCGCCCGGTCGTCGAGCAGCTTGCTGATTTCGATCACGACGTCGGCGTCGATATTCCTGGGCAAGTCTCGCATAAGCGCCTCCCCGCCAAACGAAACGAAAAGCCCGCCGCACCTTTCGATACGGCGGGCGATCCAGTAATGCGTACCGGCGAGGGGATCGGGGTGGGCGTGCCGGCGCGCGCAGATCGCAAGTAATTTTAGTTAAATCCGTCAACTTCGATGTGTCACGGAAAAACGTCTGTACGTTTTTTACCGAACCGCGCGGATCGTTAGCTGTCCCCGCCGTCGCGCGGCGCGGCAGCACGGATGGCGCGATCCATTGCCCTCCGGACAGCGAACTCAAACAGTATACATTATAAACTTAAAACATCTTGCCAGGTGATCCAGCCTATGCTCCACTTGAGCCGGGAACATGGCTGATAGGTCGATTTCTGCCGACACGTGGCTGCATTTCAAACGGCACGACTGCGAGAACACAGCCTCAAACGATATACGAAATCTTCGCATGGGAAGGCGTGGATGACGGAAACGATAGAGCTCAAACGGGTTGGCGATGGCAATCTGCGTGCCCAGATCTATCAACAAATCCGGCTGACGATACAGCATGGCGAATTGACGCCTGGCCAGAAGCTCGTCGATGTCGATATTGCCGCCCAGCTCGGCATTTCCAGAATGCCTGTCCGCGACGCCTTGATGCAGTTGGTGCATGAGGGCTATCTCGTCGGCACCACACGCGGCTTCACCCTGCCCACGCTTACCGCGACGGATGTCGCCGACATCTTCGAGGTCCGCCGCCTGCTTGAGCCGCGGGCCGCCGCGCACGCCGCACGGACACTTGACGCCGCTGGCCTCAAGACCCTGGCAGCCGCGCTTCGGGAGGCCGAGGCTGCGGCCGCCGCCGGCGATGCCGACCGCTTTTTCCAGGCCAATTCGGCATTCAGAAATTGTTGGCTCGGCGCCGTCGAGAACGAGCGCCTTTCCCAAACGATTGCAAGGTTCGCCGACCATGTGCTCGTCGTCCGTTTAAGGACGCTGTCGCACCAGCCGACACAGGCCGTTATCGTGGCCGGCATGCGCGCCATCTACGAGGCCTTCGTCAAGCGCGACGCCGTCGCCGCTTACGACCGCATGACCCACTTCATTCAGAACGCCGAGGAGCGTTTCATGAAGCTGAGCCCACCGTCTCAACATTCCGCCGGTGAAGGTGAGAGCATGTCGCGGCGGGGGAAATCATGATCAGGAAGCAGCACCCGCTGAAAGGGCCGAACAGGTTCAAGCTCGGCGTCTTTTCCATGAACGCCGATGGCGGCCTGGCAATGACCACCGTCCCCGAGCGCTGGCGCGCCCGCTGGGAAGACAACCTCAATTCCGCCTGTATCGCCGACCGCGCCGGCCTCGAGTTTCTGCTGCCGATCGCCCGTTGGCGCGGCTTCGGCGGTTTGACGCATGTGCGGGAATGGTCGTTCGAGACGTTCACCTGGGCGGCGGGTCTTGCTGTCGCCACGGAAAACATCGGCCTGTTCATGACGGTGCATGTGCCGCTGGTTCATCCGCTGCAGGCTGCAAAAGCGCTGGCGACGGTCGACCACATCTCCAACGGGCGGGCCGGCTTGAACATTGTCTGCGGCTGGAACCCCGACGAGTTCGCCATGTTCGGGCAGACGGTCGGCGAGCGGACCTACGATCAGGCCGAGGAATGGATCAACATCATCGTGCGCGCCTATCAATCGAGGGAGCCGTTCGACTTCGGCGGCGAGTTCTATGATCTGAAGGGGGTCGTCAGCCGGCCGCCAAGCCTGCAGGCGCCGCGACCGGTGACCATGAACGCCGCCTTCGGCGCGCCGGGGCGCAACTATGCAGCGCGCCACTGTGACTATTTGTTTTCGACTTTTTCCGAAATCGCCGACGGCCGTGCGCATGTGGTCGACATCACAAACCGAGCGGCTGAGGTCGGACGCGAAGTCGGCGTCTATACGGTCTGTCACGTCGTCTGCCGGGAGACCCAGCAGGAAGCCGAGGACTACTACCGGCACTATGCGCTGGAATGCGCGGACGAGGGTGCGGTCGACGAGCACATGCGCAAGAAGAAGGAATTCGCGAACTCGCACGATGCGAAGGCTTTCACCGAATATCGGCAAAGGTTCGCCGGTGGTGCCGGAACGTTCCCGCTCATCGGAACGCCGGAAAAGATCGTCGACGATCTCACTGAGATCATGGACCAGGGCTATTCCGGCGCCGCCCTCACATTCGTCAACTACACCTACGAATTGCCCTTCTTCTGCGACCGCGTGCTGCCGCTGATGCGCCAGGCCGGGCTTCGAGTAAATTGATGCCGGCGGCCGCCATTCCGACGCCATGGGTGGATGGGCACGACGCCATCAATCCGCGCGCCTTCAAACAGGCTATGCGGGCCGTGGCGGGCTCCGTCGCCATCCTCGCGTCGGAGCATGACGAGATCGGTTTTTGCGGCATCACGGCGACGGCCCTCTGCTCGTTCAGTGCCGAGCCGCCTTCCCTGCTGGCCTGTGTCAACCGCGGCAGCACCTTTGCCTCGGCCATTCGCGAAGGTTTGCCTTTTTCGGTCAATCTTCCCGCCGGCGACCAGGAGAACGTTGTGCGCGCCTTTGGCGGCATGACCAAAGCCAAGGGCCCCGCGCGGTTCTCGTCCGGATCATGGGTGCGCGGCGAAACCGGCGCGCCCTTGCTTGTCGGCGCACGGGCAATATTCGAATGCCGGGTGGCCGAAATCATCGTGCGGGCGTCGCACATGATCGTCATCGGCATCGTCTCGGGCGTTGCACTGGATCGCGCTGACCGATCGCCGGTCTTCTACGCGCATGGGCGGTTCCTGACAGGGTTCCTGACAGTAGGAGATGATGCCAACTAACCGCCGTTCACGCGGCGCAGCGATTGCAATTCAGATCGGCCCGATCATGGGCCGGATCATGGGCGAACTATCAGAGGGAGTACGGCAATGCGCATTTGGAAATCCCTTGTTCTGGCTGCACTCATGTCGGGTGTAGCGGGTATCGCCACGGCCGAAGAGGTCGTCCTCAACGCCGTGCATTTTACGCCGACGCAGAACGGCTACGCCCAGAGCTTCCTGAAGTTCGTTCAGAAGGTGAACGAAAAGGGCAAGGGCGTGGTCCAGATCAACGTGCGTGGCGGGCCGGAGGTCATTCCGCCGATCCAGCAGGGCGCGGCGCTCAGGAGTGGCCTGATCGATGTGATCGACACACCGGCAGGGCAGTTCCTGGAGCTCGTGCCCGAAGGCGAGGTTTTCTCCGCATCGACGAAGACGCCGTGGGAGGTCCGCGACAATGGCGGCTGGGACTTCATCAGCGGGATTTTCGAGAAGAAGGCCAATGCCCATCTGCTGGCGCATGTCGACGCGGGCTCGGGCTTCAACGTCTTCACCGTCGACGAACCCAAGCTCAATAGCGAAGGCAGCATCGACTGGGGCGGCCTGAAAATCCGTTCCTCGCCGCTCTACCGCGATTTCCTCGAATCGCTAGGCGCGACGGTGATCGTGCAGGCGCCGGGGGATGTCTACACCTCGCTCGAGCGCGGCGTCGTCAATGCCAACGCCTACACGGTATTTGGTTATGCGTCGTTCGGCTGGGACAAATTCACCAAATACCGTGTCGACCCGCAATTCTTCAAAACCGATGTGCTGATCTCGATCAACAAGGCGAAATGGGACACGCTGTCACCCGAGGCGCAGAAGCTGCTTGCCGACACGGCCGTCGAATACGAGCGCGTGAGCTATGACGCCAATCTCGCCGAGTCCGAAAAGCAGGCACAGGCAATGATCGGCGGCGGGCAGAAGGTGATCAGCTTGACCGGCGCCGGCCGCGACAAATTCCTGGCGGCTGCCACGCAGGCGAGCTGGGCGAGGATGACCAAACGCGATCCCACCAACATCGATCAGTTGAAGAAATTCTTCAGTAGCCCGAGCGGAGGGCGCTGGTGCGCCCTTCATCAAGGTGGACATGAGGGTCGTCGGGCATGGACAGATTGTTTGCAGCGATTGGGAAGCTGAGCCTTGCGTTGGCGGCGGCGGCAAAAGTGGTGCTTGGCCTGATCATTGTCGCTGTGGTTGCTGATGTGTGCGTCCGCAATCTCGGCCTGAGGCCGCTTGCCTGGGCGGTGTCGGCGACGGAATACGGCCTGCTTTACGCGGCATTTCTGCCGATGCCATGGCTGGTCCACAGCAAGGGCCATGTCTTCGTCGAGTTCCTGCGCCAGGCGCTGCCGGTGCGGGCACGGGCGGTGCTTGAAAAGCTGGTCTATCTCGCCTGCATCGGCGTCAGCCTCTACCTCGGCAGCGTCGCTCTGTCTTCGCTGACAAGTGCCGTTGCGGGCGGCGAATATGAAACGCGCAGCTTCGATATGCCGAAATGGCTGGTCTTTCTGCCCATCATGCTCGCCTTCTATCTCTCGGCGCTGGAATGGCTCAGATATCTGCTCGGCCGTGACACGCTGTACACGCTCGATCCGCTGGAAATGGAAGGGCTCTGACCGGTGGCCTGGCTGTTTCCATTCGCCGTGCTCGTTGGCACCATCCTGGTGTTGATGGGGCTTGGGCTGCCGGTCGCCTTCGCGTTCTTCGTCACCAATGTGATCGGGCTGTATCTGTTCTTCGGCGGCTCGATCGGCGTGACGCAGATGGTCGCCAACTTCTCCGACGCTGTCTCGACCTACGCGCTTGCCCCGCTGCCGATGTTTCTCGTCATGGGCAGCCTGTTCTTCCGCTCCGGCCTCGGCGAGAAGGTCATCTACGCGCTCGACCTGTGCATCGGCAATCTGCGCGGACGCCTCGCCTATGTCGTCCTCGCCGCCGGCACGATCTTTTCCGCGCTGTCGGGCTCGAGCCTCGCCAATACCGGCATGATGGGCTCGCTGATGGTGCCCGAGATGCTGAAGCGAGGCTACAAGCCGCATATGGCCTACGGCCCGGTGCTTGGCGCCGGAAGCCTTGCCGTCATCATCCCGCCATCCTCGCTGGCCGTCTTGCTAGGCTCGCTGGCCCAGATCGACGTCGGCGCGCTGCTCATAGCGGGGGCTCTGCCTGGACTGCTGCTCGTTGTCATGTATGCGGCGCTGATCTTCGCGCAGACAGAGATCGATCCGGACGCCGCTCCGCACTATCCGGTACCCGCCGTTCCCGCGGCCGAGAAGGTGAGGGCGGTCGCCGTCAACATCATTCCGATGAGCGTCATCGTGTTCATGGTGGTCGGCACGATCATCCTTGGGATAGCGACGCCGACGGAATCGGCCGGACTCGGCTGTGCCGCCGTCTTCGCCTTGTTGTTTGTCTACCGACGGTTCAGCTGGTCGGTTGTCTGGAAGTCGCTGGACGATGCGATGAAGGTCACCGGCATGACCTTCCTGATCATCTCGGCTTCGACGACGTTCTCGCAGATATTCGCCTTCTCCGGCGCCTCCAACGGCTTTATCCAGTTCATCGTGGGCTACGATCTTGGACCGTATCCCATGCTGCTCATGATGGTGCTCGTCATCCTGCTGCTCGGCATGTTCATGGATCAGGTCTCGATGATGCTGATCACGCTGCCGATCTTCCTGCCGATCGCCCAGCAATTCGGCTACGAGCCGGTATGGTTCGGGCTGATCCTGCTGCTCGCCTACGAGGTCGGCTTCACCACGCCGCCGTTTGGTCTGCTGCTGTTCATCATGATCGGCGTTGCGCCGAAAGGCACATCGCTCAAGACCGTTGCCATGGCTGCGGCGCCTTACATCGCGCTGACGCTTCTGCTGATCCTGCTGATTGTCCTCTTTCCGCAGATCGCTCTCTTTCTTCCGAATTTGATCTAGTCGAACTCGATCCAGCAGGTGTCCACATGCGCTTTGCCTATCTTGCTTTCTTCCATGATGACCGCGAGGCAAATTTGGCCATCGCCGGCGAAGATGTTGACGCCGTGCGGCGTGTGATTGCATCGACGCCGGGCCTTGCGCTTGCCAACATCTATCTGCCCGAAGTGGCGACGGACATGTTCAACAACGATGGTCCACCGCCGGTCTTTGGCTTCCAGCTCTATTTCGACGAACTGGCGGACATGGAGGCGGCGCTGGCGCCGTCCGGCCATCTGCAGGCGCTTGCCGCACCTGGTATGCTGTCGAGCATCGCCGGTTCGAGGCCGACGCAACAGGCAATGTGCGTGCGTCCGTTTCCCGTCGACGACGCTGGCGTCAAGACGTCCGGGCTCCCCTGCAGCTATCTTGTCCACTATCCCGGGCCGGCCGAAGACATGAATGCCTGGCTCTACCACTATGTGACGCATCATCCGCAATTGATGCAGGGCTTCCCCGGCATTCGCCACATCGAGGTTCTGTCGCGACTGGATTGGTGCGGTTCGCTGCCCTGGCCGCGGATCGACCATATGCAGCGCAATCGCGTCATGTTCGACAGTCCCGCTGCATTGACGCACGCGCTGCAATCGCCGGCGCGGCTGGAGATGCGCGCCGACTACAAGACCTTCCCGCCGTTTTCAGGCGGCAGCCGGCATTTCCCGATGTCGACGGAAGCCGTGCATCCTTCGTCAAGGGCCACATAGCGCTAACAGGTTTTTGCCGACGCCGAAAAATTCTGGAGATTTCATGTACGACTTTCGCAAGAAATGTGTCTCTCTCGATCGCCTCATCGGTACCTTCTGTGCCATCCCGCACCCTGTGGCGGTCGAAGTGGCCGCCGCCAGCGGGGTCGATTTCCTGTGCATCGACTGGGAGCATTCGCAGATCGGCCGCGAACGGCTCGAGGATCTGATCCGCGCCGCCGATGTCCACAGGATTCCCGCGATGGTGCGCGTTCCCGGCCACACGCCGGAGTGGATCGCGGCCGCGCTCGACGCCGGCGCGTCGGGTGTCCTGGTACCCCGCGTCTCCACGGCCGAGCAAGCGCGCATGGCGGTCATGGCCTGCCGGTACCCGCCGGTCGGCGCCCGCGGTGTCGGCCCGGGCCGCGCCGCCGGTTATGGCTACAGGATTCCGGACTACCTCAACTCGGCCAACGAGGTCCTGACGGTCGCCATCCAGGTCGAGACGGCCGAAGGGCTCGCCAACATCGACGACATCGTCCAGGTCGACGGCGTCGACGTGATCTTCATCGGTCCCGGCGACCTGTCGGTTTCGATCGACGCCATGGGGCCGGCCCGCCAGGAAAAGCTCAATGCAGCGATTATGAGGATCGCGGCCGCGGCGCGCACGGCCCGCAAGGCCGTCGGCATCTTTCGCCCTTCGGCGGATGATGTCGGCAAATGGTCGCGGCACGGCATCAGCTTCTACATGCTGGCCAGCGACACGATGTTTCTCGGCGCCGGCCTTGCCGCCGGCGTCGCCTCGGCGCGCAGCGCCTCATAGCAAGAGTTTGCCATGAAGATCATCAAGACCGACGGTGTGCTGTCAGTCGAGGAGGAGCAGCTGCGCTACCTCGACGGCTTGAACGCCGAGTTTGTCGAGAAGACGCTGCTCACGGAAGATGCCCTGATCGAACACTGCCGCGACGCCGACGCATTGATGGTATTGCGGGAGCCGATCACGGCTCGCGTTTTGGCGGAACTGAAGGGGCTCAAGGTCATCGGACGGTTCGGCGTAGGGCTCGATTCGATCGACGTCGAGGCCGCCAGCCGTGCCGGTGTTCAGGTAACCTACGTGCCGGACGCCAATCTGGTTGAAGTCAGCACCCACGCCATGGCCCTGATCCTGGCCTTGACGCGCAGGCTGAAGCAGTTCGACAGCGCGGTGCGCGCCGGCCGCTGGGCTGCAATGACCGACGGCGCCGGCATCACACGGCCCGACAGGCAGATCCTCGGCCTGATCGGCTTCGGCCAGATCGGGCGGCTGACTGCCGAGCGGGCGCGGGTCTTCGGCTACCACATCATCGCCTACGATCCGCATATGCCGGCCGAGCGCATCGCGGCCGGTGATGCCGAACCGGTCGGCTTCGACGAGTTGCTTGCCAGGGCCGACATCGTCTCGCTGCACGTTCCAGCGACACCGGAGACCAGAAACATCATGTCGGCGCAAGCCCTGTCGCGGATGAAGGAAGGGGCGATACTCATCAACGTGGCCCGCGGCGGCCTGGTCGACGAGGTCGCATTGGCGGACGCGATCCGGCGCGGCCATCTGGCAGGCGCCGGCATCGACACGTTCGAGCGGGAGCCGCCTTCGCCCGACAATCCGCTGCTGGCGCTGGACACCGTCCTGGTCAGTCCACACGCGGCGCACTACTCGACCCAGTCTTACGCGGAGGTTCGCAACAAGGTGTTTGCCGATGTCGCATCAGTCCTGCGCGGCGGCAAGCCTGTATATCCGGTCAACCGGATATGACCAATTCCCGATGTCGGCACCACCTCTATCCGCCTGCTCCGCGGAACCCAAGTCCTGCAAGTCGGGGTTCGCAGGGCGATAAGGGGCAGCGCAACCTGTCGCGATTTATCCGGTTTGCCACATTTTGTTCTTGCTTTGTGCCGGCAGCTATGCTACTAATTTGCGTATGGTGATGATTCACCGAGGACCCGCCGCAAGGCGGTTTTTTGTCTTTAGGTTTCAGCGTCATCTGTCGAGGCTCTGCTCGACTTGTCGCGACGCTCGACGATGTAGATGTGATCGGCGACCAGCACCACGTCGCCATGCTGGTTGATCACCTCGCAGCGCTCGACGACCCGGCCTGAATCGGGTCGCTTCGGGTCGTCTTCCCTAGCCGAGATGGTGGTGCGGGTCCTGATCGTATCGCCGATGAACACCGGCTTGATGAAGCGCAGCCGGTCGTAGCCATAGGAGAAGGCAACCGGGTTGACGACGCTGGCCGTCAGCCCGACGCCGACCGAAAACACCAGCGTGCCGTGGGCGATGCGCTGCCCGAACGGCGTCGTCTTCATGAACTCGGCGTCCATGTGGTGGGGAAAGAAATCACCGGTATGGCCGGCATGGACGACGAAGTCGGTCTCGGTGATGGTGCGCCCGCTGGTCATGCGCGACGAGCCGATCCGGTAGTCCTCGAAATAGACAGTCTGCTCCATGTCAGGGCCTCGTCGCTATCGGTGTTGCCGGCGCCGCGCTCGATTGGTAGGCGGCTTCGACCAGCGCCATGGTGTTCCAGCCGTCCTCGACGGAACTGACAAGCTCGGCGTCCTCGCCCGACGCGTAGCGCTGGACATTGGCCATGCGGCCGGCAAAGGCGTCCGGAAACCATGCGCCGACGAGCGGAACCGCAATCCAGTCCGTGCCGCCTTTGGGGTGGATTTCGAGAATGTCCGGCTCGCCCCGCGGATAGTCGAGGTTGACGCCCAGTTTGAGGTAAGCGGCGCCGTCGGTACCGCAGATGCGGAATTCGCAGGCCTGGTGTTTTCGACCGAATTTGTGATCGTGGTTGATCGACAGTGCACAGCGCACGGTGTCGCCAAAGTCGAGGATCGCGCTGGTGCGCGTTTGCGCAACCTTATGGCCGGGGTGGCCGAGTGTCTTGGCGTGAACCCCCTTGGGGTCGCCGAGCAATTGCCGGATCAGGTCGAGATAATGGATGGAATGCATGGTGATCTCGACGCGCGGCGCCTGCAACAGGAATTCCCAGAGCTGCCAGGGTGTCGCCATCGCCAGCCATGCGTCGAAATCGACCACGTCGCCCAGCCAGCCCTTGGCGATCGCATCCCTGAGCGCCAGCATCATCGGCGCGAAGCGCAGCTGGAAATTCACCGCCGCCTTCAGGTCTTTGGAGCGGCAGATTTCGAGGATGTCGGTCGCCTCGGTGAGGTCGCTGCCCATCGGCTTCTGGATCAGCGCCACCGCACCATCGGGCAACGCCCTGAGCACGCCGGCATGGTGAGCCGGCGGCGTCGCCAGATCGAAGACGGCGTCCTTGATTGACGCAGCTTCCTCGACCGACCGGTAAGCGGTGACTCCCCATTTCTGCGCCAGTTTTTCCGCCTTGGGCAGGTCGGGGTCGAAAAGCCCGGCAACCGGGAAACCGGCTTTCCCATAGGCCGGGAAATGCGCATCGCCGACGATCGAGCCGGCGCCGAAAACCACGATCGGCCTGGGCTTTGACGGCTGTGCCCAGGCCTGGGAAAGCGAGGCAGGATCGAAAATGTCGTCAGTCATAGTGGAAGACTTCGTCCATCGACGCCCACCACTCGCCCTCCTTGCGGGTCGGCAGCGGCTCCTGGCACGGCATGCAGAGCGCCCACCATTCCTGCGTCGTGGGATCGGCGGCCATCTTGGCCATGTCGGCGGCATAGTCGGTGCCGTGGTACTCGAAGGTGCTGAACAAAAGGTGCTCCGGCTCCCTCAGATAAATCGAATAATTCTTGATGTTGCAGGCGGAAATCATCTTGAGGACGTCCGGCCACACAGCAGCATGAAGCCGCACATACTCGGCGACTTTCTCCGGCTTGAGGCCGAGCACCATTCCCATTCGCTGCATGTCCGCCTCCTATTTTTCTATCGTCGTGGTGAATTCCGCGATGCTCTTCGCCTTGATCGCATCCCAGTCCCAGTCGATACCAATGCCGGGTTCGTCCGGCGCCAATGCGTGCCCGTCCTCGATGCGCATCTTCTTCCCAGTCAGCTCGTCGAGCTGCGGAATATACTCGACATATCTGCCGTTCTGAACGGCGCACGTCAGGCTGACATGCAGTTCCATCAGGAAATGCGGGCAGACCGGTATGTCGAACGCCTCGGCTGCATGCGCCACCTTCAGCCACGGCGTGATGCCGCCGATGCGGCCGACATCGACCTGCACGATCGAGCACGCGCCCTTCTGCATATATTCGCGGAAATGCCGGATCGAGTAGAGCGACTCGCCGACGGCGATCGGCGTCGACGTCGCATTCGACAGGCGGATATGGCCGTCTATGTCGTCGGCTGGCAGCGGTTCCTCGATCCAGGCGAGGTCGAGTTCACGCAGGCGCTCGGCCCGGCGGATCGCCTCGTCGACAGAAAAGCCCTGGTTGCAGTCGGTCATGATCTCGTAGGAGTCTCCAACCGCCCGGCGCACCGCCGTCAGCCGGACAAGATCCTCGGAGCCGTGCGGCTTGCCGATCTTGACCTTCGAGCCGCGAAAGCCCTTGCCCTTGGCGGCCAGCGCATCCTCGACCAGCGCCTCGGTTTCGATATGCAGCCAGCCGCCTTCGGTCGTGTAGAGCGGGCAGCGGTCCTTGGCGCCGCCGGCCAGCTTCCACAGCGGCAGCCTCTGTTTCTTGGCCCGCAGGTCCCAAAGCGCAGTGTCGATGGCCGCCAGCGTGATTGCCGTGATCGCGCCGATCGTCGTGGCATGGGTGGCGAACTCCAGCTCGTGCCAGATCGCCTCGATCATGTCCGCGTCGCGGCCGATCAGCCGCGGCGCAAGGTGGTCGGCCAGCAGCCGCATCACCGAGGAGCCGCCGGTGCCGATCGTATAGCTGTAGCCGGTGCCGACCGCGCCGTCGGCGTCGGTGATGGTGACGATCGGTGTTTCCTGGCTGACAAAACTCTGGATGGCATCGGTGCGCTTGACCTTCGGCACCAGGTCGACCATCCGCAGTTCGATTTTCTCGATCTTTGCCATGGTTTTAACCTCGCAATGTCCTGCCTGTTTCGGCGGAAAACAGATGGGCCTGCGACAGGTCCAGGCTCATCTTGACCCGGTCGCCGGCTTTCAGCGGCTTTGGATTGAGCATCCGCGATACCCAGTCGCTGCCGTTGAATTCGGCGAACACCAGCGTCTCGTTGCCGAGCGGCTCGGTGACGGTCACCGGCAACTCCACCTGGTGGACGTCGACGTCTTCGCCGGAGCTGATGCCATGCCCGGTCGGATAGATGTCGTCGGGCCTGAGGCCGAACACGACTTTGTCGCCGGCCTCGATATTGGCCTTGAACTGGCTGGGCAAAGGCAGCCTCTCGCCGCTGGCGAACAGCAACTGTCCGTCGTCGACAACCGCCTCATGCAGATTCATCGGCGGCGAGCCGATGAAGCCCGCGACGAAGCGTGTCTGCGGCCGGCGGAAGACCTCGTCGGGTGTGCCGACCTGCTCGATGAAACCGTCACGCATGATGACGATACGGTCCGCCAATGTCATCGCTTCGACCTGGTCATGGGTGACGTAGATCACTGTCGACTTGACCTTGGCGTGCAGCTTCTTGATCTCAGTGCGCATCTGCGTCCGAAGCTTGGCGTCGAGATTGGAAAGCGGCTCGTCGAACAGGAAGACGTCGGGATCGCGCACGATGGCGCGGCCCATGGCGACGCGCTGGCGCTGTCCGCCGGACAGCTGCGACGGCCGGCGGTCGAGCAATTGGTCGAGGCCGAGAATGCCGGACGCTTCGGCGACGCGACGGTCCATTTCTTCTTTCGCGGCGCCGGCTATCTTGAGCGAGAAGCCGAGGTTTTCGCGCACGGTCATATGCGGGTAGAGCGCGTAAGACTGGAACACCATCGAGATGTTGCGCGAGCGCGGCGGCAGATCGTTGACCATGCGGCCGCCGATCTCGATGACGCCGTCGCTGATCGCCTCGAGGCCGGCGATCATGCGCAGGGTTGTCGACTTGCCGCAGCCGGACGGCCCGACCAGCGCGATGAATTCGCGGTCGGCGACCTCGAGATCGATGCCGTGCACCACCGCCACCGGGCCGTAGCTTTTGGTGAGGTTCTTGAGCGATACAGTTGCCATGTCAGCCTTTCACCGCGCCGGAAGTGAGGCCGCCGACGAGATGTTTCTGGACGATGAAGGTAAGCGTGAGCGCCGGTATGACCATGACCACGGCGAGCGCGCACATGCCGCGCCAGTCGATGGTGAATTCGGCCGTATAGTCGAGCAGGCCGACCGGCAGGGTCTTGGAATTGATCGAGCGCGTCAGCTGCGAGGCGAGCGCGAACTCGTTCCAGGAGGTGAGGAAGGCAAAGATGCCGGCCGAGGCGATGCCGGGCCCGGCCAACGGAAACTCGACCTGCCAGAAGGCCTGCCAGCGCGTGCAGCCGTCGATCTGCGCGGCTTCGGCGAGGTCTTTCGGCACCTGGCGGAAAAAGCCGTCGATCAGCCAGACGGTGAACGGCACGTTGAGCGCGACATAGACCAGGATCAGCCCGAAATGCGTGTCGATGATGCCGAGCCGCGCAAAGACGAAGAACAGCGGCAGCGACAGCGCGATGCCGGGCACCGTGCGCGTCAGCATCAGGCCGAGGAACATCGCCGACTTGGCGCGAAAGCGGTAGCGCGCAAAGGCGTAGCCGCCGGCCATGCCGATGACGATGGCGATCACCGTCGAGGTCACCGAGATGATCAGCGAATTGCGGAAGTAGTCGAGCACCGGAATGCCGCCCTGGCCGACGCCGCTGAACATGGCGATGTAGGCGTCGAGCGAGAGTTGCTGCGGGATCCACACCGGCGGCTTGGCCATGATTTCGACGGTCGGCCGCAGCGACGACAGCACGATCCAGATGCCGGGCAGGCAGATGACCAGCATGGCCAGGAACAGTCCGATGCCGTGAACGATTCCGAGCGCTTTGTTGCCGACGCGATGCAGGCTGTTCTGGTCCATCCTCACCACTCCGCCGCGATCTGCGTGCGCGCTGCGGCGAGCTTGCGGTAGAAATAGACGGTGAACAGGATCGACAGCAGGATCGAGAAATAGGCCATGGCATTGGCCATTCCCATCCTGGCATCGCTGTAGGCGATGCGGGCGACCAGCGTCCAGACCAGTTCGGTGCGGCCGGCGGGGCCGCCGTCGGTCATGATCTTTACGATGTCATAGGCGCGCGCGACGTCGAGTGAGCGGATGGTCATGGCGATAAAGGCAAACGGCATGATGAACGGCCAGGTGACATAGCGGAATGTCTGCCACGGCGTGCAGCCGTCGACGCGGGCCGCCTCGACCGGTTCGCGCGGCATCGCCAGCAGCCCGGCCAGGATCAGGATCGCGAACACCGAGGTCGACGACCAGATCTCGGCGATCAGGATGGCGATGAAGGCGAGATTGCCGTCGATCAGCCACGGGATGGCGCGATCGGTCAGGCCGAGCCCCTGCAGGGCGTTGTTCACCAGGCCGATATTGTCATTGAACATGAATTTGAACTGGAAGCCGACGAGGATCGGCGAAAACATCATCGGAAACATCATGATGGTGCGCAGGATCCGCTGGCCGCGCGATGCCTTCTCCACCAGCAGGGCCAGCCCGAGCCCGATCAGCATTTCCAGGTTGAGCGCGACGGTCAGCAGCACCACGGTGCGGGCAAAGGCGACCCAGAAGGCGCGGCTGGTCAGGATGGTGACGTAGTTGCGCGCGCCGATGAAGACCCAGAACGTCTCCGGCCTGGTCAGCCGGAACGGCGTGAAGCTGGAATAGAGCGAAAGCAGCAACGGCACCACCACCACCGCCGCCAGAACGATCACCGCCGGCAGCAGGAGCAGCAATGGCGGCGAAGGTCTCCAGCCTTTCATGGCGATCCGGTTCTGGTTGGTGCCCGGACACCGAAGGCCGCCATCGGCGGCCTGGGATCAAGACAAAGCGTGTTGCGCATGGTTCGTAAAAAGTTCGGGGACGCCGCTCTTCGATGAGCGCGGCGCCCCCTTGGGAGAATGGTCAAAGCTTGCCGGCGTCCTCGAGGATTTGCGTGGCCTTGGCGGCAGCGTCGTCCAGAGCCCGCTTGGAGGTCTTGTCGCCAAGGATGGCGGCCTGCAATTCGGGATAGACGGCGTTGGAGATTTCGATCCATTCAGGTGTCTGCGGCACGGCAAAAGCGTGCTTTGCCTCTTCCTGGAAAGCCGCCAGCACTTCCTTCTTGTAAGGATCATTGGCCGCCTGCTGGATGTCCCAGTCCCACACCGCCGTGCGGGTCGGCAGTGGGCCGCTTGCCGCCTCGAGCTTCTGGCTGTCCTCATTGGTCAGGAACCAGACCAGCGACGCCGCGGCTTCCTTGCTGGCGCAGTTTTCGGTGACCGAAAATCCGTGGTGCCCCGACCAGCCGGTGCGAATGCCGGCCGATCCCTTCGGCGCCACCTTCACGCCGACATTGCCGGCGACCTTCGACGACTTCGGATCGTTGAAGAAGCCTGCCCAGCCCGGCCAGTCGAGGTTGATGGCGACGGTGCCCGAGGCAAAGCCCTGGCCGAGATCGTCCCACAGATAGTTGGTGGTGCCGGCCGGCACCGCCTTGGCCTTGTAGAGATTGACGAACCAGTCGAGCGCGTGCACGCCGGCTTCCGAGTTGAAGGCCGGCTTGCCATCCTTGTCGAGGTATTCGCCGCCGTCGGCGATGAGCATCTCGTAAAAGCGGCCGTTGATCGCCTCTTCCTTGCCGGCGAACTGGGTGCCGTAGAAATCGGGCGGGCTGGCGAAGAATTCCGCCTGCTGGGCGACCTCGTCCCAGGTGTCGGGCGGTGTCAGATCCTTGCCGTATTTGGCCTTGTAGGCGGCCTTCTTGGCTTCGTCCTGGTAGAGGCTCTTCTGGTAATAGAGCGCCGAGACGTCGAACTGCGCGCGCGGCAGCATGACCAGCTTGCCCTCGAGCGTGGAGGCCTTGATCGTCGACGGCACGAAGGCGTCGATCTCCTCCTTCGGCAGCAGCTTGTTGAGATCGGTGTAGATATCAGGATATTGCGGCGCGAAGGACGAGTGGTTCGACCCGACGCACCAGTTGATGCTGCCGGAGGCGATGTCCGACTTGATCTCCTTGTCGAGCTCGAAGTGGTTTTTCTTCGAGATCACGTTGACCTTGGCGCCGGTCAGTTTTTCCCATTCGCCGATGCGCGCGTACAGCCCTTCATATTGCTGGCCGCCGATCAGCTTGGCGTCGATGGTGACGCCGTCGAATTTACCGGGCAGGTCGGCAGCAAGGGCAGCACTCGCACCAAGTGCGAGCAGCGTTACGCCGGCCGACAGGCCGCAAAACAGTTTCGTCATTGGTATCCTCCCAAGAGTCTGCGTCGATCGCGTAGTGAGGTCGATCGGCAGCTTCATTCATATACAAACAAAATATTTATAAGATCGTCAAGCCGAAAGTTCTTCCGGAAGCAACCGTTATGCGTATATGAAATATGAAATTCACTGGAGAAGCCCAATGGCAGAGGACGAGGAAGACGAGCGCTATCGAGCCCCGGCGTTGGACAAGGGGCTCGACATTCTCGAGCTGCTGGCCGGCGTCGACGGCGGCCTGACGCAGGCGGAAATCGCCAAGAAACTCGACCGCAGCCCGAACGAGTTCTATCGCATGCTGGATCGGCTGGTGCGGCGCGGCTATGTCACGCGGCCGGATGGCGACCGTTACTCGCTGACGCTCAAGCTGTTTGGCCTGGCGCAGCTGCACGCGCCGGTGCGCCGGCTGGCTTCCTACGCGACGCCGCTGATGCGCGAACTGGCCGAAACCACACAGCAGGCAAATCAGCTGGTCGTCTTCGACCGCGGTTCCGCGGTGGTGATCGCACAGCAGGAGGCGCCGGATTACTGGGGCATCTCCATCCGCGTCGGCTCGCATATCAGCCTGTTCGACACCGGGTCCGGCCATGTATTGCTGGCGTTCCGCCCGCCGGAAGAGCGGCAGATGATGATCTCAGAACATCTGCGCAGTACCGACAAGCCGCCGCAATCGCCGGAATTCTTCGCCCGCCTCGACCAGATCAGGGAACGCGGCTACGAGATGATGGCGTCGATGCAGACGGCCGGCGTGTTCAATCTGTCGACGCCCGTTCTCGGCTCGGATGGCAAGGCCATCGCCGCACTGTCGATCCCCTACATAACCCTGGTCAACGCACCCAAGGCGCCCGACATCACCAGGACGATAGAGCTGCTGCTGGCAGCGACCGAAAAGCTGTCGCAACTGGCGGGATCGACCGTCAAGCAATCGCGATGAATTCTTATTTGAATGAAGAATTTCTCCGTGAGATGATCTCGAAGTCGCCAGGGAGGAGCGCCGCCATGATCTTCGACACCCATCTGCACCTGATCGACCAGTCCGCGCTGCGCTATCCCTGGCTGGCCGGCGTGCCGGCGCTCAACCGCGATTTCTCCTACGTCGAATATGCAGTCCAGGCCCGCCGTGCCGGCATCGAGGGCGCATTGCATATGGAGGTCGATGTCGATCCTGCCGACATCGAGGCTGAAACCAGCCGTGTCAAAGCGCTGTCGCGGGAAAAGGCCAGCTTGCTGCGGGGGGCAATTGCCTCCTGCCGTCCGGAAGAGCCCGGCTTTGCCGCCTATCTCGAGCGCCAGCGCGCCGATCCTTTCGTCAAAGGCTTTCGCCGCGTGCTGCACGTCATGCCGGACGAGCTTTCGGAGGGCGCGCTGTTTCGCGAAAACATCAAGCGGCTTGCCGGCAGCGGCCTGACCTTCGACCTTGTCGTTCTGCCGCACCAGATCCCCAAGGCGATTGCACTCGCCGACGTCGCGCCGGATGTGCAGTTCGTGCTCGACCATTGTGGCGTGCCCGACATCAAGGGTGGTGCCGAGCACCCCTGGCGCGAGCACATGGCGGAGATCGCGCGGCGCCCGAACGTCGTCGGCAAAATTTCCGGTGTGGTCGCCTATGCGGATGCCGGATCCTGGACTGTCGAAACGCTGCGTTCCTATGTCGAGCACACCATCGAATGCTTCGGCTGGGACCGCGTTGTGTGGGGCAGCGACTGGCCGGTCTGCACGCTTGGCGGCGGGCTTGCGACCTGGGTGGCGGCAACGCACGCGCTGCTCGCCGGCACCAGCGCCGATGAAAGGCAGCAACTGCTGTCCGGCAACGCCAAGCGGCTGTGGAGTTTGTAGAGCATTTTGCAGCCAAGTGATGGAATCACATGGCGTCGCACAAATGCGGCTAAAACGAATAGGTGGCCTCAGATCGTCGCCGACACGTGCCGCTCGCGACCGTAGAGCGAAACCAGGAGCACGATGACCAGGCCAAGTGCCGCCTGCACGGTCGAGGGCCGGAAGCCGAGGCCGATCAGCAGCGTGTTGATCTCCGTCAGCACCAGCACGCCGGCAATGGTGCCGAAATAGCTGCCGCGGCCGCCGACAAGGGCGGCGCCGCCGACCACCACTGCCGCGATCGTCTGGAACAGATAGGGCTGGCCGACATCGCCATAGGCAGAGCCGGTGAAGCCGAGCAGCAGCACGCCGGCCGCGGCGGCGAAGAAGGCGCTCGCGGCATAGGTCACGGTCCACATGCGGACCGGATCGATCAGCGCCAGCGGCGCAGCACCTGGATTGCTGCCTAGGGCGTAGAGACGGCGGCCGTATGGCGTGCGCGCCAGCACCAGCGCCACCAGCAAGGTCAGCACCGCGACGCATGGCACCAGCCCCGGCACCGGCAGCGGTCCGACCGAACCGCCGATCGAAACGAAGGCGGAAACCGCGGCAGGCGCCGATCCGGATGGAAAGCCACCGGTCCACAACAGGACGGCACCTTGCACGATCATGCCAGTGCCGAGCGTGACGATCAGCGGGTGGATATCGAGCCCACGTGAGATCAGGCCGTTCAGCGCCCCGATCAGTATGGCGAGCGCGACGACGACTGCGCAGACAAGGGCAAAATTCCAGCCGACGCCGTAGAGCTGTGCGGCAACGACATTGGCAAAGCCGATGATGAAGGGGATCGACAGATCGATACCGCCCAGGATTACGACGAGGGTCTGGCCGATCGATGCCACCGCCAGCAGCGAGGCGATCACCAGCAGCGCCCGGATGGCGAACGGCTGGGAGTAGCCCGGGATGAGCAAGGTGCCAAGGAGATGCAAGGCGACAGCGACGGCAAAGGCACCGGCGACACGCGCATTGGTGGATTGGAACCAGGTCTGGCGCATGCTTCTCAGCCTTTCCCTCCCGAGAGCCGCTCCTGCAGCGCCGTCATGATGACGGCCACAACCAGGATCGCGCCATAGGCGATCTGCAGCACATAGGTGGAGACGTTGAAGGCGGTCAGCACGCTCTGCAGCAGGAAGATGTCGACAGCGCCGATGGCGGCGCCGGCGAGCCCGCCGCGCCCGCCGGCAAGGCTGACGCCGCCGAGCGCCACCGCGGCAATCGCGATCAGCGTGTAGGTTGGCCCGATATTAGGGTCGGCCGAACCGATCAGCGCGGTCAGCATCAGGCCGGCACAGGCGGCAAGTATGCCGGTCATGACATAGGCGATGAAACGCACTTTCGTCACCGGAATGCCGGCCGTGTAGGCGGCGCGGTCGTCGCTGCCCACCGCCATCAGCTGGTCGTAATAAGGCGTCTGTCGCACCAGCCACCAGAACAGCAAGATCAGCGCCAGCGGCAGCGCCGACCAGGGTCCGGCCATTGCCTTCAGCCAGCCCGGCGCCGGCCCGACCGGCGCCGGCAGGACGGTCAGCGTCATGCCGGTGAGGATCAGATAGGTGCCGAGCGTCGCAACGATCGGCTGGATGCGGACGATGGTCGCCAGAAAGCCGTTGGCGGCGCCGACGATCGCGCCGATCAACAGCGCCGCCGGCACGATGAACATCGGCGAAGACATGCCAAGCCTGAGAAACAGCAGCTGGATCACCATCGCATTGACGAAGCCCATCAATGGCCCGACGGAAATGTCGATGCCACCGCGCCCGGCCAGGATCACCGGAGCCGAGGCGACCGCTGCGCCGATCAGCGGCGCGGCGAGCCCGATCAGCGCGCCCCAGGCGGCAGGATGGAAGCGCGCCGGATTAAGCAGCAGATTGACCGCGATCAGGATCACCAACAGCACTGCCGCAAAGCCAGCGCCGCGCCATCGCGCCGCCATGCGCCGCAACCCGCTCATGCGGCGCGTCCGAACATGGCGGCTATCACCGTATCGCTTTTCATTTCGTCTCCGGTGATTTCAGCCGCCACCTGCTGTTCGCGGAACACCAGCACGCGATGGCAAAGCAGCAGGATCTCCTCGATCTCGCTCGACAGGATGACCAGCGCCATGCCGTCCGCCGCCAGTCCACGAAACACATCGTAGAGGACATGGCGCGTCGCCACGTCGACACCGCGCGTCGGATCGTTGAGGAGCAGGATCGCCGGTTCCAGCGCCAGTGCGCGGGCCAGCAGCACCTTCTGCTGATTGCCGCCGGAAAGCGTGGTGATCGGGGCGTCCGGCCGTGGCGCGATGATCGACAGTCTGTCCCGATAGCGTTCATAGCGCTGCCGCCGCGCGGCGAAGCTGAGCAGGCCGAAACGCATATCGCGCGACAGCGTCGAGACGGCAAAATTGTCGAGCACCGATTGGGTCGGAAAAATGCCGGTGGTGCGCCGGTCGCGCGGCAAATAGGCGATGCCGCCGGCGACCGCCTTGCGGAAATTGGTGATCGCGCGCGCTCCGGTTGGCGCCTCGACGGTCACCTCGCCGCCGGCCGGGCGTTCCAGGCCGGCCAGCACTTTCAGGAACCGCTCCTGTCCGTGGCCGTCGAGGCCGGCAAGGCCGACGATCTCGCCAGGCGCAATGGTTTGTGTCATGGGGCTTGCGCTCGGCGCGATCACCAGGCCACGCACCGAAAGGCTGGCGCGATCAGCCATGCGCCAGCTCCGCCGCCGTGCGTGGCGCCATCGCTCTGAGAAGTTCGGATGCGGTGGACGTGCCGCGTTCCTCAGTCGTCACCACGCTGCCGCCGCGCAGGACGGAAATCCGGTCCGAAAGCGACATAACCTCGTCCATGCGATGGGTGATGAACAGGATCAGGCAGCCTTCGGAGGCAAGCTTGCGCATCATGGCAAAGACCGCCTCGCGATCGGCAAAGTCGAGCGCAGCCGTAACCTCGTCAAGGATGAGAATGCGCGGGCTGCGCACCACGGCGCGGGCGAGCACTACCAATTGCTGAACCGCAAGCGGCAATTGCCCGGCCAACTGGTCGAGCGGGATCTCGGTCACCGCGAAGCGCTTCAGCACCGCTTGCGCGCGTTGCCGCCGCTCGGCGCGCGGCACGGTGCGCGTCAGCAGGCCGTCGAGGCCGAGCAGGATATTGTCCGTCACCGAACGGTCAGGCGCGATCAGCACTTCCTGGAACACGGTGGCGAACCCGACGCCCTGGAATGCCGCCGGCGAGAGGCCGGTAAAGGGCGCTCCGTCGAGCAGGATCGCGCCGCTGTCCGGCTGGACGATTCCCGACAGCAGCTTGACCAGCGTGCTCTTGCCCGAACCATTCTCGCCCAGGATGGTGTGGATCGTGCCGGCGCGGAATGCGATTGAGGCATTGGCCAGCGCAATCGTTTCGCCGTAGCGTTTCGAGATGGCCTGGACTTCCAGCATGACCAATCCTGATGGAGAAAGCCGGCACCGCTGGTGCGGAGCCGGCCCTCATAAATGCTACTTGGCGCAGGCGTCCGGCACCTTCGAATAATCCCAGCCCTTGGTCGGTGCCGGATTGGCGAAGTAGGCATCGAGCCATTCCTCCGGCATCGGATCCTTCGGCGGGACCGGGAAGATCGAGACGGCGTCCGGCGTCATGCAGTCCTTGTACCAGGCGCCGAGGTCGGCATTGTGGACCGGCGGAATCGGGATCAGCAGTGTGTTGAGCTTCGGCTTCTGTCCGTCGAGCATGCGCACGCCGACACGAAACAGCGTCTCGGCCGTCCAGTGCGGCAGAACCGCATGGCCTTCGAACCGGTATTTGTCGGGATTGGCCTTCCAGTAGCCGAGCGCATCGCCGGTGATCGAGCCGGTGATCAGCGGGGCAGGGCGGCCGGCCTCGGCAAAGGCCTCGGCAACGACGCGGCTTTCGCTGCCCGTCGTCCACACCGCATCGATCGGCGCCGGATTGGTGGCGATCGCCTGCAGCACCGCTGTCTTGGTGACGTTGGCCGTCCAGTTGCCGTTGACGCTGCGCGAGACCTTGAGCTTTGAATTTTCGGCCAGCGCCTTGTCGCCGCCCTGGCGCTCCTGCACGACGATCGGGTGACCGGCGATGCCTTCGACCAGAAGCACGCTGCCGCCGTCCGGCATTGCTTTGCCGATCGCGGTCATCATGTCGTAGCCCCAGCGCGCATAGTTGGAATCGACGTTGATCGCATTCGGGCTGGTCACCGACCCAGCTGCCGTGATGAAGGGGATGCCGGCTTTGGCTGCGGCATCGATGGCATCGTCCAGCGCCGTCGCCGAGCCGGGGATCGAGGTGATGATCGAGCATTTCTTGTCGATGAAGGCGCGGATCTGGTTGATCTGCTGACTGGCGTCATTGTTGGAATCCGACACCTCGAAGCTCGCCACGGTGCCGTCGGCGATCAGGCCGTCGACCAGCCGCTTCAACTCCTTGGTCACGGTGACGCGCCACGGATTGCCCTGGTAGGACTCGGAGTGGCACCATTTCCACGGCTTTGACGGCGGCGTGAAATTATCCCAGGCCGACGGCAGCACCTTTTGCGGCGCGCCGTCATATTGCGCCTTCAGTTCGGTCGGCAATCCAGCAATGACGCCCGAAACGTCTTGAGCGCAGGCTATGGTCGTGACCGATGCAAGTGCGGTTGCGGCCATAAGGCCGCGGATCAGGCTGTTCATGTTCTCCTCCGTTCGGTTGTTCAGGCTCCTCCGCCGGCAACGCCGGACACCTGCTTCGAAAGGCTCTCCCGAAACAGGCGATTGAGATCGGCAACGACGCGAGCGGCATTGTGCCTTTCGCTCAGGCCGAGATTGATGCGATCTGACGCCGCCTGCTGGAACGCCATGTAGCCGTCGTGCCGTGGCCTCACCCAGGCACCTTCTAGCGTAGCCCGCGTGTCCTTGTAGAAATTGCCGGCGGCGGCGTTGACGGCGGCATCCGCCCAGGCTGCCGTATGGCCGGGCTGGCCGCCGGCCGAGGCGTAAGGGCCGCGCTGCACGTCACCGCTGGCGATCCAGTAGGCGAAGTCGATTGCCGCCTGCCCGGCCTTCGAGAAGGCCGACACGGCGATGCCGGTCCCGCCGAGCGCCGAGCCTTTGGGGCCGGCATTGCCAGCGGCCGGGATATCGGCGAAAGCCAGGCGGTTGGGCCGAAACCCGGCGATGGCATAGGAGACATAGCCATAGATCAGCGGCGCGCAGGCGATCCGCGAGCCGGATCCGGCCATTTGCTCCAGAACCGCGATCGGATCCATGCCAAGACAGGCCGGGTCGACGAGGGCTGCGATCTCGCGCATCATCTCGAAGACCTGCTTGCCCGCTGCCGGGTCCACATGGTCGCCAGGGCCTTCACCGGCGGGCCGGCCGAGATTGCCGGCAAGCGTGTAGAACACCATCAGCGAATGCGGCGGCCTGAGCGGCAACAGCACGTGGCCTTGCCGGGCCAGATCGAGGGCATCGGCCCACCTCGCCGGCGCTGCCGAAAGCATGTCGGGCCGCCATGCCTGCACCTGGCTGGCCGCGTCGATCGGAAACGCCCACTGCCGGCCTTGCCAGTTGTAGCTCGGAAAGGACCGGCCGACACTGCCCGCCGCAAGTGCTGCACGTTCGGCTTCCCGGCCGGCGACATCGAGCGGCGCCAGGCAATTCTCGGCGGTGATCTGGCCGACATGCGGATGGTCGACGACGATCAGGTCGTAGGCACGGGCCAGTTCCTCGACCGGGAAGGATTCGAAATCCTGCAGCGAGCGCTTGTCCCATTCAACGGCGATGCCAGTTTGTTGCTTCCACAGTCTCGAACAGGCGACCATCGGGTCATAGCCGCGCGGATGGCTCCAGGTCATGCCTTTGAGCGTGACGTCGCTCACAGCCCGAACTCCGCGCGGATTTTTGCGCTGTGCTCGCCGATGCGTGGCGCGGCCCGCTCGACCTTCGCGCGGATGCCGTCTACCCTGAGCGGCGAGCGCGTGGTGAGGATCGAAACGTCATCCTCGCGCGTCACCGTCTGCAGCATGTCGAGGACCTGGAAGCCTTCGCTGGCCATCATTTCCGGCCAGCTCAAAACCTTGGCGCACCAGATGTCGGCAGGCTCGAGAATGGCAAGCCATTCGTCGACCGTCTTCGTTGCGATCTTTTGCGCGATGATCGCCTTGATCTCGTCGCGGGCGGTGAACCAGGTCGACGGCTGGTCGCGATAGGGCGCAAGTTCCTCGAGCCCGAGGAGATCGGCGAGTTTCGAGATCGGCGTCATGGCGATCGCCAGATAGCCGTCCTTGGCCGGATAGACGCCGTAGGGCGCCGAGAGATAGGCGTGCGCGCTGCGGAAGCTCGACCGCCGCGGCAGCCGGCGCCCGTCATTGAGATGCGTGGTCAGCACCTCGAACTGGAAGTCGACCAGCGCTTCGAGCAGGCTGGTCTCGACATGGCTGCCGTTGCCGGTCACGCCGCGCCGCACCAGTGCGGCGAGGATGCCTTGCGCGGCGGCGGAACCCGCCAGCATGTCGGCGATCGCCAGGCCGAAGGGCACCGGCCCTTGGTCCTCGTCGCCGTTCAGCCACATCACGCCGGAGCGGGCCTGCGCCAGCAGATCCTGCCCGGGCCGCTTGACCCACGGGCCTTCCTCGCCATAGCCGCTGATCGAGGCATAGACCAGGCGCGGATTGATCTTGCGCACCGCCTCGTAATCGAAGCCCAGGCGTTCGATGACGCCGGGCCTGAAATTCTGGATCAGCACGTCGGCCTTGGCCAGCAGGCCGCGCAGCGCCGCAAGGTCGGCCTCGTCCTTCAAGTCGATGGCAAGGCTTTCCTTGGCGCGGTTGATCGCATGGAAAATGGTGGAATCGCCGCCGATCTCGGTGTCGCTGAGATAGAGCCGGCGCGACAGGTCGCCGCCGTCCGGCCGTTCGATCTTGATGACGCGAGCGCCGAGGTCGAGCAGTCTGAGCGAGCAGTAGGGCCCGGACAAGAATTGGCTCATATCGACAACGATGAGCCCGGTCAGCGGCAGTTCGGCAATGGCAGCCATTGCCTATTTCTCCGTCTTGCCGGCGAAATCGGCCGGATTGCGGTACTTCACCGTCTGCAGGTGCTCGCAATAAAGCACGAGCTCGCCTTCACCCTTGAAGACTTCATAGCTGGCGCGGATCAGCCCCATTTCCTTGTATTTTGGCTTCTTGTCGAGGTTGGAGCGGATCGAATAGATCGTGTCGCCTATGAACACCGGCTTGATGAAGCGCAATTTGTCGTAGCCATACGAAAAGGCGTTAATGCAATTGGTGGCGACGAGACCGAGCCCGGCAGAGAACACGAAGGCCCCTGCCACCAGCCGCTTGCCGAAAATGCCTTGCGTTTCGGCGAACATCTGGTCCTGCACGTATGGATGGATGTCGAGCACCAGCGTGTTGAAGAGATGGCTGTCGCCCTCGGCAATGGTCCGGCGCAGCGAGCGGATCTTCTGGCCGACCGGCCAGTCTTCGTAGAACCAGTTCTCCGCGTTCCAGACGGGAAGGTCGGCGTGATCCCTAGGCATGTTGGCGGGGTGTGTCGATGCCACGCCCACGGTTGGCGCGAAACCGCTCATGACGACTTCCTCTGGGAGCGGGAATCGTCCATCAGGGCGCGCCGCAGACCAGCGAAATGCATGATCGATCCTCCCGTCAATCTTCTTTTGTGAATAGTATTTTCACATATGGGGTTGTGTTGCAAGCGTGAACAGGCGAAATTTTGCCGCTCCGTCGGGGCCAATGCCGGCGGAACAAGGGAGGAAGTGATGCAGAATGCCTGTCTGGTTTTCGTCGGCAGCCTCAATCGCGACGCCCCGTATTTTCAGGGCGCGCGCGGCATCGGGCTGGGTGTCTACAGTTTCGACGAAGGGACGCTGCAGACGAAGAAACTGGCCGAGACGCGAGACATCGACAATCCCACCTTCCTGTCGGTGACGCCGGCCGGCTCCCACTTCTATGCCAACTCAGAAGTGTTCACCTGGCGCGAAGGGGTGGTCTCGGCCTACCGTTTCGACAGGCAGACCGCCACGCTGTCCTACATCAACAAGCAGCCGACGCTGGGCAGCATCACGGCGCACAACACCATCACGCGCGACCGGACCAAGCTGCTGGTCGCCAATTACAGGCAGGATCTGGTCCGGTCCCGCTATGGGCAACGCTCGACAACGGCGCTGTCAGGCCGCCATTCTCACCCAACCCATAGACCACGACCGAGCGATCGGGGCCGCCCTCGCCCATGCCGCCAGGAGCGGCCGCATGCCCATAGCGTAACCGAGACGGTTGCCGGCGGCATGGCGATCGTCGCTGACCTCGGCATCGACCGGCTGGTGTCCTATCGCATCGGCTCAGACGGCAGCCTGACGAAGCTCGCCGAGTCGGCGCTTGCGCCAGGCGCGGGTCCGCGCCATCTCGCACTGCATCCGGGCGGTCGCTTCGTGTTCGTCATGAACGAGCTGGATTCGACGGTTGTCTCGCTGGCGCTGGACGAAGCATCAGGCAAGCTTACGGTGATCGACAGCAAGCCGGCCGTGCCGCCCGAGGCGCGCGACGGCAATCACTGCGCCGACATCCAGATCTCGCCTGACGGCCGCTTTCTCTACGGCTCCAACCGCGGTCATGACAGCATCGTGGTGTTTTCGATCGACCAGCAAACCGGCAGGATTGCCCTTGTCGACTATACGCCTTGCGGCGGTGCCACGCCGCGCAATCTGGCACTGACGCCCTCGGGCGGCCATCTGTTCTCGGCCAACCAGAATGCCGACCGCATCTCGATTTTCGCCCGTGATGCCGCAACCGGCCGGCTGACCGACACCGGCCGATCCATCGAAATTGGCACGCCGATGTGCGTGAGGATCGTGCGTTGACGCGATCTCAGAACTCGAGCGCCTGCCTGAGTGCCGGGCCGCTCCTGACGCGCAAATCGAGGTCGGCCTCGATATGGTCGATGTGGTGCAGCATCAGCGCGCTGGCGCGTTCGGCATTGCCATTTTCCAGCGCCTCGAGGATCTGCGTGTGTTCGTTGTGGCCGCAGCTCGAGATGCCCGAGCGGCCATAGAGTGCGATCACCAGCGATGAACGAGCGACCAATTCCTCCATGAAGCGCTGCAGGATGACGTTTCCCGCGACCGACGCCAGAAGCAGGTGAAAATCCCCCGACGCCTTGATCTCCGATCGCCTTGCGTTCGGTCCGCGTTCGGCGATGAAACGGCCTTCTTCGTCGAGCTGGGCCTTGAACGCGGCGACATGCGCCGGCGTCATCCGTCCGGCGGCGGCAATCGCGATGCCTGGTTCGATGAGCCGGCGCGAAGCAAAAACCTGCCGCGCTTCCTCCGGCGACGGGTTGGCGACGAAGGCGCCGCGATTGCGCTCGGTGCGCACCAATCCCTCGAAGGAAAGCATCTGCAGTGCCGCACGCGCCACGGTGCGGCTGACATCGAACAGCGTGCCGACTTCGCCTTCGGAAAGCTTTGTTCCCGGCGCCAGCCGGCGATCGACGATCGCGTCGCGCAACTGGTCGCGGATCGCCTGCGCGCGATCCTCGTTGGCGGCCTCGATAGCAGGGAAGGTCTGGTCGGCAATGTTCATGGCAGTGGTCCTGCGTTCTTCTACCCTGAATCGCATCGCTTGGACGAGAGACAAAGTGAATACAGAGATGAAAAAGATTGCATACGATCTTTGCGAAGATCGGCGGCAATCGCCTATAATTTGTGCATTGCACAAGGGCGACGTATCGGCAGCTATATAGAGGCGGCCCTGATTTCTTCGAGGATTCAGTCGGTTGGTGCGGCGGCGCGCAACTGGCACGCATGATGCTTTGGCTAATCCGACCAAAGGGGAAGCTGGATGTCCAAAGCCGCCGAAATCGACATTGTGTCCGTTTCGAAAGTCTATGGCGCGACGACTGCCGTCGAAGGCATCAGCCTGAAAATCCCTGCGGGAACCTATTGCTGCCTGCTCGGTCCGTCGGGCTGTGGCAAGACCTCGACGTTGCGCATGATCGCCGGGCACGAGAGCATATCGAGTGGCGACGTGCGTCTCGGCAACACAGTGGTCACCGACCTGCCGCCGGCCAGGCGCGGCACTGCCATGATGTTCCAGTCCTACGCACTGTTTCCGCATCTCGACCTGATCGACAATGTCGCCTTCAGCCTGAAGATGAAAGGCGTCGGCAAGGAGGAGCGCCGCGCCAAGGCACTCGACATGCTGAAGCTGATGCAGATGGAGACCTATGCCAGCCGCCGCCCGGCGCAGCTTTCCGGCGGGCAGCAGCAGCGCGTTGCTCTTGCGCGCGCATTGATCACCGATCCCGAGGCGCTGTTGCTCGACGAACCGCTTTCGGCGCTCGATCCTTTCCTGAAGATCCGCATGCGAGCCGAACTGAAGAAGCTGCAGACGTCGCTCGGCATCACTTTCGTCCACGTCACCCACAGCCAGGAAGAGGCGATGGCGCTGGCCGACCTGATCGTGGTGATGAACGACGGCCGTATCGAGCAGGCGGCGCACCCTCGCACGGTGTTCGAGCGGCCGGCCACGGCCTTCGTCGCTCGTTTCATGGGCGACCACAATGTCATCTCCGGCCGTGTCACCGGTAGTCGCGACGGCATGGTCGTTTTCGATGTGCCCGGCGGCGTCACGCTCGCCGCCAGCGGGCAGGGCAGGGAGACTGGGGAGCCCATCGACATCGCCATTCGCACCGACCACGTGCGCATCGGCGAGCCGCCGGCAGCCGGGCTCGGCTTCACCGGCATCGTTTCAAACGTCGAGTACCGCGGTTCGACCGTGAAGCTCTCGGTCAATGGCGCCGGCATCGAGGATTTCACGGTAATCGTCGACGACACCAGCTTCTTCGCCAGGCCGGTTGCCGTCGGCGACGCAGTGCCGATCGCCTGGGACGCCGAGGACGCGATCGTCCTTGGCCGTCTCGATTCCTGAAATCCAGCATAACCAACCAAAACAGGGGAACTGAACATGACCAACACCACCGACAAGAAGACTGGAATATCGCGACGTTCGCTGCTCAAGACAGGTGCCGCCGCCGTCGGTTTCGCCGCCGGTTCCGGCGCCATATCAGGCTTTCCGACCATCTGGGCGCAATCGAACATCACGCTGCGCCAGTTCGGCACCGGCGTATCCAACCTCAATGCCATCGCCGACAAGTGCAAGGCCGACCTCGGCATCACGCTGGAGATGACAGCAACCGATTCCGACGCCGCCGCGCAGCGCGCCGTGACGCAGCCCGACAGCTACGACATCGCCGACATCGAATACTGGATCTGCAAGAAGGTGTTCCCGACAGGCGTCCTGCAGCCGATGGATGTCACCAAGCTGAAATATTACGACGAGCTGGTGCCGCTGTTCAAAACCGGCAAGCTGACGCCGGACAGCGTCATTGCCCAGGGCACCGCGCCGCATACCGTCGGTTACGTCGAGGCGCAGGACAGCAAGGTCTTCGCCAAGGCGCCGACCAACTGGTTCACCATGGTGCCGACGATCTACAATGCCGATACGCTTGGCATCCGCCCCGACCTCGTCGGCCGCGATATCACCACCTGGGCCGACATCATGGATCCGGCCTTCAAGGGCAAGACCGCCATCCTCAACATCCCGTCAATCGGCATCATGGATGCGGCGATGATCATGGAGGCAACGGGCAACATCAAATACGCCGACAAGGGCAACATGACCAAGGAGGAGATCGACAAGACGATCGACTTCCTGATCAAGGCCAAGCAAGCCGGCCAGTTCCGCGCCTTCTGGAAATCCTTCGACGAGAGCGTCAACCTGATGGCTTCAGGCGAAGTCGTAATCCAGTCGATGTGGTCGCCGGCCGTGGCCGCGGTCCGCTCCAAGGGCATCGCGTGCCGGTTCCAGCCGCTCAAGGAAGGCTACCGGTCCTGGGGTGGCGGGCTTGGCCTGGCAGCCCATCTCTCCGGCGCCGAACTCGATGCCGCCTATGAATACATCAACTGGTACACGTCCGGCTGGGTTGGCGGCTATCTCAACCGCCAGGGCTATTACTCGGCCAACATGGTGTCGGCCAAGAAGTTCATGTCCGAGGACGAGTGGGGCTACTGGATCGAAGGCAAGCCGGCAAAGGGCGATATCCTGTCGCCGGACGGCAAGGTCATGGAAAAGGCTGGCGCCGTGCGTGACGGCGGCTCGTTCGAAGAGCGCATGGGCAAGGTCGCCTGCTGGAACTCGGTCATGGACGAGGACCGCTACATGGTGAAGCGCTGGAACGAGTTCATCGCTGCTTGATGCAAGGCAGGCGATAACTGAGATGTTGCATTCCTTCGCGCCCCCCTCTGTCCTGCCGGACATCTCCCCCACAAGGGGGGAGATCGGCTGTGGCTCTCTTCAGCGCTCTTCGTCATACGGCGATCATTGGCGTGGGTCGGCATGCAAGCCAATCTCCCCCCTTGTGGGGGAGATGTCCGGCAGGACAGAGGGGGGCGCGAAGGATCACAGCCCGGCAAAATACCACCGAGGCTGTTCCAGATGACAGTGGCACTCGATCAGCCCGCAACCATTGCCACAAAGCCTGCCAGACGTAGGCGCTCCTTTGCCGCCATCGCACCCTATCTCCAGGCAACACCACTTGCCCTGATCCTCGGCGCGTTCCTCCTGCTGCCGATCCTGATGATCGCCGTGGTCTCATTCTGGGATTACGATTTCGCGGCGATGTATCCGGATTTCCTGACCACCAATTATTCCGACACGCTCGGCTCCTGGGTCACCTGGAAAACCTACCTGAATACGCTGAAATACGCCGCCATCGTCTGGGCGCTGACGCTGTTCATCGGTTTCTGGGTCGCCTATTTCCTTGCCTTCCATATCAGGACCACGGCCATGCAGATGGTGCTGTTCCTTGTCTGCACGGTGCCGTTCCTGACCTCCAACATCATCCGCATGATCTCGTGGATTCCGGTGCTTGGCCGCAATGGCCTGGTCAACTCGACGCTGGTGCAAATGGGGCTGATCCCGAAGCCGATCGAATGGCTGCTCTATTCCGAATTCGCCGTGGTGCTGGCCATGGTGCATCTCTATACGCTGTTCATGGTGACGCCGATCTTCAACACGCTGATGCGCATCGACAAGTCGTTGATAGAAGCCGCGCGCGACGCCGGCGCTTCCGGCTGGCAGGTTCTGTGGAACGTCGTCATTCCGCTCGCCAAGCCCGGCATGGCGATCGGCACCATTTTCGTCGTCACCCTGGTGATGGCCGATTTCTCGACGGTGCAGGTGATGTCCGGCGGGCAGAGCGCCTCCGTCGCGCTGATGATGAAGAACCAGATGTCGCTGCTGCAATATCCGGCAGCCGCCGCCAACGCCGTCGTGCTCTTGGTGCTGGTGCTGCTGATGGTCGCGGGCATCCTGCGCATCGTCGACATCCGCAAGGAGCTGTGAGGCGATGAGCCAGGACAAGCGCACCCTCGAATTCTATGTGTTGGCGGCGTTCTTCGGTCTTTTCGTGTTGTTCCTCTACGGCCCGCTTTCGGCGATCCTGATCCTCTCTTTCCAGGGCGAGAACGGCGGTCTGACATTTCCGCTGAACGGCGTGTCGCTGCACTGGTTCGCCAATTTGTTCGAGCGCCAGGCGGTCGGCGACTTCGGCGGCAGCTTCAAACGCTCGCTCGTCCTTGGCCTGATGGTGATGGTCGTCACTGTCGCCGTGTCGCTGCTCGCCGGCCTGGCCTTCCGGCAGAAATTTCGCGGCGCAACCGCACTGTTCTATCTGGCCGTCGCCAGCCTGGTCGTGCCGTCGATCATCATCAGTCTCGGCATCGGCGTCGTCTTCCAGCAGATCGGCTTCCGCCCCGCCTGGTACACCTCCGCTTTCGGCGCCCATCTGACCTGGACCTTGCCTTTCGGCGTGCTGATTATGTTTGCTGTCTTCAACCGGTTCTCGCCAGCCTATGAGGAAGCCGCGCGCGATCTCGGAGCATCGTCGTGGCAGACCTTCGCACATGTCGTGCTGCCGATGATCGCGCCCAGCCTGATCGGCGTCGGCCTGTTCGGCTTCACTCTGTCATATGACGAGTTCGCCCGCACGCTGATGACCTCGGGCACGTTCAACACCTTGCCGCTCGAAATCTACGGCATGACGACCAATGTCACGACGCCGGTGCTCTATGCGCTGGGCACCGTGACGACCGTGTTTTCCTTCCTGGTGATCCTGCTGACGCTCGGCGCAATCGTCTATGTCGGCCGCCGCCGCGAGCGTGCCTGACAGTGCAGATCCTCGTCGTCAATCCAAACACCACCGCCAGCATGACCGACACTATCGCGGCGGCGGCCCGATCGGTCGCTGCCCAATCGACGAAGATCGTTGCCGTCACCTCGTCGATGGGACCTGTATCGATCGAAGGCTATTACGATGAAGCACTTGCCGTGCCCGGCCTGCTGGTCGAGATCGCCGCCGGCGAACGCTCGGGCGCGCAAGCCGCGATCATTGCCTGTTTCGACGACACCGGCCTCGATGCCGCGCGCGCCATGGCCAACATTCCGGTCATCGGCATTTGCGAGGCATCGCTCAGCACGGCCTCGTTCATCGCCCAGCGCTTCACCGTCGTCACCACCACCGGACGTTCGCGCGTGCCGGTCGAAGGGTTGGTGCAGCGCTATGGCATGGCAGGGCGCGCGCGTGTGCGCGCCGCCGACATCCCGGTTCTTGCCCTCGAAGATCCGGCGTCCGACGCACTGCTCAGGCTGCGCAACGAGATTGCGCGCGCCATCGACGAGGATCGCGCCGAGGCGATCGTGCTCGGCTGCGCCGGCATGGCCGATCTGGCGGCGGCGCTGCAGCGGGAATTCGGGCTTCCGGTCATCGACGGCGTGGGCGCTGCCGTGAAACAGGCCGAGGCATTGATCGCCCTTGGCCTGACGACATCCAAGCGCGGCGCCTATGCAAGCCCGTTGGCAAAGTCTTATCATGGCGCGTTGAAATCCTTCGCGCCTGGCGCCGCCGAGTGATCGCAATGCCCCGAACGATCCGAACGCTCGCACGTGAGGAAGTGCAAACCCTAGTCGATTGGGCGGCGGCGGAAGGCTGGAATCCCGGCCTTAACGATGCCGCGCTGTTTCAGGCAGCCGACCCGCAGGGCTTCATCGGCGCCTTTATCGATGGCGAGATGGCGGCCGGCATTTCGGCCGTTGCCTATGGCGACGGTTTCGGCTTCATCGGCCTCTACATCTGCCGGCCGGACAAGCGTGGCCAAGGCCATGGCAAGGTCGTTTGGGATGCCGGCACGGCGCGGCTCGGCAAGCGCACGATCGGCCTCGACGGTGTCGTCGAACAGCAGGCCAACTACCGCAGCATGGGTTTTGCACCGGCCTACCGGACGATCCGGTTCATGGGGTCACCGAATGTCCCGGCAGCAGTCGGCAACGACATTCGCGCCATAGGGCCGGAACTCGTGCCGGACATACTGGACTATGACCGCCGCTTCTTTCCCGGCCCGAGGCGATCCTTCCTGGAACACTGGCTGCGCCCGCCGCATATGGCGCTTGCGATCCTCAAGCACGGCGCCATTGCGGGATACGGCGTCGCGCGCCAATGCCGGGACGGCTGCAAGATCGGCCCGCTCTTTGCCGACAGCCTGGAGGCGGCAAGCCATCTCTTCGCCGCGCTCGCGCACATGTCCGGTCCCGGAAACGTCCATCTCGACGTTCCCGAAACCAGCCGGCAATTTGCAGACTTGCTGTCGTCCGCAGGCCTTCAACCGGGCTTCGAGACGGCTCGGATGTACAAGGGAAAGGCGCCGCAGCTCAAGCAGTCCGGAGTTTTTGCGATAACGACGTTGGAGTTGGGGTGAGGCGGTACAAGCCGACTTCCAGTGCAAAGCCGGGCAACAGGACTACGCGGTCTATTTTTCCTGAACTGAAATGCCGGAATCGTCGATGCGAAGTTCCACGCCTTTCGGCCTAGTCTCCTCGCGATAAACGTAAATCCCCAACGCAATAACGGCGACGGCCAAAGCGCCGATGATGAGATAAAGATAGTTCTGCTTCATCCGCTGTCGTTAACAATATGATGTGGGCGAGTCTAGCAGTTCGGGTATCAGGACGGCGGCCGGAGACGCACGTCGATCAGCCATCCAGCCGGTCGCGCAGCATGCTCCAGGGGAGCACCATGTTTGGTGCATGCCGCATCAGGCTATGGAACGGGATCGGCGACGGCGGCGCAAACGGCAGCGGCAAATCCTGAGGCTTTGTTCCATCAGCCCAATCCGCAAGCACCTTGCCCATCGCAGTGGTCATGGCGATGCCGCGTCCGTTGCACGCCAAGCCGGCGATCAGCCCGGGGCCGAGATCGACGAGGTGCGGCAGGAAGTCGGGCTCGACGGCAGCCATCCCCGACCAGCTGTATTCAAGCGGCGGGATGTCCGGGAGATCGAGATGCCCGGCAAGCCGCCGCCAGATCGCCCGCGGCACCCGCGTGTCGGCACCGGGGCCAAAAACATGCATGCCGCCGGTGATCAGCCTGTTTTCGCCATCGAAGCGGAAGGTGAAGAGATTGCGTCTTGTGTCGCCGACGCCTTGCCCGCCAGGAAGCAGGCGAGTGCGTATTTCACGCGGCAGCGGCGCCGTCGCGATCTGGAAGATTTTCAGCGGGATGTAGGTTCGCTCAAGCGTGCGGTTCAGCGACCCGCCATAGGCATTGGTGGCGACCAGCACTTTTTCGGCACGCACCGAACCTGAGGCCGTCTTCAAAGCCCAACCATCGCCTATGTGATCGATCGACGCGACACGCGAATGCTCGAAGATGCGCGCTCCGGCCTTTTCCGCCGCGTCGGCCAATCCGCGCGCATATTCGACCGGATTGAGGACGCCACCCGATCTGTCGATCCAGCCGCCGAGATAACCGCGAACGCCGGTCAGCCCTTCGACCGCCTGTCTATCCAGCGCAACAGCCGGCCTTCCGCGTGGTGCCCATTGTTCGGCGCGCGATCTGGTCTTTTGCAAAGCGGCCGGTGAATGGGCTGGTTGTATCCAGCCGCTCTGGACGGCATCGCATTCGATGGCATGCCGCCTAATCAGGTCGAAGACGAGGTCGGCGCTGCCGGCGGCGAAATCGACAAGGCGTTCGCCGCGTTCGGGCCCGAGCTGGGCAATGATATCGTCGGGGTCTCTTTTCGCGAAATTCGGCACGACGAAGCCGGCATTCCTGCCGGTTGCCCCCCAGGCGATGATTTCCGCCTCGAGGACGGCAACCGAGATGCCTTTCTCGACACTGTGCAGCGCGGTGGAAAGGCCTGAAAACCCGCCGCCGACAATTGCCAGATCGACATCGAGTGCGCCTTCGAGGGTGGGCCGGTCGCGGCGACCGCGGCTGACGGCATGCCAAAGGGAAACGCCGTGCGGCCGGGTCACAGCGTTCATGAGCCGCTCTCGCTGGGGGCCACGCGTGCACGCTTGCCGAACCTTGGACGCCGCGGCCTGTCGCCAAACAGGCCGTTCGGCCTGACCAGAAGGATGACGCACAGCATCACGCCGATGGCGACGATCTGCAGCGAAGCGGCGCGGGCCTGCTGTTCCGGCGAGAACAACATACTGGTCAAGGCTCCCGATCCGGCCCATATCGCCCAGACCAGGATGCTGCCGATGACGGCGCCGATGTTGCTGCCCGAGCCACCGACGATCAGCATCACCCAGACCTGGAAAGTCAGCGCCGGCAAATAATTGTCCGGGGCGATGAAGCCGGTGAAATGCGCCTGCAGCGCACCGGCAAGCGCCATGATGGCGCCACCGACGGCAAAGGCCTGGACGCGGTAGAACCGTGCGCTTTTGCCTAGGGATATCGCGGCCCGCTCATCCTCGCGAAGCGCCTTCAACACGCGCCCCCACGGGCTGCGCGACAGATGCTCCAGCGCGAGATAGACGATCAGCGTCACTACCGAGACGATCGCAAGGTTCGAAAGGTTGAACAGCAACGGCGTTTCGGCAAGACCGCCGAACGGACGCGGAATGAAGCCGATGCCGAACGGCCCGCCGGTCAGCTTCTGGGCATTGAGCGCTACCAGTTGCACGACGACGGCGACGCCGAAAGTAGTGATCGCCAGATAGTCCGATCTCAGACGTAGCGTGGCAATGCCGGTGATGGCGGCGGCGACGCCGCCCAACAGCATGGCGCCAAGCCAGCCGATAAGGATCGGCAGGTCGAAGCCGCCCAGGCGCGCGGCATCGTCGGGCGTGGTCAGCAGCGCCGAGGTGTAGGCGCCGATTGCAACGAAGCCGGCGACCCCGACATTGAAAAGCCCGGTCAGCCCCCATTGCAGATTGAGCCCGAGCGTGATGAGCGAAAAGATCAGCGCGGTGGTCAGGAAGAAGGCGCCGTAGCCGAGCAGATCCATCAGCGTTCCCTCACTCCGAAAAGGCCGATGGGCCGCACGAACAGCACCGCCATCAGGATGATGAACGAGACGGCTGCCCGCCATTCGGCGCCGATCAATTGCACGGCAGCCGCTTCGGCCATGCCGATGATCAGGCCGCCGAGAACGGCGCCGGGCATGCTGCCGATGCCGCCGAGGATGGCGGCCGCGAACATCGGCAGCAGCATCTCGAAACCCATGAACGGGCGGATCTGGATGAGAATGCCGATCATGACGCCGGCGACGCAGGCCAGCGCGCCGCCGATGATCCAGGTGACGCGCACCACCCTGGCGACGTCGATGCCGACGATGCGGGCAAGTGCCGCGTTCTGGCTCAATGCCTGCATCGAGCGGCCGGTCTGGGTCCGCGTCATCAGGAGATGCACGCCGAGCACCAGCACGGCGGTCAGCAGCAGCAGCGCGATCTGGTCCGGGGTGATGCGGATGCCGAAACCTATCGGCATGGCGATCTGGATCGCCCGGCTGAAATAGGTCGGACGCGAGCTGAAGATGAATTCGAGCAGGCTTCTCAGCGCCATCGAGGCGCCGAAGCTGGCCATCACCACGATGATCGCCTGGCCCTTGGCCCGCAGCCGCGCGAACAGCACCATGTCGAGCGCCAGCGCCAGCAGGCCGGTGGCCGCCATGCCGATGATGAGCGCGACGATCAGCGGCCAACCGAAGGAGAGGGGCGCGATCGGCGCGATCTTGCCGAAAATCGCGCCAATGGCGCCAACCACGGCGAGCGTCGCATAGGCGCCCCAGGCCATGAAGTCGCCATGGGCGAAGTTCGAGAAGCGCAGGATCGAATAGGTGAGTGTCACGCCGATGGCGCCGAGGCCGATCATCGACCCTGCCAGCAGTCCGTCGACGACGAATTGCAGGTTCATGCCGCGCTTCCTTGCCCAAGATCGAGGCGGCGCTGGCCAAGATAGAGTTCAGCCACGACCGGGTCGTTCCAGAGCTCGGAGGCGACGCCCTGGTGCCGCTCCTTGCCCTCGACCAGCACATAGGCGCGGTCTCCAATGGCAAGCGCTGCCTTGGCGTTCTGTTCGACCAGCAGAATGGTAACGCCGGACTTTCGGATGCCGGCCAGCATCTCGAACACCATCGCCACGAATTTCGGCGACAGGCCGGCCGACGGCTCGTCGAGCACCAGCACCTTGGGATGGACGATCAACGCCCGGGCGACGGCCAGCATCTGCCGCTGTCCACCCGACAGATTGCCCGCGGCCGTTCTGCGCTGACGGGCGAGATCGGGAAAGGCCGCATACATTTCCTCGATGCGGGCTGGGACCTCGCGCGGCCTCAGGATGCCGCAGGCGACCCTGAGATTGTCCTCGACCGACATCAGCGGGAAGATGTTCTCTGTCTGTGGCACGAAGGCAAGGCCAAGGCGGACCATGATGTGAGCGGGCGACGCCGTGATATCCTTGCCGTCCAGCAGCACCGTGCCGCCGGTGATCGGGACAAGGCCGGCGATGGCCTTGATAAGGCTCGACTTGCCGGCGCCGTTGGGACCGAGAACGACGACGATCTCGCCCTGGTCGACGGTGATCGAAGCGCCGCGCACGATCGGAACGCCAGGCTCGTAGCCGGCTTCGAGATCGCGGACATCGAGTACCTTTTGGCTCATGCCGTGCCTCCGAGGTAGGCCTCGATGACGCGCGGGTCGCGCGCCACCTCCTCCGGAGTGCCTTCGCACAGAAGCTGGCCGCTCGCCATGACCAGGACGCGGTGGCAAAGCCGCGTCACCATGTCGATATTGTGCTCGATCAGCAGGAAGGTGATGCCGCGCGCATTGATGTCGCGGATGCGATCGATAATGATCTCGAGCAGGGTTGCGTTGACCCCGGCCGCCGGCTCGTCGAGCAGGATGATCGCCGGGTCGGCCATCATCACGCGGGCCAACTCGAGCAGCTTGCGCTGGCCGCCTGAAAGCACGCGCGCAGGTTCGTGCGCGAGGTGAGCGATCGTGACGAGCTCGAGCAGTTCGACGGCTCTTGTCTCGGCAGCCCTTTCTTCGGCAGCGACCCGCCGGGGCGTCAGGAAATTGGCGAGCAGTTTTTCTCCAGTCTGTCCTTGCGCGGCCAGCATGACGTTTTCGATCAGCGTCAGGTTAGGCAAGGGCCGGGGGATCTGGAACGTGCGGCCAAGGCCGCGGCCGATGCGGCGATGGGCTGCTTCCCCCGACACCGATACGCCATTGAGGAGGATTTCGCCGCTGGTCGGCAGAATGCTGCCGGCGAGCAGGTCGAACATCGTGGTCTTGCCGGCGCCGTTCGGGCCGATGAGGCCGAGTATTTCACCCGGCCGGACGTCAAACGAGACATTGTTGACCGCGAGCAGGCCGCCGAAGCGCTTGACGACGTTCCTGGCCGTCAGAACCGGCGTGCGGATCTCCTCCTGCCGTCCCGTCGTGTCGCCCATGAATCCCTCAGGCCGAAAGCGATCTTCACCGCCTATGATTTGATTTGTGATCACACTTGCTTTGATCACGCTATTCGGCTTTAATTTCTTCCGCAAGACGAAAACGGCCAATACCGGGATTGCCCATGCAGAAGGCCGCCATCGAAAAGAACAATGAGGTGATCGCAGCCCAGCTTACGCCGGTCGGCCGCGAGACCGTGCAGGATCGCGTCTATTCGGAGCTGCGCCGCGCCTTGATCGGCGGCCTTTTCGAGCCGAGCCAGGTGCTAACCATCCGCGGCCTCGCCGACGCGCTGGTCACCAGCACCATGCCGGTGCGCGAGGCGCTCGGACGGCTGATCACCGAGAAGGCACTGGAGGCGCTTCCCAACCGTTCGGTGCGTGTGCCGCCGATCACGCTGGAGCGCATCGACGACCTCTTGCGCGCCCGCTCTCTGATCGAGGGCGAAGCGATCGCGCTGGCCGCCACGCGCATGAACCCGCGCCAGATCGCTTCGGTCGAAGCCATGCTCGGCGAGTGGGACGAGATGCGGGCGCTGAAGCACAAGAAGGATATCGACCGCGAGGCCACGCTCAACCAGAGCTTCCATTTCGAGATCTACCGTTGCTGCGGTTCCGCCGTGCTGATCCCGATGATCGAGAGCCTGTGGTTGCAATCCGGGCCTTGCATCCGCGTTGCCATTTACGCCTTCTCCGACGCCGGCGAGGTCGATACGGCCCACTACCACCGCAGCATCGTCGCAGCGCTTGCGAGGCAGGATGCGCAAGCGGCGCGCGAGGCGCTGGTGGCCGATATCAGCCGGCCCTTCGCCTTTCTGCGCGACAAGCTCCAATCCACAGCAAGGAAGGATTGAGGGCATGACGGCGCCTGGCATCAGCATCACCGAGCCACGCTCGAAGCTTTCCGTGACCGCGCTGCTGTTGCCTGAAAAGGCGCCCGACAACGCCGCCTTCCTGCTGGCGTATCTCGAGCAGCCGCGCGTCGTTTCCGGCATCCATGCTATGTGGACGGGGCCGGAAATCTCCTGCCCGGTTCCATCAGCCGAACTTGAGGGCCAAACCTATGCCAGGCCCTTGCCGGCGGAGAACGCAACGCTGACGCCGCAGCCGGGCGACATCGTGTTGTCCTACGTGCCGCCGCGCATGTGGGGCGGCAACCCGAATGCCATCTTTGACGTCGGCCTGTTCTACGGAGCGGGTGCACGCCTGCTGTTCCCGATCGGCTGGCTTGCCGGAAGCGTCGTCGCGCAGGTGGTGCCTGAGGATCGCGATAAATTCGCAGCCGCTTGTGGCGTGATCCGCCGCAACGGTGCCTGCGACATCACCTTCACCCGGGTGGAGATCTGAATGGCTGAGACCGACGACACTTTCGAACTCTTCGACCTTCGCGTCGAGGCGGTTGTCCCCGAGGGCAAGCCGATCTATTGCGGCGCCAAGCCCGGCGACTATTTCGAATTGAAGGGCGAGATGCTGTCGATGCCGGCGGGGCAAGGTTTCTCGATCTATTCCATTGCGGCAGTGTTGCCGCTTCTGGCCGCAAAGCAGCGCCCGACCCACAGGAACGACTGGATGACGTCGGACGCCGAGATCGCTTGTCCGGATCCCAATTGTGCCAGCCGGCTCCGGATCGTCAGGACCGGCAAGCGGCGGTTCAGCCATGCCGAAACGACGGCGGTGCCGCTGCCGAAGGAGAATGACCGGAGATGACCGCCAAGGCTTTCGAGCTCAGCCCCGGCTATACGATCTCGCGCGTTATTCGCGGCGGCTGGCAGCTTGCCGGCGGGCACGGCGCGATCGACCGCCAACAGGCGGTAACTGACCTGATCGCCACCTTCGACGCTGGCATCAGGACCTATGATTGCGCCGATATCTATACCGGTGTCGAAGAGCTGATCGGCGCGGCGCGCCTGCGCCTTGCCAATGAGCGTGGCCTTGATGCTGCCGCCAAGATGAAGGTGCACACCAAGCTGGTGCCTGACCTGGAAAGGCTTTCCAATATCAGTCGCGACTACATCAGAGGCATCGTCGAGCAGTCGCTGCGGCGGCTGAAGACCGAGCGGCTCGATCTCGTGCAGTTCCACTGGTGGGACTATGCGCTGCCCGGCTACGTCGAAGCGATGGGCTGGCTCAACGAAATCCGCAGGGAAGGCAAGGTGCGCAACATCGGCACCACGAACTTCGACACGCCGCGGTTGGCCGAGATCCTGGCCGCCGGTGTGCCGCTGGTCAGCCAGCAATTGCAATACTCGGTGCTCGACCAGCGGCCAGCCAACAGCCTTGCAGCGCTCGCCAGCCGGCACGGCGTCAGTTTCCTCTGCTATGGTTCGGTGGCGGGCGGCTTCCTCAGCGAAAAATGGCTTGGCGCTGCCGAGCCGCAGACGCCGCTCGAAAACCGATCGCTGGTCAAATACAAGCTGATCATTGACGACTTTGGTGGCTGGGAGCTTTTCCAGGAGTTGCTTCGCACACTGAAGGCCGTCGCCGACCGCCACGGCGTCGATATCGCCACCATCGCCAGCGCCTGGGTGCTGGAGCAGCCGCAAGTGGCGGCCGTCATCGTCGGCGCCCGCAACCAGGCGCACGCCCTTGCCAATGCCAGAATCATGGACGTCGCGCTCGATGCCGACGACCGGGCGAGGATCGCTGCCGTGATCGCGCAAAGCCGTGGACCGCTGGGCGACGTCTACACATTGGAACGCGACCGTCACGGCCGCCACGGCTCGATCATGCATTACAATTTGAATGCAGGCAGGAAATGAACGCGGCCATGGACGAAAAGCCCTCCTTGCTTTCCCGCGCCAGCGCCGAGGTGGTCGATCTCCACCGCTTCTTCGTCGACTGGTTCAATGCGGCGAGTGCGGACAATGCAGATTTCAGGCGCTTCGAACGCGTCATTGGCGAAGGCTTCTGCATGGTTGTGCCGGATGGCCAGGTCCTCGATCGTGACGCGGTGCTCGACCATGTCAGGGCAAGCCGCGCCACTTGTGACGGCGATTTCACCATCTCGATCGAGGAAATCCGGGCCGGCTGGCAACAAGGCGACACGATCGTCGTCAGCTACATCGAAGCGCAGCAGCGCGCCGGCAAACATAGCCGCCGCCGCTCGAGTGCCGTTTTCACCACAAGTTCATCGGCGCCCAACGGCGTCGAATGGCGACATCTGCATGAAACCTGGCTGCAGATGCCGGAAGGCTGAACAGGCTCAAGACATCAATGAGAGTCGTGCAACGAAAGGGGAACAACAATGAAAAAGACCATACTTCAGATCACCACCGCGCTCGCACTGCTGACAGCGGCCGGCGCAGCGCGAGCCGCCGATTGCAAGATCACCGTCGGCCTCGTCATGGAACTGACAGGCCCGGCCGGCGAGTACGGCCAGGCCGGCGCCAAATCGGTCGAGATGGCCTTCCGCGACATCAACGATGCGGGCGGCGTCCGCGGCTGCGATCTCGCGACCGACACGCGCGACAGCCAAAGCCAGGGCAACATTGCGGTCGACGCCGCGACGCAGCTCGTGCAGGTCAAGAAGGTGCCGGTGATCATCGGCGGCATTATCTCCTCGGTGTCGATCCCGATCCTGACCTCGGTCACCGCTCCGGCCAAGATAGTCCAGGTGTCGCCTGCTTCCTCGTCGCCGACGCTGACGGCGCTCGGGCGCGACGGCAAGACCAACGGCATCTTCTTCCGCACCATCACATCTGATGCGCTGCAGGGCGTCGCTGCCGCCAAATATGCCATCGACAAAGGCTTCAAGAAGCTGTCGGTCATCCACGTCAACAACGATTTCGGCGTCAACATGGTGGCGGAATTTTCGCGCGCCTATAAGGCACTCGGCGGCACCATCGTCTCCGACACGCCCTACAATGAAAAGCAGTCGAGCTATGCCTCGGAAGTGACGGTGGCGATGGCCGGCGAGCCCGACGGGCTTTATCTCGTCAGCACGCCTGTCGACGGCGCAACCATCGCCCGCACCTGGATTTCGCAGGGCGGTGTCCAGAAATTCCTGCTCAATGACGGCATGAACAGCCCGGACTTCATCGAATCCGTTGGCGCGGATTACCTGAAGGATGCGTACGGCACTTCCTCCGGCACCAGCCCGACCGCATCGACCGAGTATTTCACCAAGAACTACAAGGAATTTTCGGGCATCGAACCGTCGAACCCGGCGGCCGACCGGTCGTATGATGCCGGCGCCATCGTCGGCCTGGCCATCGCCATTGCGGGCTCCGAGGATCCGGCCAAGATCAAGGAGGCGATGTACAAGGCGGTCGACCCGGCCGGCACGCCGATCTATGCCGGCAAGGACGAGTTCGCCAAGGCGCTCGGCCTGATCAAGGATGGCAAGCCGATCCGCTACGAAGGCGTCATCGGCCCGGTCGCCTTTGACAAATACGGCGACATCACCGGCCCGTTCCGCCTCTGGAAGATCGTCGACGGCAAGGTGACGACCGACGGCGAAATGACGACGGATGACGTCAACGCCCTGCAGGCGAAGCTTCAGTAAGCCGCCTATGTCTTGTCCGGCATCGATCCCATTCCATTGAGCTTGATGCCGGACACTTGCATGTCCTGTTGCTGGTCAGGCCGGCCTGGAAACGACCACCGCACCTGCCGCCGGCATGATCCAAAGGCAGGCATAGTAGTCGGCGATGCGATTTATGGTCCCGCCGGCGGCTTCGATCCGAACCGGATGGGCCGGCTTCCAACCGTTTTCGCCATGGTGGAGCACGAGCAGCACCGCCTGGCCATCGATCTCGCCAATCGCCATTTTCCAGGCCGTCGAGGCTCTTTCATATTCGACGAAGTAAGGTGATTCCGACAGCCTGCCCTTGAAGCAATCCGCGACCCGCAATTGTGCGTCGGCGCTGGTCAACGCCCGAACCCCATCCCAGTCGCGGCGGTTGAACAGTTCGACATAGCGCCAGAGTATCCGTGTTGGTCAAGGGAGAGATGGTGTCCAGGTCCGATTGTCCCTGAGTAGTGCGTTTGCGAGGATGATGAGCTTTCGCATGATGGCTGTGATGGCGAGTTTT